>NZ_JPDP02000041.1:115181-570947 GCF_000732685.2 Sphingomonas sp. STIS6.2
GGCGGGAACCCATAGTGGCAAACCTCTCGATTCCATAGGAAGGTCCGAGGGTCTGGATCCCCGCCTGCGCGGGGATGACGGTTTTTTGGGTGGGCGGAATGGCTTACAAAACGAAACGGGCGGGAAAGCCCTAGCTTTCCCGCCCGCCAGATCGTCCGAAGACGAAGGAGATTAGTCCTTCTTCTGCGGCGTGATCTTGTCGTCGTCGTTGTGATCGTCGTTAGGCTCGACCACGGGCTCTTCGTCCGAAGCAGCCTCGGCAGCCTGCGCCTCGGCGACTTCAGCCTCGAGCTCTTCGTCCTCGACGGTCGGGACGGTCGGCGGCACGATCGTGGCGATCGCGAAGTCGCGGTCGTCGATCGCGGGCGTCGCGCCCTTGGGCAGCGTCACGTCGCTGATATGGATCGAATCACCGATTTCCATGCCGGCTAGCGAAATCGAGATCTCGCTCGGGATGTCCGATGCGTCGACGACCAGCTCGACCTCATGGCGCGTAATGTTGAGGACGCCCTTGCCCTTCTTGATGCCCGGTGCGTCGTCCTCGTCGGTGAACACGATCGGCACGGCGACCGTGACGGTCGAATGCTCGCCGATGCGCAGGAAGTCGACATGGATCGGGCGATCCGTGACCGGGTGGAACGCAACGTCCTTGGGCAGCGTGCGCACGCCGTTGACCATCACGACCGAATTCATGAAGTGGCCGGTCATCAGCGCCTTCATCAGCGCCTTTTCCTCGAGGTGAACCGAGGTGGGTTCCTTGTTCAGGCCGTAGATCACGGCAGGCACGCGGCCATCACGACGCAGCGCCCGGGAGGCTCCCTTGCCAACCCGGTCACGCGTCTCGGCTGCGAGCGTCAACTGGTCGCTCATCGATATTCTCCGAAACTCGTTTGTTGTTCTTCCCGCCCACGCCTCCAGGGATGACCATGGACCGGAAGCGCGGGCGCATAGCGGAAGAAGAGCGCAAACGCAATATTCCCCCTCTCCCCTCAGGGGAGAGGGAGGGGCCCGCACGCACGTGCGTGCGGAAGGGTGAGGGCACGGTCCGCCACAGACGCGTGCCCTCACCCTTCCGTCGCCTACGGCTCCTCCCTCCCTCTCCCCCGAGGGGAGAGGGTAAGTCGCTCAATACTTCACCCGCTCCGCCTTCACGCCAAGCTTCGCCAACTGCGCCTGAACGCTGTCCTGCCCCGCCAGATGGCCGGCGCCGACCGCGACGAACACCGTCCCCGGCGACTTCATCCGGTTCGCGACCCACTCCGCCCATCGGGCGTTGCGATCGATCAGCAGGGCCTTTGCCACCTCGGGCGAGTCCTTCAGGCTTTCGTTCATTTCGCGCGCGAGCGCCTCGGGATCGCCCTTCGCCCATTCGTCGACCATCGTCGCCATCGTCGTCTCGAGCTTGGGGAGTTCGTCGATCGTGCTGCCGAGGAACTGCAGCTGCGCCTGTTGCGACAGCCCGCCGAAATAGCCCAGCTGCTGCTCCGCGGTCTCCAGCCCCGTCACCGGCTTGCCCGCCGCCTTGGCCGCGGCAGTGATCACCTGCTCCGGCCCGTTCGCCGCATCATAGCCAAGCTTCGACAGTGGCGCGATCGACAGGTTCGTTGCCGCGAGCCACGGGCGGAACCGATCGAACGCGTTCGCCGGCAACCCCAGATCCGTCACCGCCTTGGCATAGGCCGCGCGCTTGTCCGCGGGCAGCTGTTCGGTCAGCGTCGGCCCGTCCTTCGTCACGCCGGTCGCCATGACCAAGGTCTGCATCTTGGCGGGATCGGGCATCACCAGCTCGAGCACGACCTGCTGCGAGCGGTCGAACGCGGTCTTCACCGCCTCGTCGAACCACGTCATGCCGGGTTTGAGCACATGGATTGTCCCAAACAGGTAGATCGTCGTGTCCTTGTCCTTCACCACCCACAGGGCGGGATCGGCATCGTTCGCCGCCTCCACGGGCTTTGGCGCGACCTGTGCGCAGGCGGGCAGCGCGAACGCCATCGCGATGGCGGACAGCGTCGAGCGCAGCGGGGCGGAGCGAAGCGACGCGAGTCGGGAAAACAGCTTCAAGGGGAGGGCATCCTCATCGTTGGTCGGCCCCATGTAGGATGCGCGATCGCAACGCACCACTTGCCTCGCGCACCCCCATCCGCCAAAGCCCGCGCGTGACCCAGCCCCTGAAAAAGCCTCTTAGCTTCCAGCGCATGATCCTCACGCTCCATGACTATTGGAGTGATCACGGGTGCCTGATCCTGCAGCCCTATGACATGGAAATGGGTGCGGGCACGTTCCACACCGCGACGACGCTGCGCGCGCTCGGTCCGAAACCGTGGAACGCCGCGTTCGTCCAGCCCTGTCGCCGTCCCACGGATGGCCGCTACGGCGAAAATCCGAACCGGCTCCAGCATTATTACCAGTATCAGGTGATCCTGAAGCCATCGCCGGCGAACCTCCAGGAACTCTATCTGGGCTCGCTCGCTGCGATCGGCATCGACATGCTGAAGCACGACATCCGCTTCGTCGAGGATGATTGGGAGAGCCCGACGCTCGGTGCCTGGGGGCTCGGCTGGGAGGTCTGGTGCGACGGCATGGAGGTGACGCAGTTCACCTATTTCCAGCAGATGGGCGGCTTCGACATGAAGCCCGTCGCGGGCGAGCTGACCTACGGGCTCGAGCGGCTGGCGATGTATATCCAGGACAAGGACAGCGTCTACGACCTCGCGTTCAACGACGCAGGCGTGACCTATGGCGAGGTGTTCCTGGAGAACGAGCAGGAGATGTCGAAGTGGAACTTCGAGATCGCCGACACGGACTCGCTGTTCGACCAGTTCCGCAAGCACGTCGCCGAATGCGAGAACAGCTTGAGCCACAAGCTGCCGATCCCGGCCTATGAGCAGGCGATCAAGGCCAGCCACGTCTTCAACCTGCTGCAGGCGCGCGGGGTGATCTCGGTCGCCGAACGCCAGGCCTATATGGGCCGCGTCCGCGACTTGGCGAAAGGCGCCTGCGCCGCCTGGATGGACAAACACGGATGGGCGGCGTGATGCGCCCCTGCGCCGCAGGCTGTATCTCTTCTTCTCTCCGCGTTCTCTGCGCCTCCGCGCGAACAGATTGTCGCGCAGAGACGCAGAGAACGCAGAGTGTTTTTGCTCCGACCGGTGAGCCCGAATGACCGACTTCCTCCTGGAGCTCCGCTCCGAAGAAATCCCCGCCCGTATGCAGGCGAAGGCGCGCGAGGATCTCGCGAAGCTGTTCACCGCCGAGCTCGCCAAGGCCGGGATCGCCACCAGCGTGCTCGTCACCTATGCGACGCCACGCCGCCTGGCGCTGATCGCGCGCGATCTGCCGATCGAGACTGCTGCGGTGTCTGAAGAGGTGAAGGGCCCCAAGACGTCGGCCCCCCCGCAGGCGCTCGAAGGGTTCCTGCGCAAGACCGGTCTCACGCGCGAGCAACTGGTCGATCGCGGCGGCACGTTCTTCGCGGTCACCGAAAAGCCCGGCCGCGCCACCGCGGACGTGCTTGCCGAGGCGATCCCCGCGATCGTCCGCGCGTTTCCCTGGCCCAAGTCGATGCGCTGGGGCGATGCCTCCGCCAGCACCGAATCGCTGCGATGGGTCCGCCCGCTGCAGGGCATCGTCGCGCTGCTCGGCGAAGAGATCGTGCCGTTCGAGATCGCCGGCATCGCAAGCGGCGCCGCCACGCTCGGCCATCGCTTCCACCATCCGTACCAGATCACGATCGGCGGCGCACACGACTATGTCGAGAAGCTGCGCGCCTGCCACGTCATCGTCGACCAGGACGAGCGCGCGACGCTGATCCGCGATCACGCGCGCGAGGCTGCGATGCAGGCCGGGCTCGAACTGATCGAGGACGAGGGCCTCGTCGCCGAGAATGCCGGGCTCACCGAATGGCCGATCCCGCTGCTCGGCCGGTTCGATCCGGCGTTTCTCGACGTGCCGCCCGAGGTGATCCGGCTTACCGCGCGCGTGAACCAGAAATATTTCGTGTGCCGCAGCGCCGACGGGACGCTGGCGAACGCGTTCGTCTGTACCGCTAACATCGCCGCGCACGACGGCGGCGCGAAGATCGTCGAGGGCAACCGCAAGGTCCTCGCCGCTCGTCTGTCGGATGCGAAATTCTTCTACGACACCGACCTGAAGGTGCCGCTCGAAGAGCAGGCGGGGAAGCTCGAGAAGATCGTCTTCCACGAAAAGCTCGGTACGGTGGCGGACAAGGTCGACCGCGTCGCCAAGCTCGCACGCTGGTTGGTCGAAGAGGGTATCGTCGGGGGTACGAGTTCGTCCTCCGCTACCTCTTTGTTCCCCGGCGAAGGCCGGGGCCCAGTTGGGAACGGCGCCTTGGCTGAGGCCGGCGCGCCGTCACAACAGGCTTCCCACCTGGACCCCGGCGTCCGCCGGGGAACAGAAGAAACGCCCGAGGCCCGGGCGGAACTCGCCACCCTCGCCGAACGCGCCGCGCGTCTCGCCAAGGCGGATCTCGTAACCGGCATGGTCGGCGAGTTCCCCGAATTGCAGGGCCTGATGGGCGGCTACTACGCCGCAGCCCAAGGCGAGCACCCCGCCGTCGCCGCCGCGATCCGCGATCATTACAAGCCGGTCGGGCAGGGCGATGACGTCCCGACTGACCCGGTGACGGTCGCGGTCAGCCTGGCGGACAAGCTGGATACGCTATTCTCGTTCTTTGCCGTCGAGCTGTTTCCAACTGGCTCGAAGGACCCGTTCGCTTTGCGAAGGGCAGCTCTGGGTGTCTTGCGGACGATTCAAACGGCCAATCTCAAGTTCAAGATCGACGCGGCAGCTCGCGCTTGGTCTGGGGAAGAGAATGCTGCGCTCGGTATAGTACTCTCCGACTTTCTGCATGATCGTCTCGGCGTTCAGCTGCGTGAAGCCGGCATCCGCTATGACTATGTCCAAGCTTCCACCGGTTGGGGCACTGGAAGCGACGACCGCGTTGATCGGGTCGAAGCGCGGGCCAAAGCGCTCGCGAATTTTATATCGACCGAGGATGGGAAGAACCTGCTCGCCGGCTACAAGCGCGCGGCCAATATTCTGAAGAAGGAGGCCCCTTCTGCTCCCCCTCTCCGCGCAGGGGAGAGGGAGCAGTATGCGCCCGAATCCGCAGAGGCCGCGCTCCAGTCCGCGCTCGACGCCGCCGAACCCCGCGCAACTGCAGCAATCGCGGCCGAAGATTTCGCCGCGGCGATGGCCGCGCTCGCGTCGCTGCGGGCGCCGATCGATGCGTTCTTTGATAGCGTTATCGTCAACGACCCCGATCCCGCCAAGCGCTCCGCCCGTCTCGCGCTACTTGAGCGTATTCGCGCCGCAGTGCACAACGTCGCGGACTTTTCGAAGATCGAGGGCTGACCCGCCCCGCTTGCAAAGACATTCTCTGCCGCCTTGCGCGCAACAACACCTAGAGGACCTGCGATGACCCAATATGTGTACCGTTTCGGCGGCGGTGTTTCGGACGGCGGCAAGGGCGACAAGAACCTGCTCGGCGGCAAGGGCGCGAACCTCGCCGAGATGGCGTCGATCGGCCTGCCGGTGCCGCCGGGTTTCACGATCTCAACCGATTTCTGCGCGGTCTATTATGACGAGGGCGGCCAGTTCCCGCAGGGCCTGCGCGACGAGGTCGCCACCGGCCTCGCGCATATCGAGGGCGTGACCGGCAAGGTGTTCGGCGACGCCGCCGACCCGTTGCTCGTTTCGGTCCGCTCGGGTGCCCGCGCCTCGATGCCGGGGATGATGGACACCGTCCTCAACCTCGGGCTCAACGACGAGACGGTCGAGGGCCTCGCCGCCAAGTCCGAGGACGCGCGCTTCGCCTGGGACAGCTATCGCCGCTTCATCCAGATGTATGCCGATGTCGTCCTCGAACTCGATCACGGCGCGTTCGAGGAGGCGCTCGAGATCGCCAAGGAAGACCAGGGCTTCACGCTCGACACCGAGCTGAGCGCGGACGACCTGCGCGCGCTGGTCACCGAATATAAGGGCCTCGTCGAAAAGCTCTGGGGCAAGCCCTTCCCGCAGGACGTCCACGACCAGCTCTGGGGCGCGGTCGGTGCGGTGTTCGGCTCGTGGCAGTCGGAGCGGGCGAAGGTCTATCGCCGGCTCAACGACATTCCCGCCAGCTGGGGCACCGCGGTCAACATCCAGGCGATGGTGTTCGGCAACATGGGCGACACCTCGGCGACCGGCGTCGCGTTCACGCGCGATCCGTCGAAGGGCGACCGCGCCTATTACGGCGAGTTCCTGATCAACGCGCAGGGCGAGGACGTCGTCGCCGGCATCCGCACCCCGCAATATCTGACCAAGGTCGCGCGCGAGGATGCCGGCGCCAAGGCCGCCTCGATGGAAGAGGCGATGCCCGAGGTGTACGGCCAGCTCGCGGGTGTGTTCGACACGCTCGAAAACCATTACCGCGACATGCAGGACATCGAGTTCACGGTCGAGAAGACCAAGCTCTGGATGCTCCAGACGCGCGCGGGCAAGCGGACCGCCAAGGCCGCGCTCAAGATCGCGGTCGACATGGCGAATGAGGGCCTGATCACGCGCGAGGAAGCGATCCTGCGCGTCGAGCCGATGGCGCTCGACCAGCTGCTCCACCCGACGCTCGATCCCAATGCCAAGCGCGACGTGCTGACCAAGGGGCTTCCCGCCTCACCGGGCGCGGCCTCGGGCGCGGTGGTGTTCGATGCGGATGCGGCGGAGAAGAAGGCTGCCGACGGCGTCGCGGTGATCCTCGTCCGGACCGAGACCTCGCCCGACGACATTCATGGGATGCACGCCGCGCGCGGCATCTTGACCGCACGCGGCGGGATGACCAGCCATGCGGCTGTCGTCGCGCGCGGCATGGGGCGCCCGTGCGTTTCGGGCGCGGGCACGCTGTCGATCGACACCAAGGCGAAGATCATGCGCTGCGGCGGCCGTGAGGTGAAGGAGGGCGACCTGCTCACGATCGACGGCAGCACCGGCGAGGTGATGATCGGCGCGGTTGCGACTGTGCAGCCCGAGCTGTCGGGTGATTTCGGCACGCTGATGACCTGGGCGGACGAGGTTCGTCGCCTCAAGGTCCGTGCCAATGCCGAGACGCCCGAGGATTGCCGCGTCGCGCGCGAGTTCGGCGCGGAAGGCGTCGGGCTGTGCCGCACCGAGCACATGTTCTTCGAGAGCAGCCGCATCACCAACGTCCGCCAGATGATCCTGGCGAGCGACGAGAAGGGCCGTCGCGCCGCGCTCGAGAAGCTGCTTCCAGAACAGCGCAAGGACTTCACCGAGATCCTCGAGGTGATGGCCGGGCTGCCGGTGACGATCCGTCTGCTCGATCCGCCGCTCCACGAATTCCTGCCGCACGAGGAGTCCGAGTTCGCCGAGGTCGCGACCGCGGCGGGGATCGACGTCGACACGCTGAAGCGTCGCGCGGCCGAGCTGCACGAGTTCAACCCGATGCTCGGCCATCGCGGCTGCCGTCTCGGCGTGACCTATCCCGAGATCTACGAGATGCAGGCGCGTGCGATCTTCGAGGCGGCGGTCGACGTCGCGGAGAAG
Source organism: Sphingomonas sp. STIS6.2 (assembly GCF_000732685.2). Classification (NCBI taxonomy): domain Bacteria; kingdom Pseudomonadati; phylum Pseudomonadota; class Alphaproteobacteria; order Sphingomonadales; family Sphingomonadaceae; genus Sphingomonas; species Sphingomonas sp. STIS6.2. The sequence goes on from NZ_JPDP02000041.1 coordinate 122,742, forward strand.
TCCGGCGCGGCCCCGATCCCCGAGGTCATGATCCCGCTGGTGGCGACCCGCCGCGAGCTGGAGCTGATGAAGGCGGTCGTCGACAAGGCCGCGCAGGCGGTGTTCGCCGACAAGGGCCGGACGATCGAATATCTGGTCGGCACGATGATCGAGCTGCCCCGCGCCGCGCTGCGGGCAGGGGAGATCGCGGAAGTCGGCGAGTTCTTCTCGTTCGGCACCAACGACCTGACGCAGACGACGCTGGGCGTCAGCCGCGACGATGCGGCGCGGTTCCTCGGCGCCTATGTCGAACAGGGCATCTATGCGAAGGACCCGTTCGTCAGCATCGACGTTGAGGGTGTTGGCGAACTGATCGAGATCGCCGCCGAGCGTGGCCGCAAGACGCGATCGGGCATCAAGCTCGGCATCTGCGGCGAGCATGGCGGTGACCCGGCGAGCATCGCATTCTGCGAGAAGGTCGGGCTCGATTACGTGTCGGCAAGCCCGTACCGCGTGCCGATCGCGCGGCTTGCGGCGGCGCAGGCGGCACTGAACAGGGAATAAATAACCACCCCGGCGAAGGCCGGGGCCCAGGTGGAATGTCCAGAGTAACTAGGACCCGTCCACAGTTACCTAACATCCCCAACTGGGCCCCGGCCTCCGCCGGGGTAGTGAAAAATAGACTGCCTCCCCGCGAAGGCGGGGATCCAGACTGGGTTCCTGCCTTCGCGGGAGTACGAGGAGTGGGGGAACACCGCCCCCCGAACGCTCACCGACGCTGGTTGAAGTCGAACCAACCGCGCTTGGTGCCGTCGGTCACATAGCCCGGCCGGCCCGTTGCATAGCCGTCCGAATAGGCCACATCCCGGTCACGCGAGACGGGCGCCGCCGTCGTCCGTGCGACGGGCGCTGCCACTGGGGCCGCCACCGGCGCTGCCGCTGCCGCCTTCACCAATCGCGCATTCTCATGCTCCGCCTCGACCGCACGCTGTTCGGCGGCACTCGCGCGCAGGTCGGTCTCCTTGCGGGTCGCGCCATGGGCATCGCGCTCGGCGAGGTAGCGCGCCTTCCACTTCTTGCCGCCGGGATGGCTGGCGAGGCCCAGCAGCCAGCCCGCGATCAGGACCAGCCCCAGTGCGGCGAACTGCGTCGGTGTGGAAAACAACGGCATCGTGAAAACCCTCCTGTTACGGGGGCTCAACGAACCGCTGCGGCTGCGGTTGCCTCAGCTCTTGAGCAACGCATCCGAGATCGAACAGGCCGCCGGCCCGAGGATGACGACGAACAGCACGGGCAGGATGAACAGGATCAGCGGCACGGTCATGATCGCCGGCAGCCGCGCGGCCTTTTCCTCGGCGCGCATCATCCGTTCGTTGCGAAACTCGTTCGACAGCACGCGGAGTGCGGAGGCGAGGGGCGTGCCGTATTTCTCGGTCTGGACCATCGTCGTGACGACGCCCTTTACCGCGTCGAGCTTCACACGGCCGGCGAGATTCTCGAACGCGCTGCGCCGGTCGGTCAGGAAGCCCAGTTCGATCGCGGTCAGCGTGAATTCCTCGCCCAGTTCGGGATAGGCGCGGCCGAGTTCGCGCGCGACGCGGTGGAACGCCGCATCGATCGTCAGCCCCGCCTCCGCACAGATCACCAGCAGGTCGAGCGCGTCGGGCAGGCCCTTGCGGATCGCATCGGTGCGCTTGGTGATCTTGTTGTCGAGATACAGGTCGGGGGCCTTGTAGCTGAGGATGAAGCTGACCGCGACGAGCCCGTATTTCTTGAGCGGGCTCCACGTCGCGAAGCCGTCCGTGCCATAGACCCAGATGACCATCGCGCCGCCGATCACGATCGGCAGGACGAGCCGCCCGAAGATCACCGCGGGCGCCCATTCCTTCGACCGGATCCCCGCCTGCGCCAGCTTGACCTGGACCGCCTTGACCTGGCTGTCCTGCAGGACCTTCATCGACGACAGCCAGCCGCGCATACGGTCCGCGGCATCGTGGCGCTGCACGAGCTTGGCACGCCGCTTGGTCGACGCCGTGATGCCAGCTTTCAGCTGTTCACGACGATCGTTGAGCGCCTTGACCCGCTTGGCCATCGGATCGCTGACCGTGGTGGCGGCATAGATCGCCACCATCACCGCGAAGGCGGCGATTCCCGACAGGATCGTCGCGACCCAAAGGACGTCGAATCCGAGCAGCATAGGTCCGGCGGTCTCACCCATCATCCTGATCCTAAATCTCGAAGCTGATCATCTTGGACATGATGAACGACCCGATCGCCATCCAGCACAGCCCGCCCATGCCGATCACCATCAGCCGTTCGTCGATGAAGAACTTCTGCATGTACGTACCGTTGATGAACCAGATCAGCCCGAACACGATGAACGGCAGCGCGCCGATGATATAGGCCGATGCCTTGGACTCGGACGACATCGCCTTGATCTTCAGCTTCATCTGCGCGCGCATCCGCAATACGTGGGCGAGGTTGGCGAGCGTCTCTGCCAGATTGCCGCCGGTCTCGCGCTGGATCGCGATGGTGATGACGAAGAACTGGAATTCGGGCGTGCCGAGCCGGTCCGCGGTTTCCTGCAGCGCGACGTCCATCGTCCGGCCGATCTTCATCTTGTCGCTGACCGATCGGAATTCCTCGCCGACCGGACCATCGACCTCGGCGCCGACGACGCCGATCGTCTCGCTGATCGGCAGACCGGAGCGCAAGCCGCGCACCAGCAGCTCGATCGCGTCGGGAAACTTCTGCGTGAACTTGGCGACCCGGCGCTTGAGGACCTTGCCGACCACCAGATGCGGGATGCCGATGCCGACGAACAGGCCGACGAACAGCGCGAGGAAGATCGGCATGCCACGCACCAGCATCAGGAATGCGACGACCAGCGTCAGCCCGGCGGTCGCCATGCCATATTGGCCGACGGTCCAGTCCTTGCCGGTCATCGCCAGCCGCTTGGCAAGCTCGGCACGGTTGGGCAGGAACCGCCCGACCGCCAGATCCATCCGCGTGTCGCCTGCCATCGCGATCCGGCGCATCTGCGCCTCGGGCATGGCGACGCCGTCGCCGTGGCGCATGCGCAGCGACGCGACCCGGCGCGTCTGCGCGCGCCCGGCGGAGGGGCCGGCGAAGGCGTACAGCAGCAGGCCGAGCACGGTGCAGCCGCCCAGCGCGACCATGATGACGGGAAGCATGTCCATCGTCGCCTAGGCCTTCCGTGGCCGATCGGCGTGCATCCGCGGCCAGCGCGGCGTCACGACTTGGTCGCCCGCTTGGCCATCAGCCCCTTCAGGTCGCTGAACTTGCCGAGCAGCGAGACGCCGCCCGACCGGCGGGGCGTCTTGGCGCTCGCAGCCTCCGTACCGGTGGCATCGACCGCGACCATCAGTTCGGTGACGAGCGCGACGATCGGCGCGATCGTCTTCGACGTCTTGCCGGCCTCGACGATCGGCTTGCCGAGCTTGGCGGCCTGCGCCGCGAGCTTCTGGTCGAACACCACGACATGATCGATCCGGCGCTCGATCGAGCCCTCGAAATCCTTGCGGCTGATCTCGAGCTGGCCGCCGGCATGCATCCGGTTGGCGAGCACGAGCACCCGGGTCTTGGGCGCGTTGGACTTCATCCACGACAGCAGGCGGATCGTGTCGCGCGCCGCCGCCAGCGTCAGATCGGTGACGAGCACCGCGAGGTGGACCTCGCTGATCAGATGCGGATGCTGGACCAGCATGCCGCGCGGCAGGTCGACGATGGTGCAGTCGAACGCCGCACACATCTCCTCCTGCAGCTGATAGAAGGCGGCGCCGTCGGTCATCAGCGGCGCGTTGATCGGCGCCTCCGCGCTCAGCACCGACAGCTTTTCCGACGCCTTGACCATCGCGCGCTCGATGAACAGCCCGTCGATCCGGCTCGGATTCTCGATCGCATCGGTCAGCCCGCGGCCCGGCTCGAGATCGAGCGACAGCGCGCCGGTGCCGAAATGCACGTCGAGATCGAGCAGCGCGGTCGCGCGTTGTTCCTTCTCCGCGATCAGCCAGGCGACCGAGGTCGCGATCGTCGATGCGCCGACGCCGCCGCGCGTGCCGATGATCGCGATCGAGCATTGCGGTCGCGCGGGGGCATGCTCGACATGCTTGGGCGCGCTGAGCATCGCCTGCGCATGGCCGAACGCCTCGCGCAGCATGTCGGGGTGCAGCGGCTTGAGCAGATAGTCCTGGATCCCGCTGGCGACGAGATCGCGGTAGAGCCGGACGTCGTTCACCTGGCCCGCCGCGATCACCACCGTGCCGGGCTCGCATACTTCGGCCAGCGCGTTGATGTCGTTGAGCGGATCGCCCGATTCGGCGAGGTCGACGAACAGGATCTGCGGGCTGGCGGACACCGACAGCGACTGGATCGCGTTGCGCAGGCCACCCTTGCTGACCTTGTCGACCGACCAGCCGAGTTCGGCCGCGATCGGGCGCAGCGCCTCGGCGGTCGGTTCATCGCAGACATAGGCGGCGAAGGGCTCGCGGTGCGCGATGCCTGCGGGCTTCCAGGGTGCGTTCATCACTTGCCCCCTGCGGTTTCGGACCGCAGCGCGTTGTTTGCGCCAGTCGGCACCGCGCGGCGATACACATCGATCGCCTTGAACGAGGAGGCCGGGTCATAGGTCTCGGCGTCGCCGGAGCCGCGGACCAGATCCTCGGGCCGCGCGACCATCGCCGCGAGGTTGCGGTTCATCGCGCACCCATAGTTGGACGAGGTGTGGCTGGCGATGTCGATGCTCGCGTCGCGCGACCAGTCGGGGCAACCGGGGACATCGGCGCGCATCCGCGTGACGACGATCCGGATCGCGCCGGGGCTGACCGGCGCCTGCGTGACCGGGGTGTCGGGGGACAGCAACAGGCCATAGCCCGCGACGACGTCGGCGATCTCGGCGCGCGCCATCGGTGCTTCGCCCGCAGGATCGTCGATCGCGACGCGGTCGCCATAGCCGACCCGCATCGTCGTCATCCATCCCGCCAGCCGCCGCGCCTCGCCCTGCGCCAGCGTGCCGCCGGCGGTGCCGAGGTCGACCGCATAGTTGGCGCGGCTCACGACCGGCTGGTGGACCGATTCGAGACCGCGATTCTCGGTTCCCATACAGCCGCCGAGCAGCAGCGCGGATCCGAGCGATAGCAGCAGGATCGGGTGTTTCGTCATCGTGCGAAGTCCTTGAAACATGGCGCGGCGCGGGATCAGTTGGAGAAGCCGGGCATCGGCGTGGCGCCCTTGCTCGTCTTCGTGCTCGGCTTGGTGCCCGTCGTGAGAGCCGGCTGCTGCGGGTCGCGGGTCGGGATGGGGCCGACCGGGGCGGCAGCGCCGATTGCGGGGTTCGCATAGCCCATCGGCGCGACGCTCGGCACCGGCCGGCGCCCGCCCGTCGTTCCGCCGCCGAGATCGCCGAGCAGGACCCGGCCGGCATCGGTCGGTGCCTTGTAGCCGTCGGTGGGCAGCGCGATGTCCGCCGGGTTGTTGACCGGCTTGACCAGATAGGGGGTGATGATCACCACCAGCTCGGTCTCGTTGCGCTGGAAGCTGTTGGAGCGGAACAGCGCGCCGATGATCGGCAGGCTCGCGAGCCCCGGCGTCTTGTCATAGGTGTTGTTGTGGTTGTTCGACAGCAGCCCGCTGATCATCATGCTCTGGCCCGAGCCGAGCTCGACCGTCGTCTCGGTCCGCCGCGTCGTCAGCCCCGGCACGCGGGTGCCGTTCAGCGTGACCGCATTGGAATAATCGAGCTGCGAGACCTCCGGGCGGACGCGAAGCGAGATGCGGCCGTCAGAGAGTACGGTCGGGGTGTAGGCCAAGCTGACGCCATATTGCTTATACTCGACCGACACCGTGCCCAGCGCCTGCGCAATCGGGATCGGCACTTCGCCGCCCGCGAGGAACGTCCCGGTCTCGCCCGACAGCGCGGTGAGGTTCGGGTTGGCGAGCGTGGAGACCTGTCCGGTCTGCTCGCCCAAATCGATCGCCGCGAGCAGGTCGAGCCCGAGCAGGCGCCCGGCCATCCCGATCGTGGAGCCGGTGGTGGACTTGGCAGGGAAGCCGAACAGCGTGTTGCCGGGCACCGCGCCGTTCACGTCGACTGCCGCGCCGGGGATGCCGACGACGCCGGGCACGGTGGTGATCGTGCCTTGCCGCCCCTGCGCGATGTTGAAGAGGAAATTGCCCGATCCGCGGCTGGTCAGGTTGACGCCGATCGTCTTGACGAAGCTGCGCGAAACCTCGGCGACGCGGACCTGCAGATTGACCTGGAGCGGCGTCGCGGTCTTGAGACGCGACAGGACCTTGGTCGCATCGCCGACGAACGCCTGGACCAACCGTTCGGCCTCCGCCGCATCCTCGGGCGCGGCGACCGTGCCGGTGAGCAGGACCAGCCCGTTCATCGGCGTCGCGACGACCTGCGCCTCGGGCATCGCCAGCCCGAGCATCTGCTGGATCGAATCGAGATTGTTGCCGACCCGCACCGTCGAGCTGTAGACAATCGCGCCGCCCTTGGCCGTCGCCGAGATCGTCGTCTCGCCGGTCTTCTTGCCAAAGATGTAGAGCTGGGTCGGCGAGCGGACCTGGACGTCGGCGATCGTGTCGTCGGCGACGAAGAGGTCGCTCATCGGCCGCGACAGCGTCACCAGCCGGCCACGCCCGGTATTGACCTGAACCAGCCCGGCGGGAGCGGCCGAGACCTGCGCCTGCGCGATGGCCGGCGCGGAGGGCGCGGTGCCTGCCGCGGCGAGCACCGCGGCGAACGACCAGCCGAGCGACGCCCGCATCCCTGTCTTGCTCGTACGCATCTTACTTCCCCCCCACCGGAACGATGGTCATGCTGTTGCCGCGGGCGACCCGGACGACCGGGCCCGACGCGATCGCGCCCGAAGGGCCTCCCGCCGGCGCGCCGCCGGGTACGCCAGCCGGCATCATCATCTGTGCCGAGCCGCCCGGACCGCCGGACGCGACCGCCTTGCCCGGCACGGTGCTGCGCTGGTAGCGCGACACGTCCGCGCCGGTGACGTAGCTGCTCGCTCCCGACGAGGGCTGGCTCGCGAGACGCAGCAGCACGCGCGCATCCGCCTTGGGATCCGACCCCGCGGGCACGCTCACGCTGCCCGACGCGATCGCGTCCTCGAGTTCGCCCGCATTGTCCGCGATCGACCGCAGCGACAGCGACAGCGTGCCCACCGTCTGCGCGACTGCGATCTCCTCGGCCATCTTGGGCGTCGTCTCGACCGTGACCGTCGAGAAGGTGCTGACGACGGTCTTGCCGTCGTCGCCGACCTTGTTGTCGGTGCGCTGGTCGGTCGCGAGCACGCGCACATTGCGCATGATCGTCTCCGACACCTTCAACGGATCGCCGTCGCCGCCGCCCGCCACCGCCTGGGTCAGCACCAGGTCGATCCGGTCGCCCGGGAACACGAAGCCCGCGACCGACGCCTGTTCCGAGACGGGGACCGTCACCGCGCGCATGCCGGGCCCGAGCGCGGCCGCGAGGAAGCCGCGGTCGCCGGGCTTGACCAGCGCGCCCTGCGTCACCGGCTGGCCCGCGGTGATCATGTTGCGCACCACGGTGCCCTGCAGCGCCTTCAGGTCGGTCTTGTCCTTCAGGTAATAAGCGTTGTCGACGAGTTCCTTGGGCCAGGGCTGGAACTTCAATGCGGTCGCGTCGAGGATCGTGCCGACCGGCAGCGCGCGGGTCGCGACCAGCACTTCCGGGCCGTCGATCACCACGGGCTGCATCGCCACCGCGGTCGCCTGCGGGGCTGCGCTGCCCGCGATCAGCGTGCGGGCGAAGAAGGCCGTGACCGCCGCCACGATCAACGCACCGACCAGCAATATGAGCTTGCGACTATCCATGACTCATCGTGCCTTTCGGGCGCCGTGTGATTGATCGAACATTAAGTATCTACCGCAGGGAGTTAAGGAGTGGTTCGTGGACCGCGACGAGCCCTGCAAAGGCGATCGCGATGCCATAGGGCACCTCGATCGCGGCGTTTTCGACGCCCGAATCGGCGCGGCGCATGGCCAGCTTCCTTGCGATCAGCATCCCCGCGGTCAGCACGCCGCCCGCGATCGACATGACCATCAGCATCGCCATGAACGCGCCGAACGGCAGCCACAGCGACAGCGCGACGATCAGCTTGACGTCGCCGCCGCCCATCAGCCCGAAATGAAAAGCGATGCAGAACAGCGCGAAGACCGCCGCGGCGATCCCGATCTGGATCGCCATGTCGGGCCAGGGTGACAGGCCGTTGGCCCACCACCACAAGGGCGCGAGCAGCACGATCGCGGCGGTCTTCGCATTGGCGATCTCCCGCGTCCGTGCGTCCTCGATCGCAGCGAGGACAAGCAGCCCGGCGAGCAGAAAAAGTAGAATTGGAAGAGTAAACGTCGACCCCATGCACTACATTTAGCGGGTATGGCTTTCGAAAAAGTAACTGTGTCGCCGATGTTCGATTCTGATCCGACCTCCGGGCCCGTCTCCGGTCCGGCCCGTCCGCATGCCCGCACCACCGTCGTACCGATCGTGCCCGCCGCGAGTCGGCGCGCGATTCCCGACGATGCCCGCGTCAGTCGCTGGGTCGCTGCCGATGGCTGGAGCCTGAGGCGGTTCGACTGGCCGGCACCGAATCCGCGCGGACGTTTTCTCTTCCAGGCCGGTCGCGGCGACAGTTTCGAGAAATATCTCGAGACGATCGCGCATCTGCGCAGCGTCGGCTGGTCGGTGACCTCGCTTGACTGGCGCGGGCAGGGCGGGTCGGGGCGGCTGTCCCCCGACCCCTATGTCGGCCATGTCGACGACTTCGCGACCTACGATGCCGATCTCGCCGGCTTCTGGCATCAATGGCGCGGCGAAGGCGATGGCGGCATCCCGACGGCGATCCTAGGCCATTCGATGGGCGGGCTGATGGTGATGCGCGCGCTGACGGCGGGGACGATCGACCCGGCGGCGGCGATCCTCGTCGCACCGATGCTGGGACTGCGCTCTCCACTCGGCGCGCGGCTGAGCGGCCGGATCGCGCGCTACATGGCGCGGCGTGCGCCGATCCGCGCGGCCTGGCGCCAGAACGAGCGGCCCGGCCCCGTCGCTTCGCGCCAGCGTCTGCTCACCCACGACGCCGACCGCTATCACGACGAACGCTGGTGGCACGAGGCGCAGCCCGACCTGCAGCTCGGTCCGCCGAGCTGGACTTGGCTGTCCGAAGCATTCGCCGGGTCCGCTGCGCTCGCCTGTGATCCGCGCGTCGAGACGATCGCTACGCCGGTGCTGATGCTGCTCGCGGATGCCGACAAGCTGGTCGATCCGCATGCCGCGGTCCGGATCGTCGAGCGGCTGCGCGACGCGCGGCTGGTGCGCTTCGGACCTGAATCGGCGCATGAAATCCTGCGCGAATCGGATGCTGTGCGTGACCGCGCGCTCGCCGCACTCGACGCGTTCCTCGACGACACGGTGCCGCGCCGATGAAAGTCTACGACGTCGCGATCGTCGGCGCGGGAATGGCCGGGGTTAGCCTCGCCGCGATGCTCGCGCCGCATGCGCGCGTGCTGCTGCTCGAGGCGGAGGACATGCCGGGCTACCACGCGACGGGGCGGTCCGCGGCCTTCTGGTCGGAAACCTATGGTGGCCCCGACATCCAGCCGCTGACGACCGCGTCGGGCCCGGTGCTCAGGGCCGGGGGGCATCTCCAGCCGCTGGGCTCGCTTCATATCGGCCGTGCGCAGGACGCGCCCGCGATCGACCGGTTCCTCGCCGAATTCAGCGATAGCGACGTGCAGCTCGACCGGGTCGATCCGGCGGCGTTCCTTCCGGGGCTGCGCCCCGACTGGACGCTCGGCGTGCGCGAGCCGAGTTGCGCCTATATCGATGTCGCCGGGTTGCATGCGCACGACCTGGTGACCGCGCGGCGGGGCGCCGCCGATCTCGTCACTGGGGCCGCGCTGAACGCGGCGCGCCGCGACTCGGGGCAGTGGAGCATCGAGACGTCCGCGGGGACGTTTCGCGCCGCCGTGCTGGTCAATGCGGCGGGGGCCTGGGCCGATACCGTCGCGCAGCGCGCGGGCGTTGCACCAATCGGACTTCAGCCCTACCGGCGGACGATGGTCCAGCTGCGGACTGATCCCGCAGCCGCGGCGGGCATGCCGCATATTGCCGACATTTCAGGTGGCTTCTATTTCAAGCCCGAGCCTGGCGGGCGCCTCTGGCTGAGCCCGCATGACGAGACGCCGACCGACCCCTGCGATGCCGCGCCCGAGGAGATCGACGTCGCGATCGCGATCGACCGGCTCGAACAGGCGGTCGACTGGCAGGTCACACAGGTCGAACGCCGCTGGGCGGGCCTGCGGACCTTCGCGCCCGACCGGCTGCCAGTTTATGGTTTCGACCCGAGCGAACCCGGCTTCTTCTGGTGCGCGGGGCAGGGCGGCTTTGGCATCCAGACTGCACCGGCGGCGGCGCGTCTTGCGGCCGCGTTGCTGCTTGGGACGTCGCCTGATCCTGCGGTGGCGGGGATCGATCCGCACCGCTATTCGCCCCGTCGTTTCTAACGCCGTTTCGTGTCAGCCTAGCGGCGGCCCGGTGCCATAGCGGCGATCGCGGCGTTGCTGGCGAGCGTATCGGCGCGTTCGTTCTCGGGGTGGCCGGCATGGCCCTTGACCCATTGCCACTCGATCTTGTGCCGCGCGACCGCGGCGAGCAGCGCGTGCCACAGCTCGGCGTTCTTCACCGGCTTCTTGTCCGCGGTCCTCCAGCCGTTGCGCTGCCAGCCCTTCACCCATTTGGTCAGGCCATCCATCACATATTTGCTGTCAGTGTACAGCGTCACCGCGCAGGGCCGGGTGAGGATGTTGAGCGCCTCGATCGCCGCAGTCATCTCCATCCGGTTGTTCGTCGTCTGCGGCTCGCCGCCCGACAATTCCTTCTCGTGCGCGCCCATCCGGATCACCGCGCCCCAGCCGCCCGGTCCCGGATTCCCCTTGCAGGCGCCATCGGTATAGATCTCGACCTTGGTCATCGTTGTCGCGGCAGCGTCGTCGGTCATGCGAACAGGTCGTCCTTGAGATAGGCTTCGAGCCGCCGCCAATAGGCGAGCGGATCCTTGCGCGTCACCAGCGCATCGGCCGGCGTGTTGACCCAGTCCCAGGCGCGCGTCAGCAGGAAGCGCAGGCAGGCGCCCCGCGCGAGGATCCGCAGTGCGGCGCGCTCCGCATCGGACAACGCGAACCGGCTTTCATAGCCCGCGATCAGCGCCGCGCCGATCGCGGGATCGTAACGCTCGCCGGTCGCGTCGAACGCCCAGGCGCTGTGCATCACTGCCAGGTCATAGGCGCGGATGTCGGTGCAGGCGAAATAGAAGTCGATTACCCCGGTCACGCGGTCGCCGAGCATCAGGACATTGTCGGGGAACAGGTCCGTATGGATCGCCGCCACCGGCAGGTCGCGCGGCCACTGTGCCAGCACCCGCGCCAGCGCTGCCTCAATCCGCGCGAACAGCCCGGGTTCGATCGTGTCGATCCCAGCACCGCACCGCTCGAGCAGCGGGCGCCAGGTGTCGGCGCCCAGCGGGTTGGCGCGGGTCGGTGCGAAGTCCGCCAGCCCGGCATGGAGCTGGCCCATCGCCGCACCGGCCGCGCGTGCCTGTGCGGGTGTCGGGTGCGACACCGACACGCCGGTCAGGAACTCGATCAGACAGGCCGAGCGCCCGGCGAGCTGCTGGATCGCGATACCGTCGCGATCGGGCAGCGCGCGCGGCACCGGATTGCCCGCCGCCGCCAGATGATCGAGCATCGCGAGGAAGAAGGGCAGGTCGTCGGTCGACGTCCATTCCTCGTACAGCGTCAGGATGAAGCGGTCCGCGGTGGTCTCGACGAGGTAGTTGCTGTTCTGCACCCCCTCGGCGATCCCCTTGGCAGAGACCAGCGCGCCCTGGTCGTACCGCGCGAGGAACGTTCCGAGCGCCTCGGCCGAGACCTGCGTATAGACCGCCATGCTAGGCGGCGGCTTCGAGCCCGCGGGGCAGCTTGAAGGCGATCGTCTCGCGCGTCGTCTCGACCTCGCGCTCGGACACCTCGAACCGCTCGGCGAGGCGCGTGACGAGTTCGCGGACCAGCAGCTCGGGCGCGGACGCACCTGCGGTGATGCCGAGCGTGCCGACCCCGGCGAGGAAATCCCAGTCGAGTTCGCTGGCGCGCTGGATCAGCATCGCGGGCGTGCCTTCGCGCTGCGCGACCTCGACCAGCCGCACCGAATTGGACGAATTGGGCGCGCCGATCACCAGCATCGCGTCACACCCATGCGCGATCGCCTTGACCGCGGCCTGGCGGTTCGAGGTCGCGTAGCAGATGTCCTCGCCACGCGGCGGCAGCATCTCGGGGAAACGTCGCTGCAGCGTCGCGACGACCGCCGCGGTGTCGTCGACCGACAGCGTGGTCTGCGTCAGGAAGGCGAGATTGGCGGGGTCGATCGGCGCGAAGACTTCCGCATCCTCGACCGTTTCGATCAGCGACATCGCGCCCTCGGGCACCTGGCCGAAGGTGCCGATAACCTCGGGATGGCCGGCATGGCCGATGAACACGATGTGCCGCCCCTGCGCGACCAACCGCTCGGCCTGGCGATGGACCTTCGAGACCAGCGGGCAGGTCGCATCGAGATATTCAAGCCCGCGCGCCTGCGCGTCGAGCGGCACCGACTTGGGGACGCCGTGCGCGGAGAACACCACCGGCGCATCGTCGGGCACCTCGCTCAGATCCTCGACGAACACCGCGCCCTGCGCCTTCAGCGTGTCGACGACGAACTTGTTGTGGACGATCTCGTGGCGGACATAGACCGGCGCGCCGTGCTTCTCGATCGCCAGCTCGACAATGCGGATCGCGCGGTCGACGCCGGCGCAGAAGCCGCGCGGCGCCGCGATCAGCAGTTCGAGCGCGGGTTTGTCGCCGCGCACGGTCGGCTCTGCGAGCGTGGTTGCGGGGTTTGCGATGGGCTCTGGGGGGATGCTCATAGTCGTCGGGCTCTACGCGATTGCTTGCCTGGACGAAAGCCGGTTCCTATGGTGCGCGATGACAGGGGCCGGTGCGGTTGCGCAGGCCCTTTCGCTCGTTCGAGAAGGTACGCGTCCCCGTGAAAGCCCCCATCCTTGCCGCATCGATCCTCGCGCTCGCCCTCGGCGGTTGCGCTTCCAAGGGAGAGATCGACGCGACCGGCGGCATCTCCGCGATCCGCACCGCATGCCCGACCGTCGCGGTGCCCGCCGCGACCGGGGACATCACCGTGTTCGACCCCGTCACCAGCCGCGACCAGTCGGCGATCGACGTCACCGCGCTGATGACCAATGTCCGTTCGACCTGCGTCGACGCGAACGACCCGATCCTGACGAACGTGACGTTCACCGTCCAGGCGCGGCGTGCGCGGGCCGATGCGGCGCGCGACGTCGTGCTGCCCTATTTTGTGACCGTGGTGCGCGGCGGCAGCGCGGTCGTGGCCAAGCGCGTCGGCCGTGTGACGCTGCACTTCGATGCAGGCCAGCTGCGGGCGGAGGCGAATGCCCAGGGTACGGCAACGATCACGCGTGCAGCGGCAACGCTGTCGGCGGACGTCCGCGAGAAGCTGACGCGCAAGCGCAAGGCCGGCGACGAGGATGCGGCGGTCGATCCACTGAGCACGCCCGAGGTGCGGCAGGCGGTGCTGCGCGCCAGCTTCGAGACGCTGGTCGGGTTCCAGCTGACCGCCGACCAGCTGAAGTACAACGCCACCCGCTGAGTCGCCTTCTGAAACCGGGGCGGGCATCCGGTGATGGGGTGACAACCTTCCATGTCATCCCCGCGCAGGCGGGGATCCATATTGGCGACCGCCAATGATGGAGACTTGACGGTATATGATATGGGTCCCCGCTTCCGCGGGGATGACGGCGGGTACGGGCGTCGTTCGGCTCGCAACTTGACGTCAGTCACGAATTTCACGTCTCGCAGGAGCCCGATCGACCAAGCCCGATTGACTAAGATTGTGCGGCGCGGCACAGCTTGACGCGTCGATGTCGGGCAACCGGCATGGCACCGCGCGGGAGAGCGTTTCCTGGTCCTTTTAGGATCGGCCCTGAAAGGGGCAGGGGGCCGCCGAAGGAGCAACCACCCCGGAATCTCTCAGGCACCAGAGACCGCGCGGGGCTGATCGACACTCTGGAAAGCGTCCTGGCGTCTGCGCCGAGGGCCACCGAAGGGGTAAGCCGCCAATCAGGCGGTGAAAGCTCTCAGGTTCCGTGACAGAGGGGGTCGGATCGCAGCACCACAGGGTGCCGCGCGCCCCTTCGACGGAGACCGACATGAGCGACGCCGACATTCGAGACTATGCGAGCATCATCGACGAGGCCGACGATTACGTCGAGCCCGAGGTGCTGCCATTGCCGCTCGACGCGTGGCACCGCGCGAACGGCGCACGGATGGTCGAGTTCGCCGGCTATCAGATGCCGATCCAGTATGACGGCATCATGGCCGAACACGCCTGGACGCGCGAATCGGCTGGCCTGTTCGACGTCAGCCACATGGGCCAGCTCGTCTTCTCGGGCGAAGGCGTCGCGAGCGCGCTCGAAACCGTGCTGCCGGGCGACATCGCAGGCCTTGGCGAGGGCAAGATGCGCTATTCGCTGCTGCTCGCGCAGGATGGCGGCATCCTCGACGACCTGATGGCGACGCGGCTGCCCGACGATCAGCCCTCGCCTTTCTCCGCGCAGGACGTCGAGCCCGAGGCGTATGACCCGCTCCACCCGTCGCCGACCGCCAGCGGCAGCTTTTACGTCGTCGTCAACGGCGCGACCAAATATGACGATGTCAGCTATCTGATCGAGCATCTGCCCGACGACGTCACGATCAACATCCTCGACGATCAGGCGCTGCTCGCGGTGCAAGGCCCCAAGGCCGTCGCGGCGGTTGCGCGGATCGTCCCAGGCATCGACAGCCTCGTGTTCATGACCGCGGGCGCGTTCCACTGGAACGACGTGCCGCTCTGGATCAGCCGATCGGGCTATACCGGCGAGGACGGCGTCGAGATCTCGATCCCCGCCGAGCATGCCGTCGCGTTCGCCGACGCGCTGCTCGCACTTCCCGAGATCAAGCCGATCGGCCTTGGCGCACGCGATTCGCTGCGTCTCGAAGCCGGTTTGCCACTCTACGGCCACGATCTCGATCCCGAGACCACGCCGGTCATGGCAGACCTCGGTTTCGCGTTATCGAAGCGCCGCCGTGAGGCCGCCGATTTCCCCGGCGCCCAGCGTATCCTTTCCCAGCGCGAGAATGGCCCCGCCGCCAAGCGAGTCGGCCTGATCGTCGAGGGCCGCCAGCCCGCGCGCGAGGGGTCCGAGGTGATCGACGACACCGGCGCGACGATCGGCCGCCTCACCAGCGGCGGGTTCGCGCCGACGCTCGGGAAGCCGATCGCGATGGCCTATGTGCCGCTCGCGCTGGCGACGCCGGGCACCCGCATCGAGATCGCACAGCGCGGCAAGGTCCATAGCGCGACCGTCACCGCAATGCCCTTCATTCCCCACCGCTACGTCCGCGCAGGAGCCAAGTGATATGAGCCGTTATTTTACGCAGGATCATGAGTGGGTCGATGTCGACGGTGACGTCGGCACGGTCGGCATCAGCGAATACGCGCAGAGCCAGCTTGGCGACGTCGTGTTCGTCGAGGTTCCCGAGGCCGGCAAGCAGCTGACCAAGGGCGCGGATGCCGCGGTCGTCGAATCGGTCAAGGCCGCGTCGGACGTCTATTCGCCGGTGTCGGGCACCGTCATCGAGGGCAACGCCGCGCTCGCCGACGATTCGAGCCTGGTGAATTCGGACGCCGAAGCCGCCGGCTGGTTCTTCAAGCTGACGCTCAGCGATCCGAGCGAGCTCGACAGCCTGATGGACGAAGCTGCCTACGCGGCGTTCGTCGAAGGGCTTTAATTCGTCAAAGCCCCTCCCCTTCAGGGGAGGGGTTGGGGTGGGACAGTGCGACAGACGCGCCGCCTGTGGAAACGCCCCACCCCCAACCCCTCCCCTGAAGGGGAGGGGCAAGGAGAGTTCCATGCGCTACCTTCCCCTGACCCAGCCCGACCGCGAGGCGATGCTTGCCGTCATCGGTGCCGCGACGATCGACGACCTGTTCGTCGACGTGCCCGAAGCCGCCCGCCTCGACGGCCCCGTCCGCGACCTGCCGATGCATGCCTCCGAAATGGCGGTCGAACGCCACATGTCGGTGCTCGCCAAGAAGAACCTGACCGCGGGTGAAGCCCCGTTCTTCCTCGGCTGCGGCGCGTACAAGCATCATGTACCCGCCAGCGTCGATCACCTGATCCAGCGCGGCGAGTTCCTGACCGCCTACACGCCATACCAGCCCGAGATCGCGCAGGGCACGCTGCAGATGCTGTTCGAGTTCCAGACTCAGGTCGCGCGGCTGCTCGGCACCGACGTCGCCAATGCGTCGATGTACGACGGCTCGACCGCGTGCTGGGAAGCGATCGTGATGGCGCGTCGCATCACCAAGCGCGGCAAGGCGATCCTGTCGGCGGGGCTGCACCCGCATTACGTGTCGGTGTCGAACACGATGGCCAAGTTCACCGGCGACGTGCTCGACACGACCGACCCGCGGCTGGTGCCCGAAATGGACCTCGACCGGCTGATCGCGAAGATCGACGACGACACGTCGTGCGTGGTCGTCCAGTATCC
The DNA here is from genome assembly GCF_000732685.2 of Sphingomonas sp. STIS6.2. Lineage (NCBI taxonomy): Bacteria > Pseudomonadati > Pseudomonadota > Alphaproteobacteria > Sphingomonadales > Sphingomonadaceae > Sphingomonas > Sphingomonas sp. STIS6.2. Next base: position 139,434 of record NZ_JPDP02000041.1, read on the forward strand.
CGACATCCTCGGCCGCATCGCCGATCTGCGTCCGCTCGCGGATGCGTGCCACGCGAAAAAGGCGCTGCTGATCGCGGTCGTCACGGAGCCCGTCGCGCTCGGCGCGATCACCTCGCCCGGCGAGATGGACGCGGACATCGTCGTCGGCGAGGGGCAGTCGCTCGGCGTCGGCCTCCAGTTCGGCGGGCCCTATGTCGGCCTGTTCGGGTGCAAGGACAAATATGTCCGCCAGATGCCCGGCCGGCTTTGCGGCGAAACCGTCGACGCCGATGGCCGCCGCGGCTTCGTGCTGACTCTGTCGACGCGCGAGCAGCATATTCGCCGTGAAAAGGCGACGTCGAACATCTGCACCAACTCGGGGCTGTGCGCGCTGGCTTTCTCGATCCACATGACGCTGCTCGGCGAAGCGGGACTGCGAGAGCTGGCCGAGATCAACCATGCGGGTGCCGTGGCCGCTTCCGAGCGCCTGTCGCAGATCCCCGGCGTCGAACTGATCAACGACAGCTTCTTCAACGAATTCACGCTGAAGCTGCCCGTCGAGGCGCGCCCCGTCGTCCGCACGCTCGCGGACCGCGGCATCCTCGCGGGCGTCTCGCTAGGGCGGCTTTACCCGGGCAAGGACGATCTCGCCAACGGCCTCGTCGTCGCCGTGACCGAAACGACCACCGCGGAGGACGTCGAAACGCTTGCGTCCGCACTCCAGGAGATACTGGCATGAGCATCAACCAGAGCGGCTGGCGCCCGACCGCGCCCGAGCAGGGCAAGGGCAACGTCGCCGCCAGCGTCACCGGCAACAAGGCGCTGATGCTGGAGGAAGCGCTGATCTTCGAGATCGGCGACAGCCACACCACCGGCGTCGACTTCGCGACCGCGCCCGCACGCGCGACGACCAGCAAGCTCGGCGCGCTGGCACGCAAGGCTCCGATCGGCCTCCCCGGTCTGTCGGAGCCCGAGACCGTCCGCCATTACACGCGTCTGTCGCGCCAGAATTACGGCATCGATCTCGGCTTCTTCCCGCTCGGCAGTTGCACGATGAAGCACAATCCGCGCCTCAACGAGAAGATGGCACGGTTGCCCGGATTCTCCGACGTCCACCCGCTCCAGCCGGTCGATACCGTGCAGGGCGCGCTCGAGGTCATCCACCAGCTCGCGCACTGGCTCGTCACGCTCACCGGCATGACCTCGGTCGCGATGAGCCCCAAGGCGGGCGCGCATGGCGAGCTGTGCGGGATCCTCGCGATCCGCGCCGCGCTCGAAGCCAAGGGTGAGGGGCACCGCAAGGTCATCCTCGTTCCCGAGAGCGCGCACGGCACCAACCCCGCGACCGCCGCGTTCGCCGGCTATAGCGTCGAGGATATCCCCGCCACCGCCGAGGGTCGCGTCGACACCGAAGCGCTGAAGGCCCGGCTCGGCCCCGACGTCGCGGGCGTGATGATCACCAACCCCAACACCTGCGGGCTGTTCGAGCGCGACATGCGCGAGATTTCGGACGCAGTGCATGCGGCGGGCGGTTTCGTCTATTGCGACGGCGCGAACTTCAACGCGATCGTCGGCCGCGTCCGCCCAGGCGATCTCGGCATCGATGCGATGCACATCAACCTGCACAAGACCTTCTCGACCCCGCATGGCGGCGGTGGTCCAGGTTCGGGTCCGGTGGTGTTCTCGGCGGCGCTTACGCCCTACGCCCCGCTGCCGTTCGTCGAAAAGCAGGGCGAGACTTTTGTCCTCGTCGAGGAGGAAACCGCAGGCGAACATCATGCCGGCAGCTTTGGCCGGATGGTCGCGTTCCACGGCCAGATGGGCATGTTCACGCGCGCGCTGACCTACATCCTCAGCCACGGCGCCGATGGCCTGCGCCAGGTGTCGGAAGATGCGGTGCTCAACGCGAACTACATCCTGCGCAGCCTCGACGAGACGCTCGACGCGCCGTTCGGCCCGTCGGGTCCATGCATGCACGAGGCGCTGTTCTCCGATTCGGGTCTCGCCGAGGGCTTCTCGACGATCGACATCGCCAAGGGGCTGATCGACGAGGGTTTCCACCCGATGACGATGTACTTCCCGCTCGTCGTCCACGGCGCGATGCTGGTCGAGCCGACCGAGACCGAATCGAAGGCGGCGCTCGACCAGTTCATCGCCGCACTGCGATCGGTCGCCGAACGCGCCAAGGCGGGCGACCCCAGCCTCAAGACCGCCCCGCACTTCGCCCCCCGCGCGCGCCTCGACGAGACGCTCGCGGCACGCAAACCGGTGCTGGTCTGGAAGGATCCCGCACCGCTTGCGCAGGCGGCGGAGTAGGCCCCGAGCCAGCGACACCCCGGCTTCCCGAAGCATGGCGGAGACGGAGCGCGCCCTACGCGCTCCGTCATCCCATCCGCTCCCGTCGTCCTGACGAAAGTCAGGACCCAGGGTAACCGAGCGATACCGGTCGTGGCTCTGGATCCTGACTTTCGTCAGGATGACGGATATGATGCCCGTCAGGCGATCGCGCGGTCGGTTTCGTCCTGGCGGCGGACATGTTCGCGCCAGACGATGTAGAGGCCGCTCGCGACGATGACGGGGGCGCCGAACCAGGTCGCCTCGGCGGGCAGCGTGTCGAACACCAGCCAGCCGAGCAATGTCGCCCATAACAGACTCGAATAATCCATCGGCACCACCACCGATACCGGCCCGAGCCGCAACGATGTCGTCATCGCGATCTGCGCGAGGCCCCCGAAGATCCCGACGCTCGCAAGGCAGGCCCAGGTCACGAGATCATGAGCCTCCGCCGCCCGCGCGTAGATCACCGACAGCGGCACCAGCGACAGCGCGGAGAACCAGAACACCGTCGTCAGCGCGCTCTCGGTCTTGCCGATCTGCCGGAGCAGGATCGACACGCTCGCCGTCCCGAACGCGCCCGCCAGCGCACAGCCTGCGCCCCATAACGGAAAATGATCGCCGCTTCCGGGCTGCGCGACGATCAGCACGCCGGCAAACCCCGCCGCCACCGCGGCCCAGCGATGCCACCCGGTCGGCTCGCGCAGCACCAGCGCGCCGAGGATCGTCGCGAAGATCGGCACGGTGAAGCCGATCGTCGTCGCCTCCGCCAGCGGCAGCGCGACGATCCCGTTGAACGTGAACGCCATCGCCGACAGCCCGACGACCGCGCGGATGATGTGCGCGGGCAGCCGCTTCGTCGCGATCGAGGGCAGGCCGGGTCCGGCGGTGATGACGGCCGACACCAGCAGGCACGCGCCGAACTGGCGGAAGAACAGGATCTCCGACACGCTCGCGCCGTGGCGTTCGGCTAGCTTGATCGCGGTGTTCATCAGGGCGAAGATCACGACCGACAGCAGCCGCATGCCGATGGCGGGAAGGATGCGGTCCGAGGGCATTGCCTGCACCTACGCAAACCGCGCCCGCGATCCCACCCTCAAACCGCCGTCATCCTGACGAAAGTCAGGATCAAGAGCCAGAAGCGCTTCGGGTGGTATCCTTGGTCCTGACTTTCGTCAGGCTGACGGCGGTAGGGGCGGTGGGATGGGGTGACGAAGCGCCATGTTCGCGATAAGCGCGACGCCATGATAAAGCGCGCACTCCCCGTCACCCGCGAGGCAGATTTTTCCGCCTGGTACCAGGCCGTCATCACCGAGGCCGACCTCGCCGAGGAATCCGGCGTCCGCGGCTGCATGGTCATCCGCCCCTGGGGCTATGGCATCTGGGAGCGGATCCAGCGACTGCTCGACGACCGGATCAAGGCGACGGGGCATGAGAATTGCTATTTCCCGCTCTTCATCCCGCTCTCCTATTTCGAGAAGGAGGCCGAGCATGTCGACGGATTCGCCAAGGAAATGGCGGTCGTCACGCATCACCGGTTGAAGGCGGATGGCTATGGCCGACTCGTGCCCGATCCCGACGCCAAGCTCGAGGAGCCGCTCGTCGTGCGCCCCACGTCGGAGATGGTCATCGGCGCCGCGTTCGCGCGCTGGGTCCAGTCGTGGCGCGACCTGCCCGTGCTGATCAACCAATGGGCCAATGTCGTCCGCTGGGAAATGCGCACGCGCATGTTCCTGCGCACCAGCGAGTTCCTCTGGCAGGAGGGGCATACCGCGCACGCGACCGTCGACGAAGCGCGCGACGAGACGCTCAAGATGCTCGAAGTGTACCGCGACTTCGCCGAGGAATGCCTGGGCCTCCACGTCATCGCAGGCGAGAAGCCAGAGAATGAGCGCTTCCCGGGCGCGGTCGCGACCTATTCGATCGAGGCGATGATGCAGGACGGCAAGGCGCTCCAGGCGGGTACCTCGCATTTCCTCGGCACCAATTTCGCCTCGGCGCAGAATATCCGCTTCCAGAACGCAGCCGGCGAGTTCGAGTTCGCCAACACCACCAGCTGGGGCGTGTCGACGCGGATGATCGGCGGCGTCATCATGGTTCACGGCGACGACGACGGCCTGCGCGTGCCGCCGATGATCGCGCCGTGGCAGGTGGTGATCGTGCCGATGCTGCGCGACAATCCCGACGACGCGGCGATCGTCGACTATTGCAAGTCGCTTCAGGCCGAACTCGCCAAGCAGTCCGCACTCGGCGAGCCGGTCCGTGCGCTGCTCGATCTGAAACCCGCCAAGGCGGCGACGAAGCGCTGGGGCTGGGTCAAGAAGGGCGCACCGATCGTGATCGAGGTCGGCGGCCGTGACATGGCGGGCGGCAACGTCTCGGTCATCCGCCGCGACCGTCTCTACCGCGAGGACGGCAAGCTCGACAGCGTCGCGACCCCGCGCGATGCCTTTGTCGAAGCGGTGTCGGGCATGCTGGCGGACGTGCAGGGGGCGTTGCACATCGAGTCGGTGGAGCGGCTGCGCGCCAACATCGTGCCGATCGACGACTTTGCGGCGCTCGAGACGCATTTCGCCGATGGTGTGAAGAATCCCGGCTGGGTCGATGTGCGCTGGGCGAAGCCGACCGGCGCGGCGCTCGACTCGGTCGTCGAGCGGTTGAAGGCGCTCAAGCTGACGATCCGCAACGCGCCGATCGGCCAGACCGGATGCGACGATGGCGCCTGCATCTTCACCGGTCAGCCTGCGGTCGAGCGGATCCTGATCGCCCGCGCCTATTGATCCTCCGGGACGCCCTCGTGAACCACGACGGCGTTCTCGCGCTTTTCGGGACGGATATAGATCGAGGCGAGCATGGGCACCGCAGCGCGGAGCTCGCCTTCCATCGCCTCGATCATCGTCTCGCCTTCGCCCATCGTCAGCGTGTCGACGAAGTCCGCGCTGATCGCTGCGAAGATGCTGTCGGGCGCGGTGTGGATCGTCCGGACATGGTTCACCGCGGCGATCGCCGGGTGCGCCGCGACGATGCCGCGAATCGTCGCGATCACGGCGGAGTCTGCGCGCTCGCCGATCAGCAGCCCCTTCGACTCGCGGGCCAGGATCACCGCGACGAGCGCGAGGATCAGGCCGATCAGGATCGACGCGACGCCGTCGATCCGGGGGTCGGCAAAGGCGTGGCTGGCCCAGATGCCGAGCCCGGCGATCAGCAGCCCCGCCAGCGCCGCCGAATCCTCGAACAGGACGATGAAGCCTGCCGGGTCCTTCGAGCGGTGGATCGCGGTCCACCAGCCCGAATCCCCCTTTGACTTGGCGAATTCGTGAACTGCGATCGTCCAGCTCGTGCCCTCGAGCAGGACAGCGACGCCCAGAACGATATAGGCGATGAGAGGGTCGGACAGCGGCTCGGGCCGCAGCATGTGCCGATACCCTTCATAGATTGACACGCCCGCGCCCACCGCGAAGATCAGGATCGCGACGACGAACGCCCAGAAATAGAGCTCGCGGCCATAGCCGAACGGGTGGGCCGCATCCGCCGGCTGCTTCGCCCGCGATTGTCCGTACAGCAGCAGGATCTGATTGCCGCTGTCGACCAGTGAATGGACACCCTCGGTCAGCATCGACGACGACCCGGTCAGCCCCGCGGCGACGAACTTTGCGACGGCAATGCCGAGATTGGCGGCAAGCGCGCCGTAAAGGACGATATCGTCCTTGATCTTGTTGAGAATTCCATCGGCCATACCGCCTCCTAGGCGAGGACGGGGGCGTCGGCCAGACGCGGAAAAGCCCATCGATGCCTGTGCACCAATGGGCCCTTTTCCTCCCCAGGAAATCGCTCGGTCCGACGTGCGCGCCTGTTGGCGAAATGCCCGTCGAACGGTGGCGGTCAGCCGAGCCGGCCGAGCCGGTGATACAGCGCGCTGAGGCGGCTCAGCTTGACGTCGTCGACCGAAACCTTGGTGATCAATTCGCCAATCGCTTCCTTGAGCAATTCGAAATCTGCGGTCGAGAAAACGGCGCGGGCGCGCATTGGTTCGGTCGTCATGCCCATCTCCTTCATGGCGAATGTGTCTCCCCGTTTACAAACTCGAGCAACCGGGGCGGCGATAGCAGCATAAAGCCTGAGGTTTGCGGGGTTTGGAAGCTGGAGCGGGCGAATGGCCGGGTTGTGCTGTCGTTGGGCGTTGCGCGGACCCTGTCTCTCTGTAACTATCGTGACAAGGACGGGGAGGTGGAATGGCCGAGCGCAAACTACTGGCAGGGCATGCGATCAGGCGGTTGCGACGGGGTGCCGGACTGACCCAGGCCGCGATGGCGGAAATGCTGACGATCAGTCCGAGCTACCTCAATCTGGTCGAGCGCAACCAGCGGCCGATCTCCGCAACGTTGCTCGTCAAACTGGCGGAAAGCTTCGATTTCGATCCACGGACCTTGGCAGCGGCCGAACCGGGCGGCGGTTCGGAGGCGATCCGCCGTCGTCTGGCGCATCCCATGTTCGCCGACCTGGCGATCGACCGCAACGAGGTCGAGGAATGGCTGGCCAGCGCGCCCGGTGGTGCCGAGGCCTTTGCGCGCGTGTTCGACCGGATGGGGGAGCGGGATGGTGCGATCGCGCCATTCGACGACCCGGTCGCACTGGTGCGCCGCGAGATCGAGCGATGGCGGAATCACTTTGCCGATCTCGACGCCGCCGCCGAAGCGCTGGCGGACGAGCTGCGGCTGGGTGCCGGCGACCTTTACGGGGCGATCACCGAGCGTCTGCGCGCCAAACACGGCATCACGATCCGCGTCCTGCCTGCCGACGTGCTGCCCGACACGTTGCGGCGGCTCGATCTCCATGCCCGGCAGCTGCAACTGAGCGAGGTGCTCGATCCCGCCTCACGGACGTTCGCGGTCGCGTTCCAGCTTGGCCAGATTGAGACGCAGGCGGAGGTCGATGCGCTGGCCAAGGCCGCAGGCTTCACCGACCGCGCTGCCGAACGGCTGTATCGGCGCCATCTGCTCAGCTATTTCGCGGCGGCGGTGATGATGCCCTATGCGCGGTTCCTGCGCGGGTGCGAGGCGACCGGCTACGATATCGAACTGCTGCAGCGACGGTTTGGCGCAGGGTTCGAACAGGTCGCGCACCGGCTGACGACGTTGCAGCGGGTAGGCGCGCGGGGGCTTCCCTTCTTCATGATCCGGATCGACCGCGCCGGGCAGGCATCCAAGCGCTATCCTGGCGCGAGCGGCGCGGCACTGGTCGAGGCGGAGGGGCGTTGTCCGCTGTGGCAGCTCCATCACGCGTTCGATCGTCCGGGGGACCTGGTGGTGCAGCTGGTCGAGATGGAGGACGGTGCGCGCTGGCTGACGATGGCGCGGACGGTGCGTCCGCAGGGGCGTCGCTTCGGGGCGGTGCGCGCGGAGTTCGCGATCGGATTGGGGGTCGAGGCGGCACTCGCGCGCGGGCTGGTCGCTGCGAGCGGTATCGATCTGACGGGCGCGGCTATGCCGATCGGCATCGGCTGTCGCGGATGCTTCCGCGCGGATTGCCCGCAGCGCTCGGTAGCCCCCGCAGGCCGCGCGTTGATCGTCAACGAACGCGAGCGTCGCACCTCGGCACTGACGTTCGTCGGCGACTGAACGCCGATACGGCTGGACGCGCCAGGAATGCGACAGGGCGCATGTGATGCGACGAAAATCCGCGTCGGCGATGCGTCCGAATTCGCCGCCGACCGTTCATAGCGGGTTCGCGCCTCACGCGTCCCGACCTGCCTCAGGCGGACCGATCGTGAGCCGACCCTGAATTTGTGTATGGGGTTTCCATTGTTCGCACCGCCATTGATCAGACGCCCCGCTGCGGGGATCGTTCTGATCGTCGAAGATCATCTGCTTGTCCAAATTACCGCAACGGCGCGGATCGAGGATGCCGGACTGTCGACGCTCGTCGCCGACGATGCGGACGAGGCGATGGCGATCCTCACGTCGCGTGACGATGTCGCGGCGGTCTTTACCGATATCGACATGCCGGGCTCGATGGACGGGCTGGCCCTCGCAGCGATCATTCGCCGGCGCTGGCCGCAGATCCAGGTTGTCGTCACGTCCGGCCAGCGGCCGAGCAAAGCCGCAGGTCTGCCCGATGGCGTCGCCTTCTTCCAGAAACCCTACGACTATTCGAACCTGGTGAGCCATTTCCGCTGAGGCATAGACCGCGCCCGGTCACCCGGGCGCGGGACGCATCACGCCCCCGCCAGAGTCAACGCCGAAAGCTGCGCATCCGAAAGCTCGAGCGTCATCGCGGGCAGAAGATCCTCGATCTGACGCGCGCTGGTCGCACTTGCGATCGGTGCGGTAATCCCGGGCTGTGCCAGAAGCCATGCGAGCGCGACCTGAGCGTGGCTGGCGCCCGTGTCAGAGACGACCGCATCCATCGCCTCGAGAACTGCCTTGCCCTTTCCGTCGAGGAGGTCGCGCATGCCACCGCCGCGAACGCTTGCGCCCAGATCGTGGGGCGTGCGGTATTTACCGGTGAGGAAGCCCGATGCGAGACCGTAATAGGGAAGAACGCCGATATTCTCGGTCACGCAATAGTCCTGCAATTCGCCTTCGAACTTTTCGCGGCTGACGAGATTATATTCGGGCTGGAGGACATGATAGCGCGGCAGGTCGCTGGCCTTTGCGGCGTCCACCGCAGACTTCAGGCGTGCGGCGTGGAAGTTCGACGCGCCGATGACGCGCACCTTTCCGGCATCGACGAGCTTGCCGAAGGCCTCGAGGACAGCCTCCTGCGGCACCGTGTCGTCATCCTGATGCGCATAATAGAGATCGATGCGATCCGTGCCGAGACGCTTGAGCGATGCTTCGGCCGCTGCCGCGATACGCGCCGGCTGGAGCTTCTCGCCACCTTCACCCGGCAGCATGCCGACCTTGGTCGCGATCAGCACGTCGTCACGCCTGCCGCTCGTCCGCAGCCAGTCGCCGATCATCGTCTCGGATTCGCCACCCTCATGACCGTCCACCCATGACGAATACATGTCGGCGGTGTCGATCATTGTCCCGCCACCCGCGACGAATGCATCGAGCACCGCAAAGCTGGCGGTCTTGTCCGCTGTCCATCCGAACACGTTCCCCCCGAGAACGAGGGGGGCGATCTTGAGATCGGTCGAGCCGAGGCGGCGATTCATCATTGGGGCTGGTCGCTTTGCGAGGGGGAGGGGGACGGTGTCGTGCCGTCAGCGGTCGAGTTGCCAATAGGGGGTGGGCCGTCGGGGCGCATGCTGTTCGCGTCGAGCATGGTCGCGGCATCGTTGAGTTGCGCTGCCTCGTCCCGCGTGACCGCGCCGGGTTGTTCCGGAGTCGGGGAACAGGCGCCCAGCAGGACGAGAGACAGAACCGCCCCGAGCCGGCCGCCAGAAGCGAATCCTGCCGATAGTCCACGTCCCGACCAGACAGGCCGGGAGCGCAGGACCATCGACTGGATCGCGGTCGGACGACGCGGTGCGGGGCGGTCCGTGACGGGGATCAGTCCTTGATCGCGTTGCCGGCGCGGGTCAGTGCGTTACCCGTGGCGTCTGCTGCGCGGTCGGCGCTGTTGTTGATCGCGGCACCCGCACGGTCGGCGTTGGCCTCTGCGCGCTCGCCGGCGCGGTCTGCGCTGGCGTCGAGACGGTCAGCGGCGTTGTCCATGCGTGCACCGGCATTGTCGAGCGATGCTTCAGCCGAGCCGAGCGCACGATCGCTGGCGGCATCGACATCGGCGACCGCGTTCTGGGTCGTCGCGCTTGCGTCCGCCGCGATGGCGTTCGCCGCTTCCGCGGTCTCGTTCTGCGCATTGTTGCTGCACGCTGCGAGGCCGGCCGTCAGGACCAGCGCGGGGATCAGAAACTTCTTCATGAATAACACTCCCATCATCAAATTCGGCGTCGATCCGGAGGGACCTGACGCTTGTGAGCCGGATGCTTTCCAGTTCATCGCGTGTTCGAACGCGGACCAAGCGTTTCCGATCCGTCGACGTTGGGACGACCTTGGGGTCAGCATTCCTCCAGCGACACGCTACGGCCTGCGTTGACCTCATATAAAGAATTCTTTATATGACTGCCCATGACGATGGCGCTCGAAATCTTCCGTGCGATGGCGGATGCGACCCGATTGCGTATTCTCGCGCTTCTGCGTCGCATGGAGCTGTCGGTTGGCGAACTCGCGCAGGTGCTCGGACAGAGCCAGCCGCGCGTGTCGCGCCATGTGAAGATCCTGTGCGATGCCGGTCTGGCGGAGCGTCGCAAGGAGGGCAGCTGGGTATTCGTCGGCGTGGGGCGCAGCGATGTCGTCGATCCGGTCGCTGCCGCTCTCGATAGCTGGGCCAAGGCTGAACCCGATCACTGGGCGGTTGCCGACGCGGCGCGGCTTGCTGCGGTGCGCGCCGATCGGGCGGCGAGCGCGGCGGCGTGGTTCGAGGGGCATGCCGGCGAATGGGATGCGATCCGTTCGCTGCACGTCGCCGAAAGCGAGGTCGAGGCGGCGATGGCGGCGATGCTCGGCGATGCGAGGGTCGGGACGCTGATCGACATCGGCACGGGGACGGGCCGGATGCTCGAGCTGTTCGGTGGACATGCCCGGCTGGCGCTGGGAATCGATCGCAGTTCGGAGATGCTGCGCCTGGCGCGCGCCAAGCTCCACGACATGGCGCATGCCGAATTGCGGCAGGCGGATCTGTACGCGCTGCCGCTCGACGACGGGGCGGCGGACGTCGCGATCCTGCACCACGTGCTTCATTTTGCGCAGCAGCCCGGCGCCGCAGTCCGCGAGGCGGCGCGCGTGCTGGCACCGGGCGGGCGGTTGCTGATCGCGGATTTCGCGAGCCACGACCGCGAAGAATTGCGGTTGAGCGATGCGCATACGCGTCTCGGCTTTGCCGACGATCAGATGACGGCTTGGTTCGACGCGGCCGGTTTGCAGACCGCGCGGGTCGAGACGCTCGAGGGCGGTGAGCTGACGGTGAAATTATGGCTCGGCCGCAGGATTGGCCTGAGTTTGCGTGAGGTGAAGGCGGCATGACGACAATCACTATTCCCCAACTGGCCGAGGCGCGTCGTGCGCTCGAAGAACCGCTCTTTGCCGACCTCGCAGGCGACGTGGGGATCAGCTTCGAATTCTTCCCGCCCAAGAGCGACAAGATGGACGCCCAGCTTTGGGACGCGATCCGTACGCTCGAGCCGCTCGGTCCCGATTTCGTGTCGGTGACCTATGGCGCGGGCGGGTCGACGCGCGAGCGGACGCACGCGACCGTTGCGCGGATTCAGCGCGAAACGTCGATGAACGCCGCCGCGCACCTGACATGCGTCGAGGCGACCAAGGCCGAGATCGATCAGGTTGCCGAGGAATATTGGGCGGCAGGCGTACGGCACATCGTCGCGCTGCGCGGCGACATGCCGACGCTGGGTCAGCCCTATCAGGCGCATCCCGGCGGGTATGAGAATGCGGCCGCGCTGGTCGCCGGACTGGCACGGCTGCATCCGTTCGAGATTTCGGTCGCGGCCTATCCGGAATGCCACCCCGAATCCGGCGGGCATGACGTCGATCTCGACAACCTCAAGCGCAAGCTCGACGCGGGCGCGACGCGGGCGATCACGCAGTTCTTCTTCTCGCCGGAAGCCTATTTCCGGTTCCGCGACCGGGTGGCCGCAGCGGGAATCACCGCGCAGATCCTGCCGGGTATCCTCCCGGTCTCGAACGTCGCGCAGACGCGCAAGTTCGCGAGCGCGTGCGGGGCGGAGATCCCGGCCTGGATGGACCGGCTGTTCGAGGGGCTCGACGACCACCCTGCGGCCCGACAGCTGGTCGCGGCGACGATCGCGGCCGAGATGTGCCGGCGGCTCTATGCCGGCGGCGTGAAGGATTTCCACTTCTACACGCTCAACCGCGCCGAACTCGCCTATGCTATCTGTCACATGCTCGGCGTCCGCGCGAAGCCGAGCGAAAAGGTCGCCGCGGCATAATTCATCACCCCTCCCGCAGGCGGGAGGGGCCGGGGGTGGGCTCGCGTTCGCCCCCAACGATACCGCCCGAGGATAGCGGGCGCCCACCCCCCGACCCCTCCCGCTTTGCGGGAGGGGGGAGTCCAATCGATGACACCACGTGAACGTTTCAACGCGGAAGCCGCCAAGCGCATCCTGATCACCGACGGCGCGTTCGGCACCGAGATCCAGAACTGGAAGCTCGACGAGGCGGCCTATGCGGGCGACCTCGGGCTCAGCCACGACCAGAAGGGCAATAACGACATTCTGGCGATTACCAGGCCGGACGTGCCCCAGACGATCACGCGCGAATATCTCGACGCGGGGTCGGACATCGTCTCGACCAATACGTTCAGCGCGAACATCATCAGCCAGGCGGATTACGGCGCCGAGCATCTGGTCCGCGCGATCAACGTCGAAAGCGCGAAGATCGCACGGGCGCTTGCGACCGAATATGAGGCGAAGGACGGCCGGCCGCGGTTCGTGGCCGGCGCGATCGGGCCGACGAACAAGACGCTGTCGCTGTCCCCCGACGTCAACGATCCCGGCTATCGCGAGATCGATTTCGATTACCTGAAGGGCGTCTACCGCGAACAGATCGACGCGCTGCTCGAGGGCGGCGAGGGGGTCGGCGTCGACTTCATCCTGATCGAGACGGTGTTCGATACGCTCAACGCCAAGGCCGGGATCATGGCCGCGATCGAGGCGGGCGACGACCTGGGGCGCGACGTGCCGATCATGCTGTCGATGACGCTGACCGATCTGTCGGGCCGCAACCTGTCGGGGCACACGGTCGAGGCGTTCTGGCACGCGGTGCGGCATGCTAAGCCGATCACGATCGGGCTCAACTGCTCGTTCGGTGCGGAGCAGCTGCGGCCGCATGTGAAGACCCTGTCCGGCATCGCCGACACGCTGATCATGATCTACCCGAACGCCGGGCTGCCCAACGAACTTGGCGAATATGACGAGATGCCGGCGACGACCGCCGGGCTGGTCGGCGAATGGGCGGTGGCCAAGCAGGTCAACGTACTCGGCGGCTGCTGTGGCTCGACCCCTGCGCATATCAAGGCGATGGCCGACGGCGTGCGCGGGCTGGAACCGCGGGCGGTCTCGCGGCCGGAGGTGCGGACCAAGCTTGCCGGGCTCGAACCGTTCACGATGGCGGCCTGACTTTCTTCCCCTCCCGCAAGCGGGAGGGGGCAGGGGGTGGGCTCGCGCTCTCCCCCAACGACTAGGCCCGCGGATGCCGGGCGCCCACCCCCCGACCCCCTCCCGCTTGCGGGAGGGGGGGAAGAAATGAACCGATGACCACTCCCTCCTCCACGTCCTTCGTCAACATCGGCGAGCGAACCAACGTCACCGGATCGGCCCGCTTCAAGAAGCTGATCATGGCGGGCGACTATCCTGCCGCGGTCGAGGTCGCGCGCCAGCAGGTCGAGAGCGGCGCACAGGTGCTCGACGTCAACATGGACGAGGGGCTGCTCGACGCGCACCACGCGATGACGACGTTCTTGAAGCTGATCGCCGCCGAACCCGATATCGCGCGCATCCCGTTCATGGTCGACAGCTCGAAATGGAGCGTGATCGAGGCGGGGCTGAAATGCGTCAGCGGCAAGCCGATCGTCAATTCGATCAGCATGAAGGAGGGCGAGGAGCAGTTCCTCAGCCAGGCCAAGAAGTGCATGGCATACGGCGCCGCGGTGGTCGTGATGGCGTTCGACGAGGTCGGGCAGGCGGACACCAAGGACCGCAAGGTCGAGATCTGCGAGCGCGCCTACAAGCTGCTCGTTGGGATCGGTTTTCCGCCCGAGGATATCATCTTCGATCCCAACGTCTTCGCGGTCGCGACGGGGATCGAGGAGCACGATAATTACGGCGTCGACTTCATCGAGGCGTGCCGCGAGATAAAGGCGCGCTGCCCGCACGTCCATATCTCGGGCGGGCTGTCGAACTTCAGTTTCTCGTTCCGCGGCAACGAGCCCGTGCGCCGCGCAATGCACAGCGTGTTCCTGTATTATGCGATCCCCGCGGGCATGGACATGGCGATCGTCAACGCCGGGCAGCTCGACATCTATGACGATATCGATCCTGAGCTGCGTCAGGCGGTCGAGGATGTCGTGCTTAACAAGGATCCCGAAGCGGGTGAGCGGCTCGTCCAGCTCGCCGAGCGCTATCGCGGCACCGATGTCGTCGCGGAGAAGGCGGCGGCCGAATGGCGTTCGCTCGGCGTCAACAAGCGGCTCGAATATGCGCTGGTCAAGGGCATCGACCTGCACGTCGTCGAGGATACCGAGGAAGCGCGGCTGATCATCGACGGCAATGGCGGTCGCCCGATCGAGGTGATCGAGGGCCCGCTGATGGATGGCATGAACGTCGTCGGCGACCTGTTCGGCAGCGGCAAGATGTTCCTGCCGCAGGTCGTGAAATCGGCGCGCGTGATGAAGAAGGCGGTCGCGCATTTGCTGCCTTACATCGAGGCAGCCAAGGAGCCCGGCGCGCGCGGCAAGGGCAAGATCATCATGGCGACCGTCAAGGGCGACGTGCATGACATCGGCAAGAACATCGTCGGCGTGGTCCTGCAGTGCAACGGCTTCGACGTGGTCGATCTGGGCGTCATGGTGCCGTGGTCGAAGATCCTCGAGGCCGCGAACGAGAATGACGCGGACATGATCGGGCTGTCGGGCCTCATCACGCCGAGCCTCGACGAGATGGTGACGGTCGCCGAGGAGATGAAGCGTGCGGGCATGACGATGCCGCTGCTCATCGGTGGCGCGACCACGTCGAAGGTCCACACCGCGCTGCGCATCGCGCCCGCCTATGATGGTCCGGTCGTCCATGTGCTCGACGCGAGCCGCGCGGTGGGTGTCGCGTCGACGCTCGTCAGCGACACGATCCGCGACGAGTTTGTGACCAAGACCGCGGACGAATATGAAGCGGTGAGGGTGGCGCGCGCCAACAAGGGCCAGAGCGAGCTTATCCCGATCGAGACGGCGCGCGAGCGTGGGTTCGTCGCGGACTTCGCGTTGAAGCCCGGGGCGCCGGCGAAGCCCGGCGTCCATGTGTTCGCGGACTGGGACCTGACCGACCTGCGCGACTATATCGACTGGACGCCGTTCTTCCGCGCCTGGGAGCTGGCGGGCAATTTCCCGGCGATCCTGACCGACGAGGTCGTCGGCGAGAGCGCGAGTTCGCTCTATGCGGATGCGCAGGCGATGCTCGACACGATCGTCGCGGAGAAATGGCTGACGCCGCGCGGGGTCGTGGGGCTGTGGCCGGCGCGGCGCGAGGGGGACGATGTGGTCGTCTCGCACACGCGCCGCCACGACATGCCGCACGAGGACGTGCGCCTGCCGATGCTGCGCCAGCAGATTTCGAAGCGCGAGGGGCGCGCGAACATGTGCCTCGCCGATTTCGTCGATCCCGCAGGCGACTGGTTCGGGGGGTTCGCAGTCGGCATCCACGGGATCGACGAGCATATCGCGCGGTTCAAGGCGGGGCATGACGATTACAACGACATCCTGCTCAAGGCGCTCGCCGATCGCTTCGCCGAGGCGTTCGCCGAACGGCTGCACAAGCATGTCCGTCAGGAGCTGTGGGGCTATGCACCCGAGGAACAGCTGACCAACGATGCGCTGATCAAGGAACAGTATCGCGGCATCCGCCCTGCGCCGGGCTATCCCGCATGCCCCGATCACAGCCTGAAGCCGATCCTGTTCGACCTGCTCGATGCCGAGACCGCGACCGGGCTTGAACTGACCGAGAGCTTCGCGATGTTTCCGACCGCGGCCGTCTCGGGCTTCTATTTCGGCCACCCACAGGCGGAGTATTTCGGTGTCGCCCGCGTCGGTCGCGACCAGCTGGAAGACTATGCAGAGCGCCGCGGCGTCGACCTGCCGATCGCGGAGCGCTGGCTGCGGCCGAACCTGGACTGACCCCGAACCGTGACGTCACCCCGGCCTTCGCCGGGGTGGCGCCATGCTTATGGCTGTCAGGCGCTACGCCCGACCAAGGCCGCCAGCCTCTTCAGCTTCGGCGCGACCATCGGCACGCTCAGCATCGTGCTGGCCAACGCCATCAGCAGCAGTGCGGTGAAGGTTTCGTTGGTGATGATCGCCTTGTCGAGCAGGATGTTGACGAAGATGATCATGATCAGCGCCTTGGTCTGAAGCAGCCAGCCGATCGCCGACGCCTCGCCCGAGTGCCATTTGAGGATCCGCCCGGCGGCGTGGACGCCCGCGAGCTTGCCGCCGACCGAGGCGAGCAGCAGCAATGCTGCGGCGGCGAACACCGCAATCCCGCCGACCGCCCATTGCGTCTTCAGGCCGGTCGACAGGAAGAACACCGGCATCACCGCGAGCAGCACGAAGCGGCGGAAATCGTCCATTCGGACCTGGTCGAACCATTTCGCGTCGAGCACCGCGCCCGACAGGAACGCGCCGACCATGAAATGCAGACCCGCCCAGTCCGCGGCAAACCCACAGCCGGCGAGCCAGATCAGGCTGACATACCAGCGATCGCGCTCCGGGATCCGCGCCATCAGCCGGCGGATCAGCAGGGTGGCGACCGAGAAGCCGATCAGAAAGCCAGCCTGCCGGCCCACGCGCTCCCAATCGAGCAGGATCAGCGCGAGCACGCCCCAGATCGCGATATCGTCGAGGCTGGCATAGCGCAGGATGCGCTGGCCGATCGGCTCACGCAGGACCTCGAGCTTTTCAAGGAACAGCACGAGGATCGGCAGCGCGGTGACCGCGCAGGCCATGCCGATGCCCAGAACGACCTGCCACCGCGCGCCCGACACGCCTGCCCAGCCCGGATAGCGCAGCATCAGCGCGGCGGCGATGCTGCCGGTCGCGAGCGGCACTGCCAGCGCGAGGCCGGCGGTGACCGCGGTCTCGCGGCGATGTCGCCATGCCGCGCCGAGATCGAGTTCGATGCCAGCGACCCACACGAACATCATCACCGCCCACCACGCGACGCCGTTCAGCGAGCCGATTGTCGCAGGCGTGAAGATCGTCGCATAATAATCGGGGAAGAGCGCGCCGAGCACGCCCGGTCCGAGCAGGATGCCGCCGAAGATCTGCACCACGACCAGCGGTGCCCAGTAATCGGTCCGGCCCAGCCGCCAGACCAGATAGGGGACGCTGAAGATGATGAGCATCGCAAGGAGGAAGACCTCCGTCGGTGTCATGGCGTGCATGCATTCCCCCTCTCGCGCAGTCGGGGGCCCCCCGCCGGCTTTATGCTGCGGGGTGGTATGCGGCCGGGCAGGCGGCGGCAATATGCTTCGCTACGGTCGAACCGGTGTCGATCCGTTTGCAGGCTGCGCCATTGCGGGACGCGGGGCGGGCCCCCGCTATCGGCAGCCGGGGCGCATCCGCGCTAAGCACGGGGCGTGGCGGCGCAATCGTGGCTGGCCGATGAGGGAGTGCCCTGCTTGAACCGATCGCTCTTATTGCTCGTGCTGGTTGCTGCGTCCGCCTCGGCCCAAGCGCCGGTGCGGCGCGCGTCGCCCTTCACCGTCGACGGGCAGGGCTTTGCGACGCTGCAGGAGGCGGTCTCATCGATCCGGCTCGGCACCGCGACGATCCTGATCGCGCCCGGCACCTACCGGCAATGCGCGGTGCAGGCGGGCGGGCGGATCACCTTCAAGGCGGTGGAGCCGGGCACCGCGATCTTCGAAGGCGTGGCTTGTGAGGAGAAGGCGGCACTGGTGCTGCGCGGGCAGGGATCGGTCGTCGATGGCCTGGTCTTTCGCGGCTACAGCGTCCCCGACGGCAATGGCGCGGGGATCCGCACCGAGATGGGGGACCTCAATGTCGTCAACGCGATGTTCCTCGACAGCCAGGAAGGCATCCTCGGCGGCGAGCCAAGCGAGCAGCGGATCACGATCGACCGGTCGACCTTTTCGGGGCTAGGCCAGTGCGACCAGTCGCCGAGCTGCTCGCATGCCGTGTATCTGGCGAACCAGGGCAGCGTGACGATCACCCGCTCGCGGTTCGAGCGCGGGACCGGCGGGCATTACGTCAAACTGCGCGTGCCGACCGTCTCGATCACCGACAACAGCTTCGACGACAGCGCGGGGCGGAAGACCAATTACATGATCGACCTGCCCGAAGGCGCGACCGGGCTGATCGCGCGCAACACCTTCGTGCAGGGGCGGCAGAAGGAGAACCACACCGGGCTGATCGTCGTCGCGGCGGAAGCGAAGACCTATCGCTCGACCGGGTTGCGCGTCGAGGACAATGACGCGCGGCTGGCACCGGGCGATGCGACCAGTCCCGCATTCCTGGCGACTTACAGCCATGACCGGCTGGCGCTCGGGGCGAACCGGCTGGGCCCGGGGTTGCGGGCGTTCGAGACGCGCTAAGTCGAGGCTGCGGGGGAAGCGGGGGGTTCGTACCGCCGCCGCTCAAGACCCCGTCGTCCCAGCTTTCGCCGGGATGACGGGCGGCGGGAGGACAGGGTCCAAGCGGTCCGACGGGGCTCCTCAGCTCGGGCAGGTGCTCGCCGCGCCCGCGTCGAGGTCGAGGCAGCGGCCGTCGAGCCCCGATACCGGCAGGCCGATTGTCGCGGCGAGCGTCGGCACGATGTCGACAGTCTCCACCGACAGCGGCTGTTCGAACCCGGCGATCCCCTTGCGCCAGAACAGCATCGGCACGCGGCGATCATAGTCCCACGGGCTGCCGTGCGTTTCGACATAGCCGCCGGCGGGCGACACGATCGTCGTCACGCGCGGCTTGAGGAGCGTGACGAACTGGCCCGAGCGGCCCTCGGCAAAGGAGGCGCGCGCGCGTTCGATCAGCGTCCAGGTCTCGGGCGGGGTGGTCGGCATCGGCGTCGCCATGATCTCGGCAGCCGAGAAGGCAGCGGCGACCTGCGGCAGCGCGCGATAGCGGCGCAGCGCCTCGGTCAGCACCTTGGCGCGTGTCTTGGCGGGCAGCGCATCGTCGATATAGACGTCGCCCTCGGTCCCGAGCAGGACGCTGCCGGGCAGGCCCAGATCCTTGGCGATCGCGGTGCCGACCTGCTTGGCGAGCACATTCTCATCCATATGCGCCTCCATCGGCATCGCGCGCTGCTGCTGCCGCTCGGTCGCGTCGTGCGCGCCGTGATCCGCGGTCAGCACGACCTCGTAATCCACGCCGGTCTCGTCCAGCACCGCGAAGAAGCCGCCGAGCGTCTTGTCGAGCTCGGCCATCTGGATGCACATCTCGGACCCCTGCGTGCCGTAGGTGTGGCCGATATAATCGGTCGCCGACGCGCCGATGTCGATGATGTCGGTCTGCGGCCCCTGGCCGAGCTTCATGTCCTGTACCAGCGCCGCCGCCATCGCGAACACCGCGGCATCGGACGCCGGCGACACGCGGAAGCCCTTGGCGTCGCCCGCCTCGCGCTCGAAGCGGCCCTGGCCGTAGGTCTTGCCCGCGATCACGATCGGGTGGTTCACGCCTGCGCAATAACCGGGCAGCGGCAGCGCGGCCTGGGGCAGCGCGATCAGCCCGGCGACCGCGGTGCGCGTGCGCTGCACCGCCGGCGGTACCGCGCGGCCCGCATAGGAGACATAGGTCTTGCCGTCCCACCACCAGAGCTCGTCGACCTTGTGGCCGCCCATCATCACCGCCGCGCGATCCTTGCCCGCGACCGAGACCGAGCGGGTGCGCGGATCCCGCGCCTTCATCATCTCGCCAAGCGTCGGCACCTTCAGGTGCATGTCGGACACGGTGTAGCTGTCATGCGTGCTGCCGGCGACGCGCTCGTCCTCCGAGCAATAGACGATCTTGTCGGGGCGGCCGGCGCGCTGGTCGACCCAGTTGTTCGCGATGATCCCGGTATGCGCGGGCCGCATGCCCGTCAGGATGGTCGAGTGGCCGGGGCAGGTCTCGGTCGCGGCATGGCTCTGATAGCCGCTCGGAAACACCACCCCGTTCAGCAGGCGGGTGAAGCCACCGGTGAAGTGGTTGCGATATTGCTGGAACAGGTCGGCCGCGAACTGGTCGACCGAAATCGCCACGATCAGCTTTGGCGGCGTGGCGGGCGTCGGTGCGGCAACCGCCGGGGCCGGGGCCGGGGCCGGGGCCGGAGCGGTCTGCGCGGACGCGGTCACGGACGCGGCCGGGGTCAGGAGCAACGCGGCGATAAGTGCTTTCACGGACAGTCCTTTGACGAGCAGCAGCATGACTGCTTTCGGATGTAATGCGGTGTCGTCCTCGCTATGGCTGTGGCCGATGAACGAAACAAGGATGGCCATGCGCAGTTTACGTTGCGTCCTGATGACGATGCTGCTCGCGCTGTGCAGCCTCGTGGCGACGCCGGCGCTGGCGGACTCGCTCGACGGGTCGAGCCGGCATCTGAGCATGCGCCTCGTTGCCGAGAGCGACCATCCGAAAGCGGGCGCGCCGCTGACCATCGCGATCGCAACGACCCCTGATACGGGCTGGCATGGCTATTGGGCCAATCCGGGCGATGCGGGGTTTCCAGCGACGTTCGACTGGACGCTGCCGCGCGGGGCGA
Organism: Sphingomonas sp. STIS6.2; assembly: GCF_000732685.2. Taxonomy (NCBI): domain Bacteria; kingdom Pseudomonadati; phylum Pseudomonadota; class Alphaproteobacteria; order Sphingomonadales; family Sphingomonadaceae; genus Sphingomonas; species Sphingomonas sp. STIS6.2. Next base: position 160,246 of record NZ_JPDP02000041.1, read on the forward strand.
CGGCGGGGCAACCCGAATGGCCCGTTCCGACGACGCTGCTGATCGCGGGGCTGATGAACTATGTCTACGAGGCGCCCTATGCGCCACTCGTGACGATCCAGGTGCCTGCGGGGCTGGCGGCGGGCGCCAAGCTCCCGATCCGGCTGAAGACGTCCTATCTGGTCTGTTCGGCGACGATCTGCGTGCCCGAGGAGCAGGCGCTGTCGCTCGACCTGACGATCGGCGACGGCGCGGCGTCGCAAGCAAGCGCCTTTGCCGGATGGCGGCGGGCGATCCCCAAGCCGCTCGATGCGGGCGCGACCTATGCGGTCGACCAGGGCGTGCTGCGTGTCGCGGTGCCGTTCCCCGCCGGGGCCAGGGCGCAGGACGCCTATTTCTTCCCGCTCACCACCGGCGTGATCGACAATGGCGCGCGCCAGACCGTGTCGCGGTCGGGCGATACGCTGACGATCGCGACGCGACTGGCGGCCAATGGCAAGGCCAATGCGCCGATCGAGGGTGTGCTGCGGATCGGCGACGCGCAGGGGCTCGCGGTCAGCGCCGCGCCCGGGGTCGTTGCGGCAACGCCATCGGATGAGGCGGGCGGGCTGTGGGCGACCGCACTGGCGGCGTTTGCGGGCGCGGTGCTCGGCGGGCTGATCCTCAACATCATGCCCTGCGTGTTCCCGATCCTGAGCCTGAAGGCGCTCAGCCTCGCGCGCGGTGGCGCAAGTGAGCGCGAGGCGCGGCACGAGGCGCTCGCCTATACCGCGGGCGTCGTGCTGGTGTGCCTCGGCCTTGGCGCGGCGATCCTCGCGCTGCGTGCGGGCGGGTCTGCGGTCGGCTGGGCGTTCCAGTTGCAGCATCCCGCGGCGATCATCGTGCTGCTGCTGCTGAGCACCGCGATCGCGTTCAACCTGGCCGGGCTATTCGAGGTGCCGACGCCCCGATTCGCGGGCGAGAGCGGTGCGAGCGGCGCGTTTGCGACCGGCGCGCTGGCCGCATTCATCGCGACGCCGTGCACCGGGCCGTTCATGGGCGCAGCGCTGGGCGCTGCGCTGGTGCTGCCCTGGCCCGCGGCGATGGCGGTGTTCGCTGGGCTGGGACTCGGGCTGTCGCTGCCGTTTCTCGCGATCGGCTTCGTGCCGGCGTGGCGGCGCTGGCTGCCCAAGCCCGGCGCGTGGATGGAGACGTTCCGGCATGTGCTGTCGGTACCGATGTTCCTGACCGCGATCGCACTCGCCTGGGTGCTGGGCCGCCAGACCGGCGTCGACAGCCTGACGCTCGCGCTCGTCGCAGTGCTGGCGATCGGCGCGGTTTTGTGGGTCGGCGGCACCCGGCAGCGCAAGGGCAAGGCGTTCGGCGCGGCGACCCTTGCCGCGCTGGCGGTCGTGTTCGTCGGCAGTGCGGTCGTCATCGCCCGCGCGCCGCCGGCCGCGGCCAAGATGGCGGTCGCCGGCGACGAGGCGTTCAGTGAGGCGAAGCTTGCCGCGCTGCGCGCCGAGAAGCGCGGCGTGTTCGTCTATTTCACCGCCGACTGGTGCCTGACATGCAAGGTCAACGAGAAGGCGGCGATCGAGACCGCGACGGTCCGCGACGCGTTCGCCAGGAACAAGGTCGCGGTGCTGATCGGCGACTGGACCGATGGTGACCCCGTCATGGGCCGCTTCATCGAGGCGCATAACCGTGCCGGCGTGCCGCTCTATCTCTATTATGCGCCGGGCGCGGCCGAGCCGACCGTCCTGCCGCAGGTCCTCACCCCGGCGCTGCTGGCGGGGCTGGGCGTCTAATCCGGCTTGTGCAGCGCGGTGAAGCGTTGCAGCATGGAACCGCAACGCTTGATGGGGAATTTACCATTTCGATGGGGAAACAAGCGTTCGACGAAATCATGGGGGCACCGGGTGATACCCGCGTCCGTCCCGAACTGGCCGCCTTGGGCCGCTGGATCGAGGAGACGCCCGACGCCGAGTTGCGGCGTCGCCAGCAGGCGGCTGAAACGACGTTTCGGCAGCTCGGCATTACCTTTGCCGTCTATGGCGAGAACGAGGCGGCCGAGCGGATCATCCCGTTCGATATCGTCCCGCGGGTGTTCCTGCATGACGAATGGACGCGGCTGTCCGAAGGGCTAGTCCAGCGCGTCGAGGCGATCAATGCGTTCCTCGAGGATATCTATGGCGAACGGCGCATCCTGAAGGAGGGGATCCTCCCCGAGGATCTCGTCATGGGCAATGCGCAGTTCCGTCCCGAAATCGCCGGGATGCGCCCGCCGCACGGGGTATGGGCGCATATCTGCGGGATCGATCTGGTACGTACCGGGCCCGACGACTTTTTCGTGCTCGAGGACAATGCGCGGACGCCATCGGGGGTCAGCTACATGCTCGAGAACCGCGAGGCGATGCTGCGGCTGTGCCCCGAGCTGTTCCGCGAGTTCCGCGTGGCGGCGGTCGACAGCTATCCCGACCGGCTGCTCGAGACGATGAAGTCGGTCGCGCCACACGGCGTCAGCGCACCGACCTGCGTTGTGCTGACGCCGGGCCATTACAACTCGGCCTATTACGAGCACAGCTTCCTCGCCGATACGATGGGCGTCGAGCTGGTCGAGGCGGCCGATCTGGTGGTCGACGATGATGTCGTATGGATGCGGACGATCGCGGGGCGCGTGAAGGTCGACGTGATCTATCGCCGGATCGACGACGATTATCTTGACCCGCTGGTCTTCCGTCCCGACAGCGCGCTCGGCGTGCCGGGGCTTATCGCCGCCTATGCCGCGGGCAATGTCGCGATCATCAACGCGCCGGGCAACGGCATCGCCGACGACAAGGCGATCTACAGCTACATGCCCGACATCGTGAAATTCTATTCGGGCGGCGAGTGCAAGCTGCCCAATGTCGAGACATGGCGGTGCCGCGAGCCGCAGGCGCTGAAATATGTCCTCGACAATCTCGAGGACGTCGTCGTCAAGCTGGTCGACGGTTCGGGCGGCTATGGCATGCTGGTCGGCCCGACCGCGACGAAGCAGGAAATCGAGGATTTCCGCGCCGCGCTGATCGCCGAGCCGCACCGCTACATCGCACAGCCGACGCTCGCGCTGTCGACCGTACCGACGATGGCCGAATCCGGGCTGTGCCCGCGGCATGTCGATTTCCGGCCGTTTGTGCTGACCGGGTCGAAGGGCGTCCAGGTCGTGCCAGGCGGGCTGACCCGCGTCGCGCTGAAGCAGGGATCGTTGGTCGTGAATTCGAGCCAGGGTGGCGGCACGAAGGACAGCTTCGTCCTGATGGCGGATCAATCGCAGCGCATGGGGGCGGGCGGCATGACGCAGACGCTGGGCGGGATGACGCAGACGCTTGGCGGCGGCATGCCCGGGCCGGAGGCGCAATCCTGATGCTGGCGAGGACCGCCTCGTCCCTCTACTGGCTGGGACGCTATTTCGAACGTGCCGATTTCATCGCGCGGCTGGTTGAGGCGACGGTGCGCCTCGACGTGCTGTCGTCGCAGCCTGCGGGCGAGGCGGCCTGGGCATCGGCGCTGGCGGTCACCGAAACCGACGAGGCCTTTGCCAAGACCGGGGTGCCGGTCGGGCAGCGCGACGTGGTGCGCTTCCTTACGCTCGACGCCAGCCATCCGGGATCGATCGTCCGCTGCCTCGACATGGCGCGCAACAATGCCAAGGCGGTGCGGACCGCGCTGACGCGGGAATCATGGACCGCGATCAACCGTGCGTGGCTGTTGTTCGAAAACCGCGCGACCCCCGGCAGTACGACCGCGCAACTCAACTTGGTCGAGGCGGTCAAGACCGAGACGCGCGGGTTCGAAGGTGCGATCCACCGCATGCTGCGCAACCAGACGACCTGGTTCATCCGGCTCGGCCAGGCGGTCGAGCGCGCGGACAACACCGCGCGGCTGCTCGACGTCAAATATCATATCCTGCTGCCGGAAGGGCAGAAGCTGGGCGGCGCGATCGATCGCGACCAGTGGACGACCATCCTGCAGACCGTGTCGGCGGTGACCGCCTATCGCTGGATGTACAATGATGGCCTCCGGCCGGCCGACGTGATCGATTTGTTGCTGGCGCGCGCGGAGTTGCCGCGTAGTCTTGCAGCCTCGGTCGAGGAGACGGTGGACGTGCTCAATCTGCTTGCGAAACGTACCGGCCAGCATGGCGAGGCGGACCGGATGGCGCGGCTCCGTGCCTCGCGGCTGGGGCGAACCCGATCCGGCGAGGTGATCGCATCCGGCCTGCACCAGTATCTGCAGGCCTTCATCCAGGAGAATGCGCTGCTCCACGGCGCGATCGGCCGGCAGTTCAAGTTCCTTTGATGCGGTTGTCGGTCGATCACCGCACGATCTATCGCTTCACCGAGCCGCAGAGCCGACTCGTCCAGATGCTCCGCATGACCCCGCAGAACACGCATGATCAGACGGTCGCGCAGTGGCGAATCGATATCGACTGCGATGCCCGGCTGCGGCAGGGGCGCGACGGGTTCGGCAATGCCATCACGATGCTCTATATCGACGGCCCGATCGACGGGATCGAGATCGACGTCACGGGCGAGGTGCTGACCAGCCATTCCGACGGCGTCGTCCACGGCGCTTATGAGGTGCTGCCGCCGGCGCTGTTCCTCCGGCCCACCGAGACCACTGCGCAGGACAAGGCCATTGCCGATTTCGCCGCACGCGTCACGACCCCTGCGCAGGGCCGGATCGGCGCGCTGCACCGGGTGAACGAGGCGTTGCACGAACGCTTTGCCGCCAATCCCGGCCGTCCCGAGCCAAACCTCGGCGCGGCGGCGGCGTTCCGGCTCGACAGTGCCACCTCGCGGGACTTCGCGCAGATGTTCATCGTCGCCGCGCGGTCGCTGGGGGCGCCGGCGCGCTATGTGTCGGGCTATCTTCTGACCGAACGCGAGGATGATCACCGTCCGACGCCGCATGGCTGGGCAGAGGCGCATGTCGACGGGCTGGGCTGGATCGGTTTCGACCCGTTCACCGGGGACTGTCCCGAGGAGCATCATGTCCGGGTCGCGGTGGCGCTCGATGCCGCAGGGGCCGCGCCGGTAGCGGGCTCGCGGCTCGGCGAAGGCGGCGAGCGGCTGGAGGTCGATGTCGTCGTGTCGCGGGACGGCCAGTGACCGTCGGCGACTAGTCCTTCCCCTGCCCTGGGGCGGCGGCCAGCAGGTCCTCCTCGCTCAGGCGGCTCCATCCGCCCGGGCCGAGTGCCTCGATCGGACGATAGCGGATCTTGTATTCCATCCGGCCCGATCCCTTCACCCAATAGCCCAGATAGACATAGGGTAGCCCCGCACCGCGTGCGCGCAGGATGTGGTCGATGATGATGTAGTTGCCGAAGCCCGGCCGCGAGGCGTCGTCCGCTGCGAAGAAGCTGTAGATCATCGACAGCCCGTCGGCCTGGCGATCGGTGAGGCAGGCGCCGACCAGCCGGCCGGGGGCACCGCCGATGCCCGGTTCGCGATATTCGACGATCAGCGAGTCGACGGGCGAATGCTCGACCATGTCGGCATAATCGTCCTCGTCCATCCCGGCCATGCCGCCGTCCGGATGACGCGCCGACAGATAGCGGCGCAACAGCTGGAACTGTTCGTCGGTCGCCCATGCGCGACAGACGGTCGCGGTGATGTCGCCGTGCCGCTTGAGCAACTTGCGCTGCGTCGCGTTTGGCGTGAATTCCGGCGTCACGACACGGACCGACACACAGGCGCTGCAGCCGGTGCAACTCGGCCGATAGGCGACGCCTTGACTCCGTCGAAACCCGATCCGGCTCAGCGCGTCGTTGAGCTCGACCGCATGCGGGCCGTTCAGCTCGGTGAAGACCTTCCGCTCCTCCCGATCGGGCAGATAGGGGCAGGGGCCGGGGCTGGTCACGAAGAACCGGGGAAACCGAAAAGGCGCAGTCATCGCGAAGTGCCCCTCTCTCGGCTTCAGCGCTCTCAAGGCGCGGGCGGTATATGATTCCTGTGCGGGCCGCTGGAAAGTGGGGCGGCCCGCGGTGGTAAAAGAAATTCCCGGCGGCGCCGGGGATCAGGCCAGTTCGACGGTGCTCGTCTCATAGCCCGCCGCCTTCAGCGCGGTGACCAGCCGATCGAGATGCGCACGATCGCGCGCCTCGCATTCGATATCGGTGATCAGCCCCTTTGCCGGCAGCGTCGTGAAGACGCGCTGATGATACACCTCGATGATGTTCACCCGCTCCTGATCGAAGATCCGGGCGACGTTGTACAGCGCGCCGGGCTGATCCTGCAGGCGGATGCGCAACCGTGCGAGCCGGCCCGAGCGTGCGAGATCGCGCAGCAGGACGTTGGCGAGCAGCCGCGTGTCGATATTGCCGCCGCACAGGATGATTCCGACGGTCCGCCCCTTGAAGCGCTCGGGATGCTGGAGCAGCGCGGCGAGGCCGGCGGCACCGGCACCCTCGACGACCGTCTTCTCGATCTGGAGCAGCAGGCTGACCGCCATCTCCAGGCTGCGCTCGCTGACCAGGACGATGTCGTCGACGAGTTCGGCGACCATCTTGGAGGTGATGCCGCCGGGCTCCTTGACCGCGATCCCCTCGGCCAGCGTGTCGCCGGCGCAGGGCATCGTCGTCCCGTTGATGCGGTTGTACATCGACGGGAACAGCTCGGCCTCGACGCCGACCACCTCGATCGCATGACCGCCCTGCGCGGCGTTCGCCCGCGTCACGGTCGCGACGCCCGAGATCAGACCGCCGCCGCCGATCGGGACGACCATCATGTCGATGTCCGGCACGTCCTCGAGCATCTCGATCGCGGTCGTGCCCTGGCCGGCGATGACGCGGGCGTCGTCGAACGGATGGACGAAGGTGAAGCCGCATTCGCCCTCGAGGATGCGGGCATGCGCATAGGCGGCGTCGAAGGTGTCGCCGAACAGCACGACCTTGGCGCCGTGCCCTTCGGTCTGCGTCACCTTCACGGTCGGTGTGTTGGTCGGCATGACGATCGTCGCGGGGATGCCGAGCCGGTTGGCGTGATAGGCGAGACCCTGTGCGTGATTGCCCGCCGACGCGGCGATCACGCCCTTTGCGCACGCTTCGGGCGACAGCTGCAACAGCGTGTTGAGCGCGCCGCGTTCCTTGTAGGCCGCGGTGAATTGGAGATTCTCGAACTTCAGATAGACGGTCGCGCCGGTCATCTGGCTCAGCGTGCGGCTGATCAGCGTCGGCGTGCGGACGATCGAGGCGCGGATCCGGTCATGCGCGGCGCGAACGTCGTCGATGGACACGGGAAGGGTGGGTGCCGCTACGGCAGCGAGGGTAGCCATAGGCGTTGCGCTAGACCATCTGGCGCGCAGGGGAAACACCGCTTATGCGCTTGATCCATGGCAAAACTGGCATTCATCGGGACTGGCGTGATGGGCGCGCCGATGGCGGGGCATCTCGTCGCGGCAGGGCACGACGTCACCGTCTATAATCGCTCCCAGGCCAAGGCTTTGGCATGGGCCGATAAATATGGCGGATCGGTCGCGGGCACGCCTGCTCTGGCGGCGCGCGATGCGGATGCGGTGTTTACCTGCGTCGGCAATGACGATGATCTGGCGGCAGTGACATTGGGTGAGGACGGCGCGTTCGCGGCGATGCGCGACGATGCGGTGTTCGTCGACCATACGACCGTCTCCGCCGCGATCGCGCGCCGCTTGGCGGACGCCCGCGCGCTTGTCGTCGATGCGCCGGTGTCGGGCGGGCAGGCGGGGGCCGAGAACGGCAAATTGTCGATCATGTGCGGCGGTTCCGCCGACGCCATGGCGAAGGCCGAGCCGTATATGCAGGCCTATGCCGCGCGCATCGTGCATGTCGGCGACGCGGGCGCGGGCCAGACAACCAAGATGTGCAACCAGATCGCGATCGCCGGGGTGATCCAGGGCGTGTCCGAATCGATCTGCTTCGCGCAGAATGCCGGGCTCGACCTCGACAAGGTGTTCGAGGCAATTTCGGGCGGCGCGGCGCAGAGCTGGCAGATGGTCAATCGCTGGCCGACGATGGCGAAGGAAGACTTCGACTTCGGCTTTGCGGTCGACTGGATGCGCAAGGATCTGGGGCTCGCGCTCGACGAGGCGCGGCGCAACGGCGCGGTTCTGCCGGTCGCGGCGCTGGTCGATCAATTCTATGCCGATGTGCAGGCCATGGGCGGCGCGCGGCAGGATACGAGTGCGTTGGTGCGGAGATTGCCGAAGTGAAGCCTGTCCTGTTCGCAAGTGCCGCCCTGTCGCTGTTCGCCACCCCGGCGCTGGCCGACGGGATCGTCGACAACGTCAACGGCCTGACCATCACCGAGGGCGGCAAGATCGTCCGGTTCAAGGCGATCCTGGTCGACAAGGACGGCCGCGTGACCCGGCTGGTGCCGCCGGGGGAGGAGCCCCCCAAGCTCAGCCGCAAGGAATTGAAGAAGAACGCGGGCAAGCCGCTCTATGACTGGCGTACCGACATGGGCGGCAAGACCGTGCTGCCCGGCTTCGTCGATGCGCATGGCCATGTGATCGAGCTCGGCTTCGGCGCGCTGTCGCTCGATTTGTCGGCAGCGACCTCGCTCGACGACGCAAAGTCGCGGATAGCCGCCTATGTCGCGGCCAATCCCGATCGCAAATGGGTGCTCGGCCGCGGCTGGAACCAGGAAGCCTGGGGGCTCGGGCGGTTTCCGACCGCTGCGGATCTCGACTCGGTTTCGGGTGGTCATCCGATCTGGCTGTCGCGCGCGGACGGCCATGCCGGCTGGGCGAACAGCGTCGCGATGCGCGAGGCGGGAATCACCGGCGCCACGGTCGCCCCGGCCGGCGGGCGTATCGAAAAAAGCGGCGGCGCGCCCTCGGGCGTGTTCGTCGATGCCGCGCAATCTTTGGTCGAGAAGGTCGTGCCGCAGCCCTTGCCCAAGGAGCGCGATGCGGCCTTCCTGACCGCCCAGCGGATCCTGCTGGGGTACGGCGTCACCGCGGTCGCCGACATGGGCACCACGCTCGACGACTGGCTGACCTATCGCCGGATGGCGGATATCGGCGGGTTGCGCGTGCGGATCATGAGCTATGCGCTGGGGGTCGAGACCGCAGGGCGGATCGGCGGCAAGGGGCCGACGCCGTGGCTGTATGACGACCATCTGCGGATGGGCGGGGTGAAGCTCTATGCCGATGGCGCGCTCGGCTCGCGCGGCGCGTGGTTGCTGAAACCCTATGCCGATGCGCCGGGGCAGACCGGGCTGGGCTTCCTGACCGATGCGCAGCTCCAGAACCAGATGAGCCGCGCGGCAATGGACGGGTTCCAGGTCGCGGTGCATGCGATCGGCGATCGCGCGGACCAGCAGGTGCTCGACGCGATCCAGGTCGAGAGCGAGACCTACAAGGGCGACCGGCGCTGGCGTGTCGAGCATGCGCAGATCGTCGATCCCACCGACCTGCCGCGCTTCGGCAAGTTCGGCACGATCGCGTCGATGCAGCCGACGCACCAGACCAGCGACCGGACGATGGCAGAGGCGCGGCTCGGACCGGGGCGGCTGACCGGCGCCTATGCGTGGAAGTCGATGCTGGCTAACGGATCGAAGCTTGCCTTCGGGACCGATTTCCCGGTCGAGAAGCCCGATCCGTTCGCCACTTGGGCTGCGGCGTTCACCCGGCAGGATGCGAACGGCCAGCCGCAGGGCGGGTGGCAGCCGCAGGAACTCATCTCGCGCGAACAGGCGTGGTGGGCGATGACCGGTGCCGCCGCCTATGCAGGGTTTGCTGAAACCAAGTTCGGTGCGCTCGCTGCCGGGCAGCGCGCGGACTTCATCGTCGTCGACCGCGATCCGATGATCGCTTCACCGACCGAACTGCGGGCGATCAAGGTTGCCGAAACCTGGGTCGGGGGCGAGAAGGTCTGGGTTCGGAAATAGCCGGCCGGTAGCGTCAAAGGTCGCCGCTGGCGTCCTTCGATGCGCGCGCGCTGATCCGCGCCCAGACCGCCTTGTGTTCGGCCTTCGCGTAGAGCGCAGCCCGTTGGCGGGGCGGTGCGGCTGCGAGAGTGGTCGGCAGGTCGGGGAACGTCGCCAGGACGAGCCGCAACCGCGCCTCGCGCTCGCGTTGCATCGTCGGCGTGATCGACGGGGGCGAAATGTTCGTGCGCGGCGTCCAGCCGGGATTTCCGGGAAACGGCGCGCTGGTACCTATCAAGCCGCTGGGGCCAGGAACGCCGAGTTGCGCAGAAGCAGCCGCAGAACAGGCAATCAGTGCGACAGCGAGCAGGATAGTCTTCATGGAACACCTCCGATGAAGACTAAACTGACACCATCAGGCAAGGTTGCAAGCCTAAACCTGTGAAGTGAAGCGGCGCGACCTTGGCCTTTGGGTCGCGCAGCCGAGCAGATCAGGCGACTTGCGCTTCGACCATCTCGTCGGGTTCGCGCAGGACATAGCCGCGGCCCCAGACCGTCTCGATGTAATTCTCACCGTCGCACGCCAGGCTGAGCTTCTTGCGCAGCTTGCAGATGAAGACGTCGATGATCTTGAGTTCCGGCTCGTCCATCCCGCCATAGAGGTGGTTGAGGAACATTTCCTTGGTCAGCGTGGTGCCCTTGCGCAGCGAGAGCAGCTCGAGCATCGCATATTCCTTGCCCGTCAGGTGGACGCGGCTGCCATCGACTTCGACCGTCTTGGCATCGAGGTTCACGGCGAGCTTGCCGGTGCGGATGACCGACTGCGAATGGCCCTTCGAACGGCGCACGACGGCGTGGATCCGCGCGACGAGTTCTTCACGGTGGAACGGCTTGGTGACGTAATCGTCCGCACCGAACCCGAAGCTGCGAACCTTGGAGTCCATTTCGTTGACGCCCGACAGGATCAGCACCGGCGTCGCAACACGCGCAACACGAAGACGCTTCAGGACATCATAGCCGTGCATGTCAGGCAAGTTCAGATCGAGCAGGATGATGTCGTAATCATACAGCTTGCCAAGATCGAGGCCCTCTTCGCCCAGATCGGTGATGTACACGTTGAAGCCCTCGGTCGTGAGCATAAGCTCAATGGCCTTGGCGGTGGTAGGCTCATCCTCGATCAGCAGCACGCGCATGGGTTGTCCCCCGTTTAGCGAAAACGCCAGCCCCTGCTAAGCGATCCGCCGTTGATTCATTAACCAAAGAACATCTGAAAGCAAAAGGTTAATTCCGTCTTAAATGAGAGCGTTATACGAACTCTTGGTACGGAACCGACCAAAACTCCGTGATCAGAGCCCGGCAACCGAGTCGCGGCGCGGGCTCACGTCTTCGCCGGGTCGAGCGTGTGCCAGGCAAACCCGTCGCGCGCGAGCAGTTCGTCTGCCGCCGCCGGTCCGGTCGTACCCGCGGCGTAAGTGTCGGGTGCGCCTTCGCTTGCCCATGCGTCGAGAAACGGCTGGACTGCGGCCCATCCCGCCTCGATCGCGTCGGCGCGCTGAAACAGCGTCTGGTCGCCCGCGAACAGATCGTGGATCAGCGACTCATACCCGGTCATCGCGCCGATATCGAACGAGTCGGCATAGCGGAAATCGAGCGCGATCGGCGCAGTGTCGACCTCGAGCCCGGGGCGCTTGATATTGATATCCATGCTGAGCCCCTCGTCGGGCTGGATCTGGATGATCAGGCGGTTGGGCGGCAGCTTCTCGGCGGCGGTCGCGTGAAACTGTGCGAACGGCACGGGCTTGAAGGTGATCACGACCTCGGTATCGCGAATCTCCATCGCCTTGCCGGTGCGAAGATAGAAGGGCACGCCCGCCCAGCGCCACGTGTCGACCATCAGCTTCAATGCGACATAGGTCTCGGTGGTGCTGTCGGGGGCAATGTCGGGTGACGCGGTGAAGGCGGGGACGGCGCGCTCGCCGATCGTCCCCGCACCATAGGCGCCGCGGACGCCGTTGCGGCGCGCCTTGGCGGGCGAATAAGCCCGAACGGCTTTCAGCACCTTGCCCTTTTCGTTGCGGATGGCCTCCGCGTCGAAACTCGCAGGGGGCTCCATCGCGACCATCGCCAGCAACTGGAACAGATGGTTCGGGACCATGTCGCGCAACGCGCCCGTCGCGTCGTAGAACGCACCGCGCGTGCCGACGTCGACGGTCTCGGCGGCGGTGATCTGGACATGCGCGATGCAGTCGGCATTCCAGACCCGCTCGATCATCATGTTCGCAAAGCGCGCGGTCATGATGTTCTGGACGGTTTCCTTGCCGAGGAAATGGTCGATCCGGTAGATCTGCGTCTCGGCGACGTGCGACAGGATGCGCGCGTTCAGCGCCTGCGCGGAGGCGAGGTCGTGGCCGAACGGCTTCTCGATCGCAATCCGGCGAAACGCGGATTTGCTCTCATGCGTCAGCCCGTTGGCCGCGAGCCGATCGACGATGTCGCCGAAGAACCGCGCGGGCACCGCGAGATAGAAGGCGGCGTTGCCCGATAGCCGGTCGCTCAGCCGTGCATAGACGTCGTCCTGTGTGAAATCGCCCTGCATATACTCGACGCGCGCCTGCAACCGGTCCCAGGCGGCTTCCTGCTCGGGCGATTTATGCGCCGTGGAAGCGCTGGCGCGAAAGGTGGCGAGCGCGGTGCGCAGCGTGTCGTCGTCGCCGGGTTCGATACCGATCCCGAGGACCGAGAAATCGTCACCGATCATGCCGAGCCGGGTCATGTTGGTCAGCGCGGGCATCAGCAATCGGCGGGTCAGGTCGCCCATCGCACCGAAGATGACGAGCGTGGTCGGCGGGGCGGGATGGATCGCGCCGGTCATGCGCGGCGGGTCCGGGGCGCGGTCTGGTAGGGGAGCATCGACATCCTTCCGTGGTGACGCAGAGCAATAGCCTGGCGACGGGCATTGTTCCGTCGGGCTCAACCTGCGCGGTTCAGCCGGGGTCGCGAAGCCGCGCGCCGAGGAACGCGATGAGCGCTTCGACCCGGGCCGGGCGGAGCGGGCTGGGTGGGGTGAGCAGGTGGAGGCCGATTGGCGCGGGCGCCCAGTCATCGAGCAGCGTCACCAGCGCACCGGACGCGAGCTGCGCCTCGATGATGAAATGGGGCAGCCGCGCGATGCCGAGACCGGCGACGAGCGCCGGGACGACCGCCTCGCCGCTATTGGCGGTGAGCTGACCCTGCAGCCGCACCGAAACGTCGCTTTCACCGGGGCGCTGAAACCGCCAGGGACCGACGACGTTCGAATAGCCGATCAGGCGGTGCTCGCCGAGCTGCGCGGGATGCGTCGGCGTTCCGTGCGCCGCCAGATAGGCAGGCGCGGCGACGGTGTGCGCCTGGATGCTGCACAGCCGTCGCGCGCGCAGCGAACTGTCAGGCAGCTCGGCGATCCGCAGCGCCACGTCGAACCCTTCGGCGACGATGTCGACTCGCGCGTCGGACAGATGCAGGTCGATCTCGATGCCGGGATGCGCTGCCAGGAACTCGGCCAGCAGCGGCGCGACATTGGTGATGCCGAAACTCATCGGCGCCGCCAGCCTCACGCGACCCGTCGGCGCGCTTGCGGCATCGTTCGCCGATTCCTCTGCGAGGCGCGCTTCGCCGAGGATCCGCGCGGCGTGCTCGGCAAGCGGCTTACCCGCCTCGGTCAGCGCGAGCCGGCGCGAGGTGCGATGAAACAGCGACTGGCCGAGATGCGCCTCGAGCCGCGTGATCGCCTTCGATACGGTCGCCTTGCTCAGTCCGATCGCGTCGGCGGCGGCGCTGAACGAGCGATGTTCGACGACGCTGGCAAAGATCGCCCAGGCTTCGAGGTCGGGAAGGCGCATCATTCACTCTCCGCAGCGGTCACGTTTGCTAGCAATCGAAACGATCGGTTTCCAGCGTTTCTATTTACGGTGCGATGCCAGTGTCTATCTTGGTGGCAACAAGTGGAGACCTCTCATGACGACCACGACTCTCAACACCGTAGACCGCCGCCCCTTCGACAGCCTGGGCCATGCCGATCATGGCTGGCTGAATGCGCGGCATCATTTCTCGTTCGCGAGCTATTATGATCCTGCGCGGATGGGCTGGGGCGCGATCCGCGTCTGGAACGACGACCAGATCGCCGCCAATTCGGGTTTCCCGCCGCATCCGCACCAGGACATGGAGATCATCACCTATGTCCGCAGCGGCGCGATCACGCATCAGGACTCGCTCGGCAACAAGGGCCGCACCGAGGCTGGCGACGTCCAGGTGATGAGCGCCGGTTCGGGCGTCCGCCATGCCGAGTATAATCTAGAGCCCGAGACGACGACGATCTTCCAGATCTGGATCGAGCCCAGCCGCAAGGGTGGCTCGCCAAGCTGGGGTGCAAAGCCGTTCCCCAAGGGCGAGCGCTCGGGGCAGTTCGTGACGCTGGCAAGCGGCTTTGCCGACGACGGCGACGCGCTGCCGATCCGGGCGAACGCGCGGGTGCTGGCCGCGACGCTGAAGGCGGGCGACAGTGTCGACTATGCGGTGGGCGAGGGGCGTCACGCCTATCTTGTCCCGGCGACCGGCGCGATCACGATCGACGACGAGACCATCAAAACCCGCGACGGTGCGGCACTTTCGGGCGGCCGGACGGTACGGATCACGGCACTCGAAGAGGCCGAGATCGTTCTGGTGGACTCCGAGTAATTTTACCGATCATCCTATGACCATTCCGGCCTGCGCCGGGATGGTCTGCCTTTGAGGAGACTGACATGACCAAGGTTCTGGTTCTCTATTATTCGTCCTACGGCCATATCGAGCAGATGGCCGATGCCGTCGCCGAAGGCGCGCGCGCGGGCGGCGCGGAAGTGGACATCCGCCGGGTCGCCGAGACCGCACCGCAGTCGGTCGTCGAGTCTGCGCATTTCAAGACCGAGAGCGCGCATGCCGAGATCGAGGGCCCCGATGCGCTGAAGGACTATGACGCGATCATCGTCGGTGCGCCGACCCGGTTCGGGCGGATGCCTGCACAGATGGCGTCCTTCTGGGATACGACCGGCGGCCTGTGGTTCTCCGGCGCGCTGGTCGGCAAGGTCGGCGGTGCGTTCACCTCGACCGCGAGCCAGCATGGCGGGCAGGAGACGACGTTGTTCTCGATCCTGACCAACCTGCTCCATCACGGCATGACGATCGTCGGTCTGGACTATGGCTTCCAGGGGCAGATGGGCGTCGACGCGGTCAAGGGCGGCTCGCCCTACGGCGCGACGACGATCTCCGATGGCGATGGCAGCCGGATGCCGAGCAGCGTCGAACTCGACGGTGCGCGCTATCAGGGCAAGCGGATCGCCGAGACGGCCGCAAAGCTGAAGTAAGCGCGAACGATCCCTCCGGGCGACCGGGGGGATCAGCGCCTGCGGCGTTTGCCCTTTTCGGACGGAAGCGCCGGGACGGGCGCGGCCGGCACCGCGGGTGCGACGACCGGCGGGGGCGCGGGCGGCAGGATCGAAGGGTCGGCGGGATAGAGCCGCCGCGCCTTGGCGAACACGAACCGCGCCTTTGCCGCGCCGGGTGCAGCGGCGGTCACGCCGACCCAGCGCCAGTGCCAGGGCTCCCATTTGACGTTCTGCTTGTTCCCGCCGGGGAAGGATTGTTCGAATCCAAACCGCGTCGCGTTCGCGCGCAGCCAGCGCGCGGCGGGAGTTGCCGCCATGCACGCCTCGGCATCGCGACAGCCATTGGCAGGACGGATGGCGAAGTCGACGACATAGCCGGTCGAATGTTCGCTATAGCCCGGCGGCGCGACCGAGATCGCCCGCTCGGCCGCCGATGTCCCCGACTCGCGGCAGAACACGCTGCGCTGCTGCGCGATCGAACGCTGGCACGACAGGCCGCGCAACTCGCCCATCACCGCCGGGTCCGCTTTGGCTGCGGCGAGCAGGCGAAGCAGGTCGGGCAGCATGTCGCGGCGGACCACGCAGGTCTGGCGGACGCCGAAGTCGGACGGGGCGGCGACCAGCTCGGACGGGGCGGCGTCGCCATAGGGCAGATGCCCGAACGCGCGACCATCGGCGGCGATCGCCGCGCTCTGTTCGGCACAGAGTTGCGCATTGGCGGCGGCCGGGATCAGCAGCAACGAAAGAACTAGGGGGCTACGCAACATCGTGCGGGCTCTGGCATGCGGGCGCAGATGCTGGCAAGGGAGGCACATGCATGGTGAACGCGTACTTTTCCTCGACGGCGAGGCCCTGATCATCGACAAGCCCGCTGGGCTGCCGGTCGATCCTCCTCGTGACGGCTCGCTGAGCCTCGAGAATCATCTCGAAAGTCTCAAATTCGGATTCCAGCGCTGGCCGATGCCGGTGCACCGGCTCGATCGCGACACGAGCGGCTGCCTGTTGCTGTCGCGCAATCCCAAGGCGCATGCGCGGTTGCAGCAGGCGTTCGAGCAGGGCCTCGTGTCGAAGCGCTATCTCGCGGTGCTCGACGGTGTCCCGGCCGAGGAAACCGGGACGATCGACATCCCGCTCGGCAAGATCAGCAGCGCCGAAGAAGGCTGGCGGATGGTCGAGGACGCCAAGGGCAAGGCGGCGCGGACCGGCTGGCGGGTGCTCGCAACCCGCGACGGGCGCTCGCTGGTCGAATTCATCCCCCAGACCGGGCGGACGCACCAGATCCGTGTCCATGCCGCACTGGGCCTCGGCGCAGCGGTCGTGGGTGATCCGGTCTATGGCCAGAAGGATCGCCTGGGGATGATGCTCCACGCGCAGCGGCTGGTTGTACCGCGGCCGGGCAAGGCCGATGTCGTCGGTATCGCGCCGCTGCCAGAACGGTTCGCGACCGCGGGCTTCGGCGAGGAACCGGGCGTCGAGGCGACGCCGTCCCCGCAGGACGCGTCCGCGCCGGATCCGCGTCCCGAACCCGATAATGGCTGACGTGATCGACGCCTCCCTGCTTGAGGGGGCGATCGAGGAGAAGTTCCTCGCGGCCTCGGGGCCGGGCGGGCAGAACGTCAACAAGGTGGCGACCGCGTGCCAGTTGCGCGTCGACATATTCGCGCTGGGCCTGCACCCCGAAACCTATCGCCGGCTGAAGCTGGTCGCGGGCAGCCGGATGACCGCGGCGGGGGTGCTGGTCATCACCGCGCGCCGCTTCCGCACGCAGGAGGCCAATCGCGCCGATGCGCGCGACCGCGTGCTCGAACTGATCGCACAGGCGCAGCACCGCGACGCGCACCGGGTCAAGACCAAGCCCTCCAGGGCCGCCAAGGCACGGCGTGTGGATACGAAGAAGGTCCGCAGTTCGGTCAAGGCCGGGCGCGGGCGGGTTCGCGAAGACTAACCGCAGACAAGAGGCGATGATGTACCAGTTCGATATTTCCGGCGGTTCGAAGGCCGATCTGTACCGCGACCTGCTCGCGGCGCTCGACGCGCTGACCGTGGACGAGCGCGATCCGATCGCGAACATGGCGAATGCGGCCGCGCTGGTCTGGGAATTTCTGCCCGATCTCAACTGGGCGGGCTTCTACCGTGCGGTCGAGGGCGAGCTGGTCCTGGGGCCGTTCCAGGGCAAGGTCGCCTGTATCCGGATCGCGATGGGCAAGGGCGTGTGCGGCACCGCGGCGGCGGAGCGGACGACCCAGCTGGTCGAGGACGTGCATGCCTTTCCCGGGCATATCGCCTGCGACGCGGCAAGCCGGTCCGAGCTCGTCGTGCCGGTCGTCAGCGACGGGCGGTTGATCGGCGTGCTCGATCTCGACAGCCCCGAGCCGGCACGGTTCGATGCCGAGGATGCAGCCGGGTGCGAAGCGCTGGTCGCGTTGCTGGCGTCGCGGATCAGCTGACGCCCCAACCTGACGCCTGCTCCGAATCGGGACCGGGTTGCGGCTGGCCGCGCCATGGCGGCTTTGGTACGCCCTGCATCAGCATAGGACGCGGCCCTGGAGCGTGTCGTGCGTCAGGAGAGAAGATGTCATGCGCATGAAGGTGATCGTCGGTCTCGCACTGATCATGGCGGTGGCGGGCACGACGGCCGAGGCGCAGCGGCGTCCGGACGGGGCATCGCAGCCCGGTGCGACTTATCCCGTTCCTGCCCGCAACGCGGTCAGCGTAAGCCCGGAGCCCGCCGCGTCCAGCGACGCGCGCCGGGGCAGCAGCGTCGATGGTCGCTGGTCGGCAGGGGCGAACGCGCCGGGCGGCTGGAGCGGTTATCGTCGGCCGTACCGGGGCTGGGCGCTGCCGGCCTATTGGATCGCGCCGCGGTTCGGGATCGTCGACTGGCGCGGCTATGGGTTGGCATCGCCGCCGGCGGGCTATCGCTGGACGCGCTATTATGACGATGCCGTGCTGATCGATGCGCGGGGATCGATCTTCGATACGCGTGCCGGGGTCGAATGGGACGGCGCCAATGGAGGCGATTCCGCCCCGCCCTATGACGTGCAAAGCTTTGACGGGCGGGCGGACGACCGGGTCTATGCCCGCCGCCAGCCGCGGCCGGTAACGCGGCGGACCTATGTGACGACCCGCGTCGAAGCGGCGCCGGACTTTGCGGGGGCCGCCTATCGCGACCAGCCATTGCCCCCCGTCCAGCAGCGTGGCGGGACATGGGTGTCGCCCGACGGGATGACCACCGTGACGACGACCGGCGGCGGCTATCCCGGCAGCGACGCCTATGCCGGCGACGGGACGACGACGGTCACCGTACAGTCGGTGCCGGTCACGACGACCACGACGACGACCGAATATATCACCGAACCCGTGACCTACCGGCGGACGACCCCGCGTCGTGGACCGAGCCGGACGCGGGGCCGGACGCGGGGCGGCACCCTGGGGTCGGCGAGATAGCGCTCAGCGGCGGCGTTCGCGACCCGCGAAACTGACGACGCTCTCGCTGCCATCCGCGCCGAGTGCGGACACGCCGACGAAATGGTCGTCGACGGGGGTCTGGGCGAGCAGCGTCTCGGTGCCGGTGACGTCGCGCACGTCCTTCCAGTCCTGCGTGTCGTTGCGCCGCCAGCGGACGCGGTAGCCTGCCGCACCCGGAACCGCGGCCCATTTGACCTGGGTGTCGCGCGACAGGGCACCGGCGATCGATACGTCACCCGGTGCCGCGGGCGCGGCGGCGAGGCGGGCGAGCGTGGCGATGTTGATCGCGGTCACCTTGGCCAGATAGGGGAAGTCCATCCCGGCGATCGTGTCGCCATAGTCGACACCGTTTTCGGTGCGCAGATCCTGGTGCTGGCGATCCCAGTTCTCCGCCGCGACCGAGAAGCGGACCGCGGGATAGCCGAGCTTCAGAAACGGTTCGTGATCGCCGCCGCGGCCGAAACGGTCGGGGCGACGGTCGAGCATCACGTCGAGCCCGCCGGGAATCGTCCCCGCGACGCCGTCGATCGTCTTAGCGAGCGCGCGGCTGGGGCCATCGTCCTCGCCACCCTCGGCGCGACGACCGATCTGCGCGGCAAGGTCTTCGGACGCGCGAATGCCTTCGGAAAAGACGCGGACGCTCGACGCCATGCGGACGCCGCCCTGGCCGATCGTGTTGCCGACTATGTCGTTGTTGAGCATTGCGGTGACGGTCCAGCCGCGCGCCTTGGCGGTGTCGGCGAGCAGCTCCGCGCCCCACAGGCCCTGTTCCTCACCCGAAAACACCGCATAGACGATGGTCGCGTCGAACTGCCGCTTAGACAGCGCGCGGGCGGCTTCGAGCACCAGCGCGACGCCCGACGCATTGTCGTTCGCGCCCGGCGCGTCGCTCGTCACGTTCATGACGTCGGTCACCCGGCTGTCGATATGCGCGCCGACGATCATGACGCGATTCGGGTCGCGCCCCTTCTGGATGCCCAGCACGTCCTCGACATAGACGCCGGTCGGTGCGCGCGGACCCGACACGGTGCGGCCGA
Organism: Sphingomonas sp. STIS6.2; assembly: GCF_000732685.2. NCBI lineage: Bacteria > Pseudomonadati > Pseudomonadota > Alphaproteobacteria > Sphingomonadales > Sphingomonadaceae > Sphingomonas > Sphingomonas sp. STIS6.2. The sequence continues at coordinate 179,998 of NZ_JPDP02000041.1, forward strand.
TCCGCTCGACCGTGACGCAGCCGCCACAGGCGCGGCCGATCTCGGTGAAGCGCGCCGCGGCCCAGCTGCGTGCGGCACCGATGCCGCGCTTCGGATCGGTGGTGGTCGATGCGGTGTGGCGCGTGCCGAACCCGACCATCGCGGTCACATCGGCCTTGAGGCGGGTGGCGGAGGGCGCGGGAAGCGCGGCGGCGGCTGCGGCGAGCAGCGGAAGGGCGAGGATCGGCATCGGCGTCACCGTGGCGGCTTCGGCCGGGGAGCTCAAGCGGGGAGTGTTGGATTCGCTCGGTTTAGCCCTCCGCCTCCGTCATCTCCCGCCGCCGTCAACTGAGCCGGTCGATCGCCTCGCTGGTCAGCGACCCCGGGATGATCATGACCGGCACGGGCAGCGCACCCGCATCGGTGCCGGAGAAATGCGCGATCAGCGCACCCGGCGCACCGCTCGCCGCGGCGCCGAGCACCAGCGCGGCAATATTGGGGTTGGCAGCGATCATCTCGCGGATGATCTTGGGGCCTTCGCCCTCGCGAACGGTGATCGACGGGCGCAGATCCGATTCCTCGATCAGCGTGCCCGCTGCGGCGGCGACGAGGCCCTCGGCATGCAGCCGCGCCTCCTCCTCGATCGTCGCCTGGACGCCGCCGAACGCGATGAATTCCTGCGGCGGGATCAGCGTGAGGATCTCGACGCCGCCGCCGGTCTTCACCGCGCGCCGCGCCGCGAAGCGCAACGCGATACCCGCCTCGGGCGACTCGTCGATGACCACCAGATAGACACGCATCATATTCCCCTGTTTATCGGGCTTAGGTGCCGTGCAGATGCGGTTCGCGCAAGGGGAAGGCGGCTTCGCGGGGTTGACCCGGGCGGGCGAGGGCGCGAGTAGGCATGCCGTTACGTAACGCCCTGGGGACCTCCATGTCGATCGAGATCAAAATGCCTGCCCTGTCGCCGACCATGGAGGAGGGCACCCTCGCCAAATGGCTGGTGAAGGAAGGCGATACGGTGAAGTCCGGTGACATCATGGCCGAGATCGAGACCGACAAAGCGACGATGGAATTCGAAGCGGTCGACGAAGGCGTGATCGCCAAGATCCTGGTCGCCGAGGCGACCGACAATGTGAAGGTCGGCACCGTCATCGCGATCCTGGCCGAGGAAGGCGAGGATGCGTCCTCGGTGTCCGCGCCGACCAAGAGCGAGACGCCCGTCCCCGCGGCCAAGGAATCGGAGGCCAAGCCCGATCCCAAGGATCCCAACGACACCGGCAGCGAGGCCAAGCCCGTCGCCCGGACCGAGACGTCGGCCGAGGATCATGGTCGTCCCGCCGATGCGGGCGCCGCGTCGGAGTCCAAGCCTGAATCCAAGCCTCAGTCGAAGCCCGCCAGCGGTGACCGTGTGAAGGCGAGCCCGCTCGCCCGCCGCCTCGCCGCCGACAAGGGGATCGACCTTGGTTCGGTGTCGGGGTCGGGGCCGAAGGGTCGCATCGTCAAGGCCGATGTCGACAGCGCGAAGCCCGGGGCCGCGCCTGCCGCCGCGCCCGAAGCCGCCGCACCGGCCGCCTCTGCTGCCGCGCCAGCACCCGCCGCCAAGCCCGCGGTCGTGCCGGATATCCCACACGAGTCGACCAAGCTCAGCAACGTGCGCAAGACGATCGCGCGCCGCCTGACCGAATCGAAGCAGACCGTTCCGCACATCTACCTGACCGTGGACGTGCGTCTCGACGCGCTGCTCAAGCTGCGCGGCGAGCTGAACAAGAGCCTCGAAGCGCGCGGCGTGAAGCTGTCGGTCAACGATCTGCTGATCAAGGCGCAGGCCGTCGCGCTGATGCAGGTCCCGACCTGCAACGTGATGTTCACGCCCGACCAGCTGATCAGCTTCCAGCGCGCCGACATCTCGGTCGCGGTCAGCACGCCATCGGGTCTGATCACGCCGATCATCGTCGGTGCGGACACCGCCTCGCTGTCGTCGATCTCGACGCAGATGAAGGACCTCGCCGCCCGCGCACGCGACGGCAAGCTGAAGCCCGAGGAATATCAGGGCGGTACCGCCTCGATCAGCAACATGGGCATGTTCGGCATCACGCAGTTCGATGCGGTCATCAACCCGCCCCAGGCGATGATCCTCGCGATCGGTGCAGGCGAGAAGCGTCCGTACGTGATCGGCGACGAGCTCACCGTGGCGACCGTTATGTCGGCGACCGGCAGCTTCGACCACCGCGCGATCGACGGCGCGGACGGCGCGCAGTTCATGAAGGCGTTCAAGCATCTGGTCGAGAACCCGCTGGGCATGCTGGCGTAAGACCGTGACCGCTGTGGCCCCTCTCCCGTTCGCCCTGAGCGAAGTCGAAGGGCATGAGTCCCATATGCCTCGACTTCGCTCGGCACGAACGGGGTTGGGCCGGCGCGCGTCATGACCAGGACGCTCATCGAGATCCTGCACATCCTCGTCGGGCTCGGCGTCGCGGTCGCGATCACCTGGGCGGCGGCCTGGTCCTATCCGCTCGGGCAGGACGTGATCTGGTGGTGCGGGGCGGCAGCGATGGTCGTGACCGTGATCATGGGAATCGGGCCGCTTAGGCAGGCCCGCATCCTCGACCGACAGACCAGCAGGAGCCACGCGTGACCGACCTGCCCCCCGACAAGGCGCCGACGATCCGCGTCACCGCGATGCCCGCCGATGCCAACCCTTACGGCGACATCTTCGGCGGATGGCTGATGGGGCAGATGGATCTGGCCGCCGGTTCGGTCGCCTCGCGCCGCAGCGGCGGGCGTGCGGTGACCATTGCGGCGGACGCCATGAAGTTCCACATGCCCGTCGTCGTCGGCGACGAGGTGTCGGTCTATGCAGAGCTGATCGCGGTCGGCCGCACGTCGATGACGATCGAGGTCGAGGCATGGCGCCGCGCGCGGCACAGCAACGACAGCTGCAAGGTGACACAGGCGCGCTTCATCTTCGTCGCGGTCGGCGACGACCGCAAACCGCGGCCCGTGCCGCCCGCTTCCAACTGATTCACTTGAAGGACTCTCCACGTGGCTGACACCTATGATCTGGTCATCCTTGGTTCGGGCCCCGGCGGCTATGTCGCGGCAATCCGCGCGAGCCAGCTCGGCCTCAAGGTCGCGATCGTCGAGCGCGAGCGCCTGGGCGGCATCTGCCTCAACTGGGGCTGCATCCCGACCAAGGCGCTGCTGCGCACGTCGGAAATCTATCACTACATGCAGAACGCCGAGAGCTATGGTCTGAAGGCGGACAATGTCGGCTTCGATCTCGCCAAGGTCGTCGACCGCAGCCGCAAGGTCGCGGGCCAGCTGAACGCAGGCGTGAAGGGCCTGATGAAGAAGAACAAGGTGACCGTCGTCGAAGGCGTCGGCACCGTGACCGCAAAGGGCAAGCTGAGCGTCAAGCAGGGCGACAAGACCGTCGAGCTTCTGGCCAAGAACATCATCGTCGCGACCGGTGCCCGTGCGCGCGACCTGCCGTTCGCCAAGGCCGACGGGAAGACGATCTGGACCTATCGTCACGCGATGGTGCCGACCGAGATGCCGACCAAGCTGCTGGTTATCGGATCGGGCGCGATCGGTGTCGAGTTCGCCAGCTTCTACAACGACATGGGCGCCGACGTGACGATCGTCGAGATGCTCCCGCGGATCCTGCCGGTCGAGGACGAGGAGGTCTCCGCGTTCATGAACAAGGCGCTGACCAAGCAGGGTATCAAGCTCCTGACCGGCACCGGCCTCGAAGGCCTCGCGCCATCGGGCGGCGGCGTCACCGCGAAGATCAAACACAAGGACGGCAAGGTCGTCGAGGAGACGTTCAGCCACGCGATCGTCGCGATCGGCATCGTCCCCAACACGGAGAATATCGGGCTGGAAGCGCTCGGCGTCGAGACCGACCGCGGGCACATCAAGACCGACGGCTATGGCCGCACCAATGTCGACGGCATCTGGGCGATCGGCGACGTCACCGGCGCGCCGTGGCTCGCGCACAAGGCTAGCCATGAGGGCATTATCGCGGTCGAGAAGATCGCCGGCGGTTCGCCGCACCAGATGGACAAGGCCAACATCCCCGGCTGCACCTATTCGCGCCCGCAGGTCGCGAGCGTCGGCATGACCGAGGCGAAGGCCAAGGAAGCCGGCTATGAGTTGAAGGTCGGCAAATTCCCGTTCATCGGCAACGGCAAGGCGATCGCGCTCGGCGAGGCCGAGGGTTTCGTGAAAACGGTGTTCGACGCGAAGACCGGCGAGCTGCTCGGCGCGCACATGGTCGGCGCGGAAGTCACCGAGCTGATCCAGGGCTATGTCGTCGCACGCCAGCTCGAGACGACCGAGGCCGAGCTGATGGAAACCGTGTTCGCGCACCCGACGCTCAGCGAGATGATGCACGAGAGCGTGCTGGGCGCCTACGGCCGCTCGATCCACTACTGAGCCCGACCGCGTGACGTCACCCGCGCTTCGGCGCGGCGGGTGGCGGCACCGTTTACGATGCGGCGCGCGATCAGACCGATCGTGCGCCGTTTTGCCGTCGCCAACGCGGCGATGAGCGTCCCGACCAAAATGGACCAATGAATCGACTTGCCGTTTATCGATAGGGCCCATATCGTTTTGCAATATGCAGGCGGGGGCGGCGATGAACAGGGATCGGGTTCTTTGGGGGGCGACGGGGCTGCTTCGGCTGATGCTCGTCCTCAATATCGTCTGCGCCGCGGTGTTCGCGCTGGCGTTGCTGCTGTCCTGGCCGATGCAGGGCATGCTGGGCGCGCGGCTGACGCATAAATACGGCGCGCTGCTCGATCTGGACCAGGCGGTGCTGGCGATCCGCATGATGCTGTTCGTCGGCATTGCCGGCGGCGTCGCACTGCATCCGATCTTCTCGAACCTGCTCCGCATCGTCGCGACGGTCGAGGCGGGGGATCCGTTCGTCGACGACAATGCCACGCGGCTCGCGCGGATTGGCTGGGCGCTGCTGGCGCTGCAATGCCTCGATCTTGCCTTTGGCGGCGTGGTCCGCTGGATTTCGCTGCTCAAGCTCGACGTGAGCGGATGGACGCCGTCGCTGGGCGGGTGGATCGCGGTCGTGATGATCTTCGTGCTCGCGCGCGTCTTCCGGATCGGTGCGCGGATGCGCGACGACCTGGCGATGACGGTCTGATGCCGGTCGCGGTCAGCCTGGACGCCATGCTGCATGCGCGGCGGATGACGCTGACCGAGTTGTCGGAGGCGGTCGGCATCACGCTCGCCAATCTGTCGATCCTGAAGACGGGCAAGGCCAAGGCGATCCGCTTCACGACGCTGGAGGCGATCTGCCGCGTGCTCGACTGCCAGCCGGGCGATCTGCTGCGGGTCGTCGACGAGGATGAACGGGGCGAAGACGGAATTTAAACGGGGGGGATGGTCCGATGGACGCACTGGTTCTGGACGGGGTGACGAAACGGTTTGGGGAGCGGACCGCGGTCGACGCGCTGAGTTTTGCGGTACGGCCGGGGGAGATCTTCGGCTTTCTCGGCGGGAATGGCGCGGGCAAGACGACGTCGCTGCGCATGGTGCTCGACATCGTGCGGCCGACGGCGGGACGGATCTCGGTCCTCGGCTGTCCACCCGGCCGCGAGAATGCCGCCGATCTGGGCTTCATGCCCGAGGAGCGCGGACTGTACCGCGGGATGACCGCGATCGACACCGTCACCTATTTCGGGCGGCTGAAGGGCATGTCGGCGGCCGCGGCACGCGCGAAGGGCCATGCGCTGCTCGACCGGTTCGGCCTTGCGGCATCGGCCAAGATGCAGATCGACAAGCTGTCCAAGGGCATGGCGCAGAAGGTTCAGCTCGCCGCGACGCTGGTCAACGGCCCGAAGCTGCTGCTGCTCGACGAACCCTTTTCGGGCCTCGACCCGGTGAATCAGGGGCTGCTGGAACATGAGATCCTGGAGGCCGCGCGGGGCGGGGCGACCGTGGTGTTCTCGACGCATGTGATGCAGCATGCCGAGCGGCTGTGCGACCGGCTGTTGCTGCTCTCGCAAGGGCGCAAGGTGTTCGAGGGTACGCAGGCAGAAGCGCGCGGGCGGTTGCCGGCCCGCCTGACGATCGTCGCGCGCGATACGCCGATGCGGTGTCCCGGCGTCGAGCGCGCGGAGCCCGGCGCGGCCGATGCGCAGGGCTGGCGCGACTATGACGTGACGCTGGCCGAGGGGATCGATCCTGCCGACGTGCTGCAATGCCTGACCGAGCAGGGCGTGACGCTGCGGCGGTTCGACCAGCACCGCGTCAGCCTGCACGACGTCTTTCTCCATCTTGTCGGCACCCCTCCAGCCGGGCTCGCCGACCCGGCTATGGCGGAGCATGCAGCATGACCCACAATATCCTTCTCGTCGCGATGCGCGAGTTCCGACAGATTACGGGCATGCGCAGCTTCTGGCTGACGCTGCTGATCCTGCCGCTGGCGCTGGCGGTCGGGCCGATCGCGAGCCGCCTGACCCAGTCCGAAAAGACCCAGCGCGTCATGCTGATCGATGCCGATGGCCGTGCCGCGGCGGCGATCCGCGCGCGGCTCGATACCGATCACCAGCGCCGGATCCTGACCGCGCTGTCGCGCTACGCACAGCGCTACGGACTCGATCGCGCCGATCCGGGCGCGCTGTGGGCGCAGCATGACCGGCTGTTCGGCGACGCCGATGTCGCGACGTTCGCCAAGGCGGGCGGCCTGCCTGCCGCGCTGGCGGCGATGCGGCCGGCGACGACCTCGGAAACGCCGAAGTTCGACGCGCCCGAGGCCGATTTCGTGGTCCTGCCAACGCCGCCTGCAATTGCGCGCGCGGCGCCCGGCGCGCTCGATGCGCAGCTGAAGCCGCTGCTCCAGCCGGGCGAATTCGGCAACAAGACGGCCAAGCCGCTCGACTATGCAGTCTATATCCCGCGCGTCTTCGGCGTGCAGACCGCCGATGTGCGGCTCTGGTCGAGCGAGCAGCCTGGCGCGAATTTCGTCCAGCCGTTGCAGACCGTGCTCACGCAGGACCTGCGTACCGCCTATCTCGAGTCGACCGGGCTCGCGCGCGATCAGGCGCGCACCGCGACCAGTCTGGTCCCGGCGATCGCGGTCTCGACCCCGACGCCTGGGGGCGGGCGCGAACGGATGCTGGTGCGATCGGTGGTGCCGTTGCTCAGCGCCTATATCCTGCTGATGTCGCTGCTGTTGTCGGGCAACTGGATCCTGCAGGGGCTGGTCGAGGAGCGGTCGAACAAGCTGATCGAGACGGTGCTCGCCTGCATCAGCCCCGACGAGCTGCTCTATGGCAAGCTCGTGGGGACGGTCGCGGTCGGGCTGACGATGGTCCTGGTCTGGGGGCTGTGCGCGACCGGTGCCGCGGTGGCGACGCAGGGCGCGGTCGGCGCGTTCCTGCAGGCGGCGCTCGCGCCGCTCGCCTCGCCCTGGATCATCCTGGTGATGCTGTACTTCTTCCTCGCGGGCTATCTGATGGTGTCGATGATCCTGCTGGCGATCGGCGCGATGAGCGATTCGATGCGTGATGCGCAGAGCTATCTGACGCCCGTGCTGCTGGTCATCGCGATGCCTTTCACGGTCGTCGCGCAGGGCGTCCTGTCGAACAGCGGCGCGACCGCGATCAAGGTGCTGACCTGGATCCCGATCTACACGCCGTTCACGATGCTCGCGCGGCTCGGCAGCGGAGTTTCGACCATGGAGATCGTCGGCAGCGGCGCGCTGCTGGCGGTGTTCATCGGCATCGAGTTCGTCTTGCTCGCGCGTGTGTTTCGCGCCAGCCTGCTCAATGCGGGGCAGAAGCCCAACCTCGCCGCACTGGCCCGGTTGATGCAGCGTACGCCCGCCTGACGCATGCGTACCGTTCATATCATTTCGGGGATCCAACCCCGGTTTTCTGGAGGAGCTATGATGTCGTTCAATCGTATTTCGCGTCTGTCGCTGGGGGTGGCGCTGCTTGCCCTGTCCGCACCCGGTCTGGCCCAGACCGGCACCCCGGCCGGCGCGCGCTATGGCAGCTTCGGGATCGACCTGACCGCCGCCGACAAGGCGGTGAAGCCGGGTGACGATTTCTGGACGCATGCCAATGGCGCGTGGGACAAGCGCACGGCGATCGCACCGGATCGCACGTCCGCGGGCGGCAGCGTGATCCTGGCGGATCAGGCCGAGCAGCAGGTCCGCGCGATCCTCGACGATGCCGCGCGCGATCCCGCCGCGGTCGGCGCCGGGGCCAAGCAGTTCGGCGATCTCTATGCGAGCTTCATGGACGAGGCCGCGATCGAGCGCGCCGGCGCCGCACCGCTCAAGCCCTATTTCGCGAAGATCGACGCCGCCACCGACAAGCAGAAGCTCCAGACCTTGTTCTCGACGGTCGGCTATGCGTCGCCGGTCGAGGTCGGGCAGCTGCCCGATCCCGCCGATCCGAAGCGCTATGCGGTGGCCGCGGGGCAGGGGTCGCTGGGCATGGGCGGCCGGGATTATTATCTCGAGCAGGGCGCCAAATACGACACCTTCCGCACGGCCTATCGGGCCTATGTCGAGAAGATGCTGACGCTGTCCGGCGTGGCGGATGCGTCGGCCAGGGCGGACCGGATCGTCGCGCTCGAAACCGCGATGGCCAAGGTCCAGTGGTCGCCGGTCCAGTCGCGCGACCTGCAGGCGATGCTGAAGCCGATGGACGCGGCGGGCCGCAAGGCGCTGGCGCCCGATTTCGACTGGCCGCTGTTGCTGTCGACCGCGGGCTATGCCCAATTCCCGGTCGTCTACATGACCAACTCGACCGCGCTGACCGAGCTCGGCAAGATCTTTGCCGCGACGCCCGTGTCGACGTGGCAGGACTGGATGAAGTTCCGCCTCGCCTCGGCAAGCGCCGGTGCGCTGCCCAAGGCGTTCGATCAGGCGACGTTCGATTTCTACGGCAAGACGCTGGCCGACCAGCCGGAGCAGCGCGCGCGGTGGAAGCGCGGGATCGCGCTGGTCAACGGCACCATGGGTGAGGCCGTCGGCGAAGTCTATGTGAAGCGGCATTACCCGCCCGAGAGCGAAGCGAAGATGGGCGAGCTGATCGCTAACCTGCGCGCGGCGTACAAGGAGCGGATCACCGCGAACAGCTGGATGGATGGCGCGACCAAGACCCAGGCGCTGGCCAAGCTCGCCGCGTTCGATCCGCGGATCGGCCATCCGGTCAAATATATCGACTATTCATCGCTCGACGTCGTCCGGGGCGACCCGGTCGGCAATGCGATGCGCGCGGGCGAATTCCAGCATCAGCTCGACCTCTCGCGGCTCGGCAAGCCCGTCGATCGTACGCTCTGGGGCATGACGCCGCAGACGGTGAACGCCTATTACGACCCGCTCAACAACCAGATCACCTTCCCCGCGGCGATCCTCCAGCCCCCCTATTTCGATCCCAAGGCGGATGCGGCGGTCAATTACGGCGCGATCGGCGCGATCATCGGGCATGAGATGGGGCATGGTTTCGACGACCAGGGCAGCCAGTTCAGCGCGACGGGCAAGTTCGAGAACTGGTGGACGCCGGCCGCCCGCACCGCCTTCACCCAGCGCACCGCTGCGCTGTCGAAGCAGTTTGACGCCTATGAGCCGATCCCGGGTGTCCGCGTGAAGGGTGCGTTGACGCTGGGCGAGAATATCGGCGATCTGGGCGGCGTCGAGACCGCTTATGCCGCGTATCAGAAGTACCAGGCGGAGCATGGCAAGGCGCCCGTGATCGGCGGGCTGACCGGCGACCAGCGCTTCTTCCTCGCTTACGCGCAGGCATGGCAGGCAAAGCTGCGTGAGGGCGCAGCGCGCGCGCGGCTGCTCACCGATCCGCACTCGCCGCCATTCTACCGCGTCAACGGGATCGTCCGTAACGTCGATGCCTGGTATACGGCGTTCGGGGTCAAGCCCGGCGATGCGCTGTATCTGGCGCCCGGCGACCGCGTTCATATCTGGTAACATCTCGCGGGGCGTGTGGCCGTTCACACGCCCCGATTTCTTGTGCGCACCACGCGCGACCCGGCCGTGATATCGCTATCCAAGATAGCGCCCGACTGCGACCCGAAGGCCGTTGCGCCCGACGAGGCCAGTGGATACGGGACCAGGCTAGCCTGACGGGCCGGCGGGCGCTCAGCAACAAAGGTAAGCACTCGTGTCGCAAAAGTCGGCTCGCAGCTGCCGGTTTGCTTAAATTTAACAAAATCAATTTATGATTTGATTGCTTTCGTTTAAGTCTCGCATCCTCGCTTTGTCTCTATTGTCTTCTAAATCAGATCAGCCTAACGGCGGTAGCGGTAGCATTCGTTTACAGATGCGCCGTTGCTGATGTGGTGCGTCTGATGCGCTGCGGCATGGGGAGGGGTTATGAAGGCGTTCGTTCTGAATTCGGGGCCACGTGGGCGTGTGGCGATCGCGATGCGGGTCGGTGTGTCGCTTGCGGCGCTGCTGGCAGCAGGCGCGGGCAGCGCTGCATGGGCGCAGGCGGAAACGCAGACCGTGTCGCCCGACACGACCCAGGCCGCGACGCCGGGACAGGAGGTCGGTCAACCCGCGGCCGATGCGGCCGGGGACGGTGATATCGTCATCACCGGCCGTCGCGCCGCGCTCGAGGCTGCCGACGAGCGTAAGCGTCGCAGCGAGACGATCGTCGATTCGGTCGTCGCCGATGATGCCGGCAAGCTGCCCGACAACTCGATCACCGAAGTCCTGCAGCGCGTCTCGGGCGTTTCGATCGTCCGTTTTGCCGCGCTGGGCGATCCCGACCATTATTCGGTGCAGGGGTCGGGTGTTCAGGTCCGTGGCCTGACGGGCGTCGCGTCGCGGCTGAACGGCCGCGAGATCTTCAGCGCGAACAACGGCCGCGCAATCCTGTGGAGCGACGTCACGCCCGAACTGATGGCAGCGGTCGACGTCTACAAGGCATCGACGGCCGACCTGATCGAGGGCGGCACCGGCGGCCAGATCGACCTGCGCACCAAGATGCCGTTCGACTTCAACGGCAAGTTCCACATTGCTGGCACCGGCGAACTCGCGCTCGGCGACATGGCGAACAAGGCGGATCCGTCGGGGTCGGTGCTGATCACCGATTCGTTCGATACGCCGATCGGCCGGATCGGCCTGCTCGGCGACGTGGCGTTCAGCCAGTTCAGCTCGCTGTCGCAGTTCATCCGCGTCAGCCCGTATTTCAAGACCAAGCTCAGCGATGGCAACGAGCGGTACGTCCCCAGCGGCTTCGCCTATGGCGACGAGGCGTTCCAGTACAAGCGCTACGGCATCTATGGCGCGGCGCAGTGGCAGCCGGCCGAATCGCTGACCTTCACCGGCAGCTTCTTCCAGTCGCGCTACAAGAGCCAGTCGAGCGATTACGGCACGCAGCTGGACTCTCAGACGCTGGCGGTCGATCCGGCGAGCAGCTCGTTCGACAGCAACGGCCTGCTCACCAAGACGAGCGCGCTGTTCAACCGCGACACGGCGACGTTTGCCCCGACGGGTGGGGCGGTCAACAGCAGCGGCAACAAGGGGTTCGTCGAGAGCAACACGCGGACGCGCGATTATTCGCTGTCGTTCGTCTGGGCGCCGACAGACAGCCATGTGTCGCTGAAGGGATCGCTGCAGCGCGTCGATTCGCGGCAGATCTATGATCGCCTCGACATCTTCCGCGACGTCGGTTTCGGCCAGAGCTTCGGCATGGACCTGACGGGCGACCTGCCGCAGATCACCGTCAGTCCTGCGACGCAGGCGTCGTTCGCCGATCCGGCCAATTATTTCTGGACGGCGTCGATGCCGCACAACGAACGGAACAAGGGGCGGCTCGATTCAGGGCAGCTCGATGCCGAATATACGTTCGACAACAGCTTCTTCCGGTCGGTCAAGGTCGGCGGCCGCTATGCCAAGCGGACCGAGCGCGATCTGTCGAACGGGTATAATTGGACCGCGCTGGGTCGCGGTTGGAACGGTGATCCGCAGCTGACCTATGCCAACGCCGCGCCGGGCGACGTCGCCAGCCATGCATTCAAGGACTTCTTCCGCGGCAACACGACGCTGCCGGGCAACCTGATGTTCGCATCGGAGGATCTGGCGTCGCGCTTCAATGAAAATCGTACCGGGCTGGTGACTGCACCGCCTGCCGGCTTCTGCACCGGCAATGAATTCAACTGCTCGGTTGCGGGGCAGCTCCCGGTCACCGGCTATGGCGGCCAGTTCAACCCCGACGGCACGCTGGCGATCCGGCCTGTCGGGTTCGTCCTGCCGGGCGATCAGGTGAATAACCGTACCGAGAATATCGCGGGCTATGCACTGCTCCGCTTCGGGCCCGAGGAAGGCGCACGCGGCATTTCCGGTAACGTCGGCGTGCGTGTCGTGCATATCGAGAATGAAGGCAGCGGGTTCATCCAGCAGAATGGCGGGACCGTCTTCATCCGCAACGGCGCGCAGGTGACACTGGCGAACACGTTCCTCGCCCGCGGCGGCAAGGCGGACTTCACGCGCGTGCTGCCGTCGATCAATCTCGAATATTCGCCCACCGACCGGATCAAGGTTCGCGGCGGCTACAACATCACGATGGATCTGCCGAGCTTCAACGCACTGCGCGCGTCGGGTTCGATCGGCGTGGCAACGACCCCCAGCCAGACGCCCGGCGGGATCGGGACGTTCAACAACTTCACCGCGGACACCGGCAATCCGTTGCTGAAGCCGACGCTGTCGAACAATGTCGACCTCTCGCTCGAATATTACGGCCGGGCAGGGACGTCCTTCCATCTGGCCCCGTTCTACAAGCGGCTGACCAACCTGCCGATCTATGCGCTGACCAGCCGGCAGGTCACGATCCAGTTCACCGACGGTACGACCGAGAATGTGGCGGCATCGGCCACCGACTACGTCAACTCGACCAAGGCGGCGACCGTCAAGGGCGTCGAGGCCGGTGGCCGGTTCTTCCTCGACATGCTGCCCGGTGCGCTTGCCGGGATCGGGTTCGAGGGCAACTACACCTTTATCAAGAGCAGCAATCCGGGCGATGTCTACCGCGACATCACCGGTGCCGCTCGCAACGACGCGCCGCTGGTGGGTCTGTCGAAGCATAATCTGAACGCGACGCTGTTGTACGAGCGCAACCCGATCTCGTTGCGCGTCGCCTATTCCTGGCGCTCGCGCTATCTGTTGTCGACGAACAGCAACGGCACGAACGGCACCTATACCTATTACAGCGTGCCGGGTGTCGTGACCAACCAGGATGGCGGCCTCGATGCGTCGACGCAGATCGCGTTGCCGATCTATGGCGGCAATTATGGCTCGGTCGATGCCGGTGTGCGGTTCAAGGTGAACGACCAGTTCTCGTTCGGCGTGCAGGGGACCAACCTGACCGCCGCGACGCAGCGGACGCTGATGGGTGGGTATCCCGGCGGCAAGCTGGTCGGGCGCAGCTGGTTCCAGGCCGATCGCCGTATCAGCACTGGCATAAACCTCGCCTTCTGACGATGATGCGTCCCCTGTCGACACGCTGTCGGCAGGGGACGGAGCGGAGCGCGTGATGCGGAAGAGGATCCTGATCGTTGGCGGCGGGACCGCCGGCTGGCTGACCGCGGGCTATCTCGCGAAACGGCTCGGCGCCGATCTGGCGGGCGGGGTCTCGATCACGCTGGTCGAATCGCAGGACATCGGCATCCTCGGCGTGGGCGAAGGGACCTTCCCGACGATCCGGCGGACGTTGGCGACGATCGGCATCGACGAGGCCGAGCTGATCCGGCGATGCGGCGCGACGTTCAAGCAGGGGGCGAAGTTCGTCCACTGGCGCCACGCGCCCGGGCAGGGCCGCACCGATCATTACTCACACCCGTTCCAGGTCGCCGATGCGAGCGACGGCCTCGACCTGCTGCCCTATTGGCTGCTGGGGCATGGCGGCGCGGAGAATTGGGACGAGGTCTCCAATCCGCAGAAAAAGGCCGCGGACGCGATGCGCGCGCCCAAGCTGGCGACCAACCCCGATTATGTCGGGCCGCTCAACTACGCGTTTCATTTCGATGCGGTGGCGCTCGCCGGGCTGTTGCGCGAGCATGCGGTCAGGAACGGTGTCCGGCATCTGACCGATACCGTGTCCGAGGTGCTGCTCGCGGAGGATGGGGCGATCGGCGGGGTGCGCACCGAGTGGAACGGGATGCTCGACGCCGATCTCTATATCGACTGCACGGGCTTTCGCGCAGAGCTGATCGGCAAGGCGATGAAGGTGCCGTTCCGGTCGTGCCGCGAGGTGCTGTTCTGCAACCGCGCGATCGCCGCGCAGCTGCCCTATGCAAAGCCCGGCGATCCGATCGCGTCCTATACGATTTCGACCGCGCAGGAGTCGGGCTGGATCTGGGACATCGGGCTCGATCGCAGGCGTGGCATCGGGCACGTCTACTCGTCCGACCATAGCGACGACGAGACCGCCGAACGCGTGCTGCGTGGCTATCTGGGCGCCGGCGGCGACGAGGCCGACGTGCGCCATTTTAAGTTCGATGCGGGGTACCGCGAGGTCAACTGGGTCAAGAATTGCGTCGCGGTCGGGCTGTCGAGCGGGTTTTTCGAGCCGCTCGAGGCTACGGGAATCGCCTTTGCCGAGGTCTCGGCAGGGATGATCGCGAACCTGTTTCCCTGGGGCGGCGACTACGAGACGTCGGCGCGCCAGTTCAACGCCAACATGCTGCGCCGCTACGAGCGTGCGCTCGATTTCATCAAGCTGCATTACTGCATCTCGGAACGGCGCGACACGGCGTTCTGGCGCGACAATGTGGCCGACACCTCGATCCCCGACAGCCTGCTCGAGCTGCTCGACCGGTGGCGGTTCCGGCCACCCAACGAGCTCGACATCGACGGGCAGGTCGACATCTTCACCGATGCGAGTTGGCAATATGTCCTGTACGGCATGGGCTGGAAGACCGACCTGAGCGCAAAGGCCGGCGCGCTGCGCTATGCCGAGGATGCGCGGCGTGCGTTTGCCGAGGTCCGGCGTCAGGCCGACTATGCGGTCCGCAACCTGCCGTCGAACCGCGATCTGGTCACCTATGCGCAGCACCATCATTTCGGTGCGCGAGCGGCGGCGTGACGGATCCCGGCCCGGCCCGCATCACCCGGATCGTCATCGTCGGCGGGGGGACGGCGGGGTGGATGACCGCCGCCGCGATGGCGCGGCTGGTCGAGAGCGGCGTCGCGGTGACGTTGGTCGAATCCGAGGAGATCGGCACGGTCGGGGTGGGCGAGGCGACGATCCCCTCGCTGCTAGACTATAACCGGATGCTCGGCATCGACGAGGACGACTTCGTCCGCGCGACGGGGGCGACGTTCAAGCTGGGCATCGAGTTTCGCGACTGGGGGCGGCTGGGCGACGCGTATTTCCATCCGTTCGGCACGCATGGCCGCGACGTCGAGGGGGTGGCTTTCCATCAGCTCTGGCTGCGTCAGGCGGGCCTCGCGCAACCCGGAATGCCGGAAGCCATCGGCGACTATTGCCTGTCCACGGTCGCGGCGCGCAACGGGCGTTTCACGCGACCTTCGGCCAATCCGCAATCGGTCCTGTCGACGCTGTCCTATGCCTTCCACTTCGATGCCGCGCTCTATGCCAGATATCTGCGCGACCTTGCCGAGGCGGCGGGTGTGGTGCGGATCGAGGGGCGCGTGGTGGCGGTCGATCGGCAGGCCGGGACCGGCTTCATCGAAGCGGTCCGGCTCGCGGACGGACGTGCGATCAACGGGGACCTGTTCATCGATTGCAGTGGGTTTCGATCGCTGCTGCTCGGCGATGCGATGGACGTCGGGTTTACGAGCTGGCAGCACTGGTTGCCCTGCGATCGTGCCTGGGCGGTGCCGAGTGCACCCCGCGATGCGCCGGCCCCGCATACGCGCGCGACCGCGGAAGCGGCCGGCTGGCGCTGGCGGATCCCGCTCCAGCACCGCGTCGGCAACGGCCATGTCTATGCGAGCGACCATGTCGACGACGAGACCGCGCTGCGGGTGCTGCTGGACGGACTGGACGGCCCGCCGCTCGCCGATCCGCGCCAGTTGCGGTTCGTCGCGGGGCGGCGCGACCGGCTGTGGGAGCGCAATTGCGTCGCGATCGGGCTAGCCGGCGGCTTTCTCGAGCCGCTGGAATCGACGAGCATCCATCTGATCCAGTCGGGTATCGCGCGGCTGATGAGCCTGTTCCCCGATACCGGGTCCAGCGCGGTCGAGATCGCCGAATATAACCGGCAGATGCTCCGGGAGTATGATCAGGTCCGCGACTTCATCATTCTTCACTACCATGCGACGACGCGGACGGACTCGGCGTTCTGGCGTCATTGCCAGAGCATGACGCTGCCGCCGTCGCTACAGGCCAAGCTCGATCTCTGGGCGGGACGGGCGCGGATCTTTCGCGAACAGGGCGAATTGTTCACGCCCGACAGCTGGATCGCGGTCCTGCTCGGGCAGGGTATCCGGCCGGCGTCGGTCGATCCGCTGACCGCGGGGCTACCGGTGGCGGAGAGCGCCCTGTTCCTCGACCATGTGCGGGAGATGGTCGCCAAGACCGCCGAGGCGATGCCGCGCCACGCTGACTTCATCGCCCGGCATTGTGCGGCACCGCTGCGGACCGCGGCATGATACGATCCGCACGTATCGGCGACCGCTAAAAAGCTTATTTGTCGGACAAAGCTTGCCCTTCCGCCTGATCGCGCTACCATCATGGCAATTCGTATAAGAACGGGAGCGGGTATGCGGTGGGCGTCGAGCGCGGGAATGGCTGCGTCAATAGTCGCAGCGTTGAGCACTCTGCCGGCCGCAGCGGCCCCCGTTGCCCGTGGGGGCGAACGTCGCGTCGTCATCGATGCCGCCAAGGCGGCAGATCCGGTCGATCGATCCTTCGACCTGTCGATCGGCTCGGATTTCCCGGGCACGCTGATCCGCAGCGACAGCCAGGCGCAGCTCAAGACCGCGGTCGACGAGCTCGGCTTCCGCTACATCCGCTTCCACGACATCTTCCACGACGTCCTCGGCACGGTGCGCAAGACCGATGCGGGGATCGTCTATGACTGGACGAAGATCGACCAGCTCTATGATGCGCTGCTGGCGAAGAAGATCCGGCCCTTCGTCGAGCTCGGTTTCACGCCCAATGCGATGCGGACGTCGGAGCAGACGATCTTCTACTGGAAGGGCAATACCTCGCATCCCGATCCGGCTTTGTGGCGCGGGCTGATCGATGCCTATGTCCGCCATGTTCGGCAGCGTTATGGCGCCGACGAGGTTCGCCGCTGGTATTTCGAGGTCTGGAACGAGCCCAATCTCGACGGGTTCTGGGAAAAGGCCGATCAGAAGGCGTATTTCGATCTCTATGCGGACACCGCGCGGACGATCAAGGCGATCGATCCGGCGTTGCGGGTCGGCGGGCCATCGACCGCGGGCGCGGCCTGGGTGCCCGAGCTGCTCGCCTTTACGAAGCGGAACGCCGTGCCGATCGATTTCGTGACGACGCACACCTATGGCGTCGAGGGTGGTTTCCTAGACGAGGAGGGCAAGCAGGACACCAAGCTGTCGGCGTCGCCCGACGCGGTGGTCGGCGATGTGCGCCGCGTTCGCGAGCAGATCGAGGCGTCGGCCTATCCGGGGCTGCCGCTCTACTTCACCGAATGGAGCACGAGCTACACGCCGCGCGACTTCGTCCATGACAGCTATATCAGCGCGCCGTACATACTGACCAAGCTGAAGCAGTCGCGGGCCTATGCGCAGGGCATGAGCTACTGGACCTATACCGACCTGTTCGAGGAGCCGGGCCCGCCGCCGACGCCCTTCCATGGCGGGTTCGGATTGATGAACCGCGAGGGCATCCGCAAGCCGGCCTGGTTCGCGTATAAATATCTGAACGCGCTGAAGGGCCGCGCGATACCCGTGGCGGACGACACGGTGCTCGCCGCCGCCGATGGTCAGCGGATCGCAGCCGTGGTCTGGGACTGGCAACAGCCGGTCCAGACGCTGAGCAACAAGCCCTTCTACACGCGGCAGGTGCCCGCGGTCGCGGCCCGGCCGATCGCGCTGACCTTCGATAACGTGCCTGCGGGGACGTACCGGCTGACCATCCGCCGGACCGGTTATCGCCGGAACGACCCGCTCTCGCTCTATATCGACATGGGCATGCCCGCGTCGCTCGATCCCGCGCAGCGCAAGGGGCTTGAGCAGGCCACGCAGGATCTGCCCGAACAGGCGCGGACCGTCCGGGTCGGTCTCAACGGATCGACGCGCGTCACGGTGTCGATGCGCAGCAACGACATCGCGCTCGTCACGCTGGAACCGGCAGGCAGCGCGGGCATCGAACAATAATCGGGCAAAAGGGGAGAAGACATGGCGGGATTTAGCAAGCGCGACGTGCTGGCCGCACCGCTGCTCGGCGCCTTGGGGGTCGGCGCGGCGCGGCTGGGGGCTGCGGCGGCTCCGGCAGGCGCAGCACGCGGCGGCCCGGCAATCCCCGCGGGACGGTTCGATGCGTCGGTCGCCTCGCTCAAGACCTATCAGACGCCCGACTGGTTTCGTGATGCGAAGTTCGGGATCTGGGCGCATTGGGGCCCGCAGGCGGTACCGCGTCAGGGCGACTGGTACGCGCGCTTCATGTATGTCCCCGGCCACCCGCATTACGAGCATCATCTCAAGACCTACGGCCATCCGTCGGAGCACGGCTACAAGGACCTGCTGCCGTTATGGACCGCGGCGCGGTTCGACCCGGACGCGCTGATGGACAAATATGCCGCCGCGGGCGCCAAATATTTCGTCTCGATGGCGGTGCATCACGACAATTTCGACCTGTGGCGTTCCAAGCATCAGCGCTGGAATGCGGTGGCGATGGGGCCGAAGCGCGACGTGGTGGGGGAATGGAAGGCCGCGGCCACGCGGCGCGGGCTGCGCTTCGGCGTGTCCGAACATCTCGCCGCGAGCTATACCTGGTGGTATCCGAACCAGATGTACGATCAGTTCTGGCCGAAGCTCGGGCTGGACTATGACGGTGCCGATCCCGCCAACGCGGATCTCTATCACGGCAATCGCGACGAGCCTTACCGCAACACGCCCGCCTCCTGGTACACCACGAACGCCGCCTATCAGCGGCACTGGTTCGACCGGATCGTCGATCTGGTCAACAGCTATCAGCCCGACCTGCTCTATTCGGATGGCGGGCTGCCGTTCGGGGCCGTAGGCCGCGCCCTTGTCGCGCATCTCTACAATGGCAGCATCGCGCGGCGCGGCCGGCTCGAAGCGGTCTATACCTGCAAGAATTCGGGGTCGGGGGAGTTCCACCGCGAGGCGTCGGTCGAGGATGTCGAGCGCGGGGTGCTCAAGGGCATCAATGCGCTGCCGTGGCAGACCGATACGTCGAATGGCGACTGGTTCTTCAATGACCGCCACCCCTACAAGACGACCAGCCAGATCGTCACGATGCTCGCCGATATCGTGAGCAAGAACGGCAACATGCTGCTAAACGTCGTGATGTATCCCGATGGCAGCCTGCCGCCGGAGTCCGAGACGCTTCTGGCGGAACTGGCGCCGTGGATGGCGGTCAACGCGCCGGCGATCCACGGCACGCGGCCCTGGAAGATCTTCGGCGAGGGGCCGACCGAAACCGCCGCGGGCATGTTTTCGGAAAAAGCGGATTACACGCCGCGCGATATCCGCTTCACGACCAAGAAGGACCAGCTGTTCGCGATCACGCTCGGCGAGCCTGCCGGGACCGTGGCGATCACCGCGCTGGCGCTCGGTAATCCGAACGAGCCGCGCGCGGTGCGGGCGGTCCGCCTGCTCGGCCATCGTGGGCCGATCCGCTTTCGTCAGACCGGGCAGGCGCTGGTCATCGACGTGCCCGCGACACTCCCGACCCGCCACGCCAGCGCGTTCCGGATCGACTTTGCCTGAGCGTCAGGTCCCGGCGTCACCGATCCACGCATGCGCCAGCTTGGCGCAGTACCGGCGCCCCCCGACCGGGGGCACCGCTTCGATAAGGACGACCATCTCCATGTTACGCCGCCGCGCGCGATCCATTGCCCTGATGTTGACCCTTGCAACGGCGGCGCCGGCGCTGCTCGCGGCCCCAGCGGGTGCGCAGAGCGCCGCCGGCCATCCCGGCTGGCTCGGCAAGGGGCAGCTGTTCGTCGGCACCTGTTATCAGCCCGTCGACCGCAGCCCGGCGCAGATCACCAGCGATATCGCGGTGATGAAAGCGGCCGGGTTCAACATGGTCCGGATGGGGGATCTGGCCTGGGACTATTTCGAACCCGAAGAGGGGCGGTTCACCTTCGAGCGCTTCGACGATGTGCTGCGTCAGATGCAGGCGGCGGGCATCCGGGTCATCGTCGACATTCCGGGCCAGCCGGCGCCGATCTGGCTGCACAAGCGCTATCCGGGCGTTGACATCGTCACGCAGGACGGGGTGCGGGTCAACGCCGCCTCGCGCTACTGGGACAATATCAGCGATCCCGATTATCGCCGCCTCGCCGGTCGGCTCGCCGAGCGGATGATGCAGCGTTATGCCAAGCATCCCGCGGTGATCGCGCTGGGCTATGACAATGAGATCGGCAATGGCCAGATGTCCTATTCGGCGGCGGACCGGGATCGGTTCGTCGTCTGGCTGAAGCAGAAATACGGGACGGTCGACGCGCTCAACACCGCATGGGCGACGCAGCGCTGGTCCCGCCGGATCGGCGACTGGGATCAGGTCGACCTGCCCTATGGCCGGGGTCCGGGGCCCAATGAGCGGTATCTCGACCTGCGCCGCTTCTGGTCGGACGACACGATCGGCGCGTTGAAGGACCTCGAATCCATCCGCAAGCGCTTTGCCCCGAACCTGCCGGTCGCGTCGAACTTCTGGCCGACCGCAGGGACCAAGGGGTTCGATTATCTCCGCTCCTGGGAAGATGTCTCGACCTATGGCGCGCAGGGATTTTACCCCGGCGACCCGCTCGGTGCGGGGTTCGAAGTCATGATGAACCGGGCCGGGCACCAGACGCCGGTCTGGTTCAACGAGTTCACCGCCGGCGGCGGGGGCTATTACGGCACGCCCGGGCGGTCGCGGATGTGGGCGTATTTCGGGCTGCTGCATTATGCACAGACGGTCCTCGCCTGGACCTTCAATTCTCATCTCGGCGGAGAGGAGCAGGCCTTGTTCGGGCTGGTCGACCATGACGACCGGCCGTCGTGGAAGGTGGGCGAATTCGCGCAGATCGCACGCGAGTTCCGCCAGCTCCAGACGATGGGTTTCCCCCGCTACGACCCGCCACAGGTTGCGGTGCATTATTCGTTCGACACGATGTGGCTGACCAGCCCGCCGCCCGGGCCCAATACCACGCCCGAATATTTCAAGACGGACTACACCACCGCGGTCAAGGCCGCCTTTGCGCCGCTGTACCGCGACAATATCGATGCGGCGGTGATCGACATCGGCCACGACCCGATCGACAGCTACAAGCTCGTCATTGTGTCGAGCGCGTATCTGATCGATGCGAAGATCGCGGCGGCGCTACGGGGTTACGTCGAGCGCGGCGGCACGGTCGTCATGACGGGCTATTCGGCGAAGGTGGACGCGACCGGGAAATGGTTCGGCACGCCCCTGCCGGGCGGCATGACCGACGTGTTTGGGCTGCGGACCAACGCCTTTTACCGATCCGAACAGCCGCTGCGCGTCCGCTTCGAGGGCCGCGAACTCAGCGGCACGGACCCCTATTACGAGGTGCTCGAGCCGAGCACGGCAAAGGTCCTGGCGCGGTTCGAGAACACGCCCGACAAGAGCCCGGCGATCACCGTCAACACATTCGGCAAGGGGCAGGCGATCTATCTTGCGACCGCGGCGCAACCGGGGTTGATCGATCCGCTGATCCGGTCGCTCTACGCCCGCCTGAAGATCCAGACGGGGCCGGCAACTCCCGACGGGGTGGTCGCGCGGACGGTCGAAGGACGGACGCTCTACGTCAATACGACGTCCGGTGCGCTGAGCGTGGCGATGCCCGGCGCGAAGTCGGGTACGGCCCGCGACGTCCTCACGGGGCGGAAGCTGCCCGGCGCGCTCGACCTCGCGGGCTATGGCGTCGCCCTGGTCGAGTAAGGGGCGTCGCGCTGGGGGCTCGAGGCTGATGCTTCGAGCCCCAGCGCGACAACACTCGTCAGGCGGGCTGTCCGTTGCCGCCGGTCGACCCGAAGATCTGCCCGGTCGAATAGCTGAGCGACGGATCAGCCGCTGCGACATAGAGCGCGGCGATTTCGGCCGGCTGGCCTGCACGCGCCATCGGCGAATCGCCGCCGAAGCTGCGCAGCTTTTCAGGCGTCGCGCCGCCGCTGACCTGCAACGGAGTCCAGAACGGGCCCGGCGCGACCGCATTGACGCGGATGCCGCGGCTCGCGACTTGCTTTGCCATGCTCTTGGTGAAGTTCAGCACTGCCGCGCGTGTGAGTGCATAATCGACGATGTCGGGCGACGGGTTGCCGGCCTGTTCCGACGAGGTGTTCACGATCACCGCGCCTGCACCCATCCGCTCGAGCGCGGCCTTAGTCAGCCAGAACGGCGCATAGACGTTGGTCTTCATCGTATCGTCGAAATCCTGGCTCGAGATATCGGCGATACCCGGGCGGGTCTGCTGGCGCGCGGCATTGTTGACGAGGATGTCGAGCCCGCCAAGCTGTTCGGCGGCCTGCTGCACCAGCTTGCGGCAGAAGCGTTCGTCACGCAGGTCGCCGGGAATCGCGACGGCCTTGCGCCCCTCGGCCCGGATCAGCGCGATGACTTCACGCGCGTCGGGTTCTTCGGCCGGCAGGTAGTTGATCGCGACGTCCGCGCCCTCGCGCGCATAGGCAATCGCCGCGGCACGCCCGATCCCGCTATCGCCGCCGGTGATTAGCGCTCGCTTGCCGGTCAGCTTTCCCGACCCTTTGTAGCTCGTCTCGCCGTGATCGGGCCGCGGCGTCATCTTCGACGCAAGACCCGGCCAGGGCTGGCGCTGGACGGGATAGGGCGGCTTGGGATAGGCGGCAGCGGCAGGCGTCGGCGCGGCGGCGGGCTTGCCCCCGCCCTGAGCCGCAGCGGCAACGGTGGTCGCGGCGAGCGCGCCAGCGGTGACGGCGGCGCCCGACACGAAGGTGCGGCGTGTTGGATCGGTCATGGTTCAGCTCCCGGGATGCGTGACATCCAAAGCGCCAAGTGACTGTGTCTGTTCCGGATCCTACCGAGATTGTTTCCGGGCGCGCACCGCGGTGCTTTGCGCAATCCTCAAGTAGGTATCGCCGAGTGAAACACGCCGACGACCAGCAGGACAAGCACCAGCGAGACGACGCTCGAGAGTGCGACAAGGACGGCCGCGGCCTTGCGGTTCGTGTCGAGGAGGGTCGCGAACAGCGTGACGTTGCTCGCGATCGGAAACAGTGCGATCAGCCCGACAATGACGCGGTCGCGGGGCGCGAGGATGCCGATGAACGCGGCTTCGAGCGCAAGTGCGGTGGCGATCAGCACGAGTCCGCTGGCCTGCCTGACGCCAAGGATCCGCGTCATCAGGCGGGGCCGCCAGTCGTCGCGGCCGGTCTCGGCGAGGTTGAGGCCGATGACCGCCATGCCGAGAACCGACACCAGCGTACCGGCGACCGACAGGATCGGCGACGCCGCCTCGGGCATCGTGACACCCGCCGACTTTGCAATGATCGCGCCGACGATCACATAGACGACGGGCACGCGCAGCGCCTTGGTCGCGGCCTTGCGCGTACCCTCCTTGGTCCGCGCAATCAGGAAATAGCCGATCGTGTCGCCGTACAGCGCGCTGCCGATATAGGCGCAGATCACCGTCGAGACGCCGACCTCGCCGAACAGCGCCTGGCTGACCGGCACGCCAAAGAACGCGACGTTGAAGAACGAGAACGAGGCCGACAGCAATTTGGGATCGAAATCGTCGCCAAGCCGCTTGGCCAACCGGTAGGCAGGGATGCTCATCAGCGCCGCGACCGCGAACATCAGCGGGGGGATCACCAGCAACTGCTGCGTTTCCGCGCCGAGCACCTTGTCGATGACCAGCAACGGGATAAGGCCGAAGACGAGGATGGTCGAGAACAGCTTCGCCGCCCAGGGCACACGCGCCCCGACGCCCCAGGCGAGCAGGATCACGCCATAAAGCGGCAGCAGTGCCGCCGCGATGTTGCCGAGCGCGCTCATTGCTGGCGCAGGATATCGTCGATGGCGCGGCCTGCGCACTCGACGTTGAACCAGACCGCATTGGTGTCGCGCAACTCGCCGTTGAGCAACTGGCCGAGCGCGTAGATGCGTGGTGCGTCTCGGCTGGCGGAGATGATCCGGCAGGTCGCGCGGTGTGCGATGGCACCACCGACCGGGTGTGGTTGCAGCCAGTCCTTGGCGAGCAGATCCTTGACGAGCGTTTCCTTCATCTCGGCGAGGGTTGTCGCCTGGCCGGTGGCGTTGACGACGACCGGCGTCTCGAGCGTCTCGCCCGCCGTGAACCGGACGACGAAGCCGGTGCCGGTCGGGCTGGCGACGGTTTCATCGACCCGCCCGCGGACGCTGAGCTGCCCGCGCGTCATCGCATCGGCGAGGCGTCGTGCGTTCACCATCGGCGTGACGAACCGCGCCGCGGCGAAATGCGGCGCCAGCCATTGTCCGAACCGTTTCTGGTCGGCGGGTCGCAACAGGTTCCAGATCGCGGTGGAATCATGGCGGGCGGCGGTCAAGATGCGCTGGAACGGCTCGTCGCCGGCGTCAGCCGCGGCGATGTCGTGGAGCAGGGCGGCTTGGGCGTCACCGTCGGCGCGATCCTCGGCCTGCCAGTCGATCGCGCGTCCTGCGGCGGTCTCGGCCTCCATGCGGAAGAGGCGGAACAGGTCCACGACCGAGAAGGCGGCGCCGCGTTCGCGGATATGCCGGTGGACGTTTTCAAGCGTGAGATGCTGGCGGTCATATCTCGTCTCGGGTGCGGGAATTTCGACCCGCGGCAGCAGGCCTTCCTTCGAAATCAGATGTATATGTCCGCGGTGCCCTTCGTCGAGCAGCGTCATCACCGCGTCGATCGCGCTGAGACCGCTGCCCAGGATGACGACGGACTGATCGCTGTCGATCCCCCTGATCATGCGATCGGCCGGGTAGGGCGAGTCGAAATAGCCGGGCTTGACGTTCAGGGTGCCGAACCGGTCGGGATCGGGCGTGCCGATCGTCAGTAGCACGACGTCCGTCGCGATCGTCGATCCGTCCGAGAACGCGACGGTCGCCGCATCATGGTCGCCCTCGATGCTGACGGCTTCCTGATGGTGGATACGAACGTCGATCCCGGCGCGCCGCGCCTGGTCGAGCGCCTGGTTGAGGACCTCCTGCATATAGAGGCGATATTCACGGCGCTCGGGATATTCGACGCCATCGGGATCGAGCGGCGTCCCGGCTGCCGCGCGCCGTGCCTCGAGCCAGGTCCGGAAGTGACCCGGCTCGCGGTCATAGAGCCCCATGAGACGGGATTCGGTGTTCAGGCGATGCCCCGGCTGTTCCGTGCCGAAGGCCAGACCGCGCGCAAGCTCGTCGTCCCGCTCGACCAGATGGAGGATCCATCCGTCGCCCGGATCATAGCATAATCGCGTGACGGCTTCGGCGAAGGCGGCAACGCCGCAGGCGCCCATGCCGATAATAGTCAATGTTTTCGGCATGATATCCCATTCTCTGACGAACGGCGACAACGCGCGGGCGCTATATGGTGCCACGGCCGAGATGAAAATTTTGTCATGTCGGCGGCAGCTCGCTCCGGCGGCGGTTCGGTGGCTTCGCGGTGGTGACCGGGGGGCGTTGCCGAGGAAAGCGGTCGCGACATCGCCAAATTAATCCGCGGCGCTGGTAGCCTCATGGATATCGTTGATTGTGAGAGGGTTACACTCTTGTCATGTTCCGGGAGACATTATGAGGACGATCCTTGCCGCCGTCAGCGCATTGGGTTTGGCAGCTGGCGCGATGGCCCAGACCCCACCGCCGGTGCTGGGTTTGAAGACGCAGGCCGAGCCCTATGCGACTGCGTCCGTGGTCAACCATCCCAAGACGATCGGCTGGCCCGACGGGCGCAAACCCGTGGCGCCGCGAGGGTATGAGGTCATCAAGTTTGCGGGCGGTCTGGACTATCCGCGTCAGGCGCTGCTGCTGCCCAACGGCGACATGCTGGTCGCGGAGGCGCGCACGAAGCCCAAACTGGATGCCGAACCCGACGTTCAACGCGGTCAGGCGCTGTCGAAGACGACGGGCTTCAGCGCCAACCGTATCACCCTGTTGCGCGATGCGGACCGCGACGGGGTCGCGGAACAGCGTTTCGTGCTGATCGAGGGGCTCAACCAGCCGTTTGGGATGCAATATGCAAACGGGCGGCTGTACGTCGCCAATACCGACGGCGTCGTCAGCGTTCCGTTCTCGCCCGGCCAGACGCGCGTGACCGCAACCCCGCAGCCGCTCGTGTCGCTGCCCGCGGGGGGCTACAACAACCACTGGACGCGCAACCTGTTGCTGAGCGCCGATGCACGGACGCTGTACGTATCGGTCGGTTCCGCCTCGAATGTCGGCGAGCATGGCATGGACGAGGAGAAGCGACGAGCGGCCATCCTCGCGATCGATCTGCGTACCGGGCGCGAGCGTCTCTACGCGTCGGGGCTCCGAAACCCGGTCGGCATGGCCTGGGCGCCTGGTACGAACACTTTATGGGCTGCGGTCAACGAACGCGACCAGCTCGGCGACGATATCGCGCCCGACTATCTCGTCGGCGTTCGCGACGGCGGGTTCTATGGATGGCCTTACAGCTATTACGGCAAGCAGGATCCGCGTCACGCCAATACCAAGCGCGAGTTGCTGGCGACGACGTTGCTTCCCGATGTTGCCGTCGGGCCCCATGCCGCGGCGCTGGGCGTGGCGTTCGCCAAGGGAACGTCCGCCGCGCAACAGGTCGCCTATGTTGCGCGGCACGGATCGTGGAACCGGTCCGCGTTCATCGGCTATGACGTCCTCGCGGTCCCCTTTGCCAATGGCAGGCCGACCGCCGCGCCGCAGCCGTTCCTGACGGGGTTCGTTGCGAACGAGAAGACGGGCGAAGTCTATGGTCGACCGGTGAGCGTGCAGACGCGCGATGATGGCGCCATCTTCGTCGTCGACGATGCCGGGGATACCGTCTGGCTGGTGCGACGCACCGCGTGACCGCCAAGGCGCTGATCGTTCTGGCGGCGATGTGTGGGTGTTTCGACGCGTCCCGGGTGTCGGCGCAGACCGTGCCGTTCATCGATACCGAAGACGCGACGCTGTCGGAGGTCGATGTCGGCGACGGGACGGTCCATCCGATCGTCACGGTCGACGTCCGCAACGGCGATTATGCGCGCGGCGCCTATGACGACGATGATGCCGGCCTCGCCAGGGTCCCGGTCCATCTCTCGGTCGGTGGTGCCGCCGTGCTGACGCGCCGCGCGGACGGGCAGGGGACCTTGTTTCTGGTTGGGCAAAGTTCGAACGGCTTTCACGCACCGCGCGCCGATGAGCGGTCGCGCCCGCGCAGTTGGTATGAAAGCAACACGATCGTCGCTCTTGCATGGCGGCCTGTCGATGGGCTCTCCGCCGCGGCGGCCTATGCCATTAAGGCCAGCCCCAACGGGGTGGCGAACACGACTCACGAGGCCAGCCTGACGATCCTCTACACCGGCGATAACGCAGTGGGATTTCTCGCGCCGCGTTTCGCCGCGACGAAGCGGACCAAAGGCGAGGGGGGCTTCTACACGATCGCCGGCATCGCCCCCGCCTTTGCGCTGACACGCGCAAAAGACGGTCCGACGCTCACGATGCCGGTCTCGGCCGGCGTCGGCTGGCGGGGCTTCTATGCAGCGGACAGCGGCGACAGGGTATATGGCAGCGCCGGGGTGGCGGTCGCGCAGCCCGTCAAGATCGCTGGTGCGGCGGCATCGTTGCAGGGCGAAATCCTTGCCGTGGTCCGTGACCATCAGCTGGCCCGGCTCGACGCTCCCGGTGGCACGACCGCCGATGTCGTGCCCTTGGCGACCCTGTCGATCACCATGGCCTGGTGACTTCCGCGCGCAAGCGGTTGCAGCCTCCCATTTTGGCGGCGAGGCTCGGGTGCCCTGTTCACGGGTGAAGGCTCCGAGAGCATCAGTGCATCATCATACGCGCAGCAAATTGAAATTCACAATTTGCGGTTAATGCACTTTAAACCGCTTGCAGTCGCAATTACGAAATGAATTTGCTGCATATGTCTCCTTGTCGAAAGACAGACACTTTTTCAATGAGGGGGATTCACATGCGCTACTGGCCAATCGGCAAGCCCATCAGGGGCTAAACAGTCAACAGCCTGTGCTTTTATATTCTTTAATTAACGCATCCTGCACGGCATAATGCAATGTGTTACTAGAGAAATAGTAAGGCGTACAGGAGTGATGACTGGCAAATATTGTCATGAATAAAATCATGAGCCAATTTGCGATATTGGAATACCGTGAAGCCCGATAACGGCTGAACTCGAAAATGCCCGGCTTACCAAGCCGGGCATTTTTTTTGCCATCAAGACCTGGCCATAGCCTTTACCGGCATCTCAAAGGTGAATGCCCGGGGAACAAGCCCAAGTACTTTTACAGCCTTTTGCATGGCTTCGTTATGCGTCGATATCGTGAAGTGGATTTCGGTGAACCAACCGTTCAGATGAGTTTTCCGAAATCGCGATAGCACGGCAGCAAAGGCTGCGGGAGCGGTAGGCGAACCCCACGCGAACGTAATTGTGAGCGTTCGATCATCATGGTCCTCGCCCCAATTGATACCGCCAACGCACGTTCCGCTTTCGTCAAAAGCCAGAATTGCGGGATGATCCCATTTGCATGGGGGATATCTCAGCCAGCCATTCTGCTGATGATCAACACCCGCGGCGTAGGCAGCTCTCAGGCCTTCTTTGCTGTGTGCAAGTTTGGTAACATGCTCCAACCGTAAACTCATGTTACAGCTCTCCGCCTGTACTTGAGGATCTAAAGATCGCAGAACGGCGCACAAGGGTGCTCATTGCCACTCGCAGCCGCCTACCTGGCTGGGAGCGGTTGTCGACCGATCGGTGCCGATACCAGGCCTTGTGCTTAGTAACTGGCGGCATCCATTCAGGCGCGTTCGCGATCTCGGGGTTTGTGCCTTTGGGCGCAGCATGGACCATCCCGCCTGCCCAAGTATCGATCAACGGCGCTGGTCGCGCCGCATGGATCCTTTCGTCGACCCGTCCGCGCCGTAGACTAAACAAAAACAGCCGCCAACCTCGAAAGGTTGACGGCTGCCTTCACACAGATGGACACTGAGACCAGCTGTGAAATGCGCTTAGGCGAATGCGATCTTCGCCTGGCGACGACGAACGCGCATCGATGCGCCGATGCCGCCGATACCGAACAGCATGATTGCCCAGGTACCAGCCTCGGGAACTGCCGAAGGCTCAAAGGTTGCGGTGCCGGCATAGGAGCCGTTGCCACGCGACATGCCGTTCACGACAATCTTGTTCGTCGCACCCGATGTGATCGCGACGTTGTTGATCTCGAAGAACTCGGCGTTGCCGACGATGGTCTTCGTGGCTGCGAAGCCATTGATGAACACCGACAGGATGTCGAGATCGGTCGAGCTCGTCAGCCGCGTGGTGTTCGTGCTCAGCGTGCCGCTGGCCAGACCAGTCTGATCGATGATGAAGTTGAAGGTATCCGTGAACATGCCCGACGCAATGCCCGAACGACCGAAGTCTGCCGAAACAGTACCGTCCGTGATGTCACCGCTTACGGTGAACTCGGGGTTGCCCGGAACGAAATCCGCTGCGTGAGCTGCAGGGGCCATCGCGAAAGCCGATGCGAATGCCATGGTCGAGAGTAGTAGACGCTTCATGATGGTTCCCTCTATTTGATACTTAACAAGCTGTTACCGGGGGGCATGGCGATTCGCAAACCGATATAACGCTGAGATTTCCCCATGATCTCAATAATGTCCAAGTTTGGGACAATCGGCCTTCCTTCGTCGCAGACGGGGCCGGAAGGCACGTTCCGCTTCACGCGCCGCTAGGCCTTATGCTCTTCTGGGGGCCGGCCCCTAGGCAGCCGGAAAGCGCGATTTCGGCGCATGGGCGCGCGCTGCTTGATAGGGGTGGTATGGCCTCGCCTTGTCCCGGGGCGATACGGGTGGCCTATCAACGGTGCGGGCGATGGCATTCTCGACGATCGTGGCGATGGCTTTGAATATTGGGTAAAAGACGCTAGCTTTACCGCTCATAAGTCGTCGGGAGAAATGCGTGATACGGGTAGAGGCGCGGCCGCAGCCAAGCGGGTCGTGGACTGACGTCGGTAGCGACCTGGCGCGCTGGACAGCGCGGTGGTGGCCGCTTCTGATAGGATTGGCGTGCCTCATCCTGCCGACGCTGAGCCGGCTGGCGACCGTTAGCTGGTCCACTGAACAGGGCGCACATGGGCCCATTATCTTCATTTCCGCGCTGTGGCTGATCTGGCGTGCGCGGCCGTGGGAGGTCGCCAAGCGCCAATCCTTCCTTCCTGTCGGCTTGCTGCTGGTCCCCGCGCTGCTCCTCTATTCCGTAGGGCGAATTACCAGCATCTTGGCGATCGAGGCCCTGTCCCTCTACACCGTGATCGTAGTATTATTATGGACTTATCTCGGTAAGGAGGCGCTCAAGAGGCTGTGGTTCCCTTTGGTGTACCTGCTGTTCATCATCACGCCGCCGGAGAACTGGGTTTTCGTTGCTACGCGTCCCATCAAGGACTTGATCTCCGATGCTTCCGTAAACTTGCTGGCTGCATTCGGTCTCCCCATCGGGAGTACCGGAACGGTTATTCAGATTGGCGGATATCAGTTGCTGGTCGCGACGGCGTGCTCCGGGATAAACTCCCTGATCGGCATTTGTGCGTTGGGTGTTTTCTACGTCTATCTTCGGCATGGCAATGCGCCGCGCTACGCGCTCTTGCTAATATCGCTGATGATACCATTGGCTATAGCGGCAAACTTTCTGCGTATCATCATCTTGGTCTTAATGACCTATTACATCTCGGAAGAGGCCGCGCAGGGCCTGGCGCATGAGCTGGTCGGCATGGGCATGTTTATCCTGGCATTGCTTATGCTGCTGGGACTGGATGCGGTGCTGCATCCTATTGTTTCACGTTGGGCCCGAAAGTAACGACATGACAATCGCTCGATTTACCCGACGAGAAGCTGCCCTGGGTCTCGCCTTCGGCATCACCGCAGGCGCCACCTATGCTCGACGCCCTACCGAGCTCGTCGTTGCCATTCCTTCCGGAAACCTGAACGACGCCATTCCAAAGCAAGCAGCACCCTGGGCGATGGTGCCGGATGTCAGCTTTGTTCTACCCCCCGAGGATGAAGCAAAAGCGGCCGCTGTCTATGAGAAGCAGTTGATGCGCAGTTACGGTGCCGATGGCGCTCCGCCCATCATGCTTTTGATCGCCTATGCGTATCGGCAGAGCGGCATGTTGATGGTGCATCGTCCTGAGTCCTGCTACCCGGGATCCGGTTTTACGATCACCGATATACGAGACGTGGATATTCCACTGGGCAATGGCATCAGTGCACCAGGGCGCTTCCTAACGACAGTGCGCGATACCCGTACAGAGCAGGTTCTTTATTGGACTCGCCTGGGGAATCGTTTTCCGGTGTCGTGGGACGATCAGCGACGGTCCATCGCAATGCAGAACCTGGCCGGCCTCGTCCCAGATGGGGCGTTGATACGATTTTCGATCATCGATCCCGATGCCAAGGCTGCAGAGGCAACCATGATGGGCTTTGCGAAAACATTGTTCGAGTCCTGCGGCCCCTCTGGCCGCGCACTTCTCGCTGGCCCGATCAACGCATAGGCGATGAGGGTCGCAAGGCACCGAATATATCGTCAAGTCTCGCCGCGACCATAATATGGTGGGAGCGGCAGCGCCCTCATTGTCACGTCACTTGCTCAGCGCGCACAGCAAATAGCACCACACCGTATCAACCGGCTTTTCATCCATCGATCGCCGCAGGTATAAAACGCGCAAGCCCTGCAAAAATCACGACGCTTAACCAGTTCTATACGGTTCCCATCTCGTTTCCTTCTGCATTATGTCTAAGGTAATTGCTTATGTCAGCATCCTCCAGGTTCCTCATCACCAAGCGGCAAACCCTGTCTGCCGCAGCACTCGCACTCACGCTGGCGGCAGCGGCCTGTAATAAGGCCGGACCGAGCGGTCAGACGGTTGCTACGGTCAATGGCGAAGCCATCACGCAAAGCGAACTCAATTTCGAGCTGGGGTTGAGCGGGGCCAACGCGCAAAACTCGAAAGACCTTCAGCCAAAGGCCCTGCAGGCCCTTATCGATCGAAAGCTGGTCATCCAGGCCGGCGAGCGTGATGGTCTTTACAAGAAGCCGAACGCTGTTCTTGCCGTGGAGCGTGCCAAAAATATCGTGATGGCGAACCTTGCGCTGCAATCGGTCGCAGCAGGTGTGCCTCAACCGGTCACGACGCGCGACGTCGAGACGTATCTGGCGAAGCATCCCGAACTGAGTAGGGAGCGCCGGACACTGTCGGTGGAACAGATTCGTTTTCCAGCACCAAATAACCCGAGCCTGATCTCGGCTATGAAGCCGGCAAAGACACTGGCGGAATTGACAGCAGTTCTGGATAGCCGGGGCGTGAGCTATCAGCGGGCAACGGTGGAGCTCGACAGCGCAAGTCTGGATCGTAACGCACTCAGTCGATTGATGACGACGGTGAACGGTGAGCCTCTGGTTATTCTCGAAGGTGCAACGGCGATCGCCAATCATGTTATAAGCGTCCGTCCAGCCGAAGCGAGCTCCGCTGCTATCAATGAACTCGCCAAGCAGGGGATCGCACGTGATCGCATCCAGGCAGGCATCGTTCAGCATCAGGCGGCGCTGCGGAACGCGGCGAAGATCGAGTATGCTAAACCCCTCGATCCCAAGGCGAAGGCTTCTCAGTAATTCCGATTGAAGGCTCTTTCGATCGGCGCCCGTTGGCGCGGAGTGCGTCAGCCTCCGCTACAACGGGCAAGGACGTGCCGCTGACGTCCGCGACAGAGGGGACTCTGCGGATCTGACATGCCGCTGGGTGAAGTTTCGTCTGAGGGCAGCAGCGTCGCGGACGTATGCGGGCGCGGCCGCGATACCGTGTCGACTCTATGTCAGGCAAGCGTCGCCGGCTTGGATAGGACCGGCAGATGTATCGCGGGTTGCACCGTTTGCCAGCGGACGCCTCGGTGCGATCAGGCCGTCGTTCACGCCGCCGCACCGACCCGCGGCGCGATCGTAATACGTAAAATGATGAACTTGTATCGCCCGAAGTCTGGTGAACTGACCGCTTTGCGGTTCGGTAAGGTCGCGCCGATGCGGACCAAGAGTGCCTCGCCGCCTTTGCGTGCGATCCTGCCTACGCGCTGGAAAGCAGCGAGTACTTATTCTCGGTGTGTATCAAGCTGAGTTCAAGTACGGCGTTCACTCTGTCGAGCAGCGTCAGCCACCTGATAAGATCCGCGAATTAGCGCTGGGTGAAAGGGCCCTGAAGAGCCATCGGCGCCGTCATTAGGCGCTAAATTACTGGTTACCGCGCAATGTGGGCAGCAGGAGGTAAAGATGATTTAGATCATGGTCGGCAGAGCATGTCTCATGCCTGGCGCCAACATCTTCGGTATCATCACAGCAACCCTAAGGCGGCTGAAAACCGTCAGACAGGCTATTCCGATCCAAAAGTTATCCGGGATAAGAACTCAGAAGCTGTCGCTTGTCGCAAGAATGGATCTTTTCCAGTCGATTCATCATAACGTAAAAAAACTGTAACAATTTTATCAATGCCGTAGCATGCAAAAACAAAGGACGACCCACTATCAGATAGCGAGTCGTCCTTTATGCTCGACTTAACCCTTGAAAGGCTTGCCGTTCTGCCAATAACGCATAAAATTTCCTTTGAGTTAAATGGATTATGCTGCCGCCCCGCGGCAAGACCGTCCTGCCCGGTCGTGGTTAATATGGCAATCTACTAAAACCGAGTCGGGATCCAATATTCGTTGAACAGAGCGTTTTGGCCGACGAATCGGTGGAACTCCCGTTACTAGGGTGACGACTCGTTAATCAGTGTTACACCAGGCCCGTGGTGGCGAGGTCGATTGCGGAGAGGAAGGCCTTCGGGCATCGATCGTCGCGACTGACGACGCCGCGCCCGTCTCTAAAACGACCGAACATGGCCTCGATACGGCTCCGGCTTCGGCAGCGGCGCCGGTGATATCTCGGCCTGAAGGTTATAGGGCTTGGTCCAAGGCAAGGCCGCTCTTAGGCATCAGCAATGCGGCTAGCTACATTTCCGATCCGTGCCCTCACAGGCGTATTGATGCTCGTAACCGGGCTCAGCATCATCGAGTCCAATGAATGGTGGATCAGGATCTGGGACTTTCCCCGGGTTCAGATACTCGGCCTCCTGCTGTTGGGCGGAGGCCTGGCGCTGTGGCTGGATCGACAGGCAGGACGATGGATCGCGTTGGGGTGCGCCGTCGCAGCCGGGTGGCAACTCTATCGCATCTATCCGTATACACCGCTTGCGAAGACGGAGCTGGCCTTTGCGGATGATGCCGCAACCGCGCAGAGCCGGTGTTTCGGCGTCCTTTCGCTGAATGTGTTGGAGTCCAATCGAGACTATGGGCGAACGGCGCGGCTGATCGATCGGGTTCGGCCTGATATCCTGCTATTGATGGAGACCGACCAGCGCTGGGCCGATGCATTGGCCAAGCAGCTTGCGCGCTATCCACACCGGCTCGAACAACCGATCGGCAACACCTACGGCATGATCTTCGCCACGCGGCTGCCGATGCGCGATGGGCGGATCGAAACGATCGCACAGAAGGATACGCCGTCGGTCCATGCGGAGCTGACGGCCGGTGATCGATTTCGCGTGATAGCGCTTCACCCGCGCCCGCCCGTTCCCGGACAGGATACCGAGGCACGGGACGCCGAGATCGCGATCGCGGCGAGTCGCGCCGCCCGTACGAAGCTACCGGTATTGGCCATCGGCGACTTCAACGATGTCGCATGGTCGCACACCTCGCAGCTGTTCAAACGGGTCGGAGGCTATCTCGACGCTCGGATCGGCCGGGGCACGTTCGCAACCTTCCCCGCGCGCACGCCGCTGCTCGGTTGGCCGCTCGACCACATGTTCGTCACACCCGAGTTCAAGGTACATAGCCTGGAGGTGCTGGAAGATGTGGGTTCAGACCATCTTCCGATACATTCGCGTCTTTGCCTGACCGGCCGGTCAGGCGCCAACAAGGCGCCTGACGCAGTGTCGAACGAAGACCGCAAGGACGTAAAGGAGGTCCTTCAGGAGTATCACGAGGACCGGCGCGAACGGTAAGCCAAGCTCACCGATTTGACGTACGTGATTGGGGCAGAGCCGTTGCACGACGACCAACTCAAGACATTGGTATCTGACGAACGGCTTTGGCATCGCATGACAGGGCAGGGGGCACAGAGATGGTGCCGAGCAACTCGCCCGTGCTTCGCGTTGCTTCACCAGCGATCCCTTGCCCGGAATGGCGCAAACGGCACGGCGGTAACGCGCATGACGTACAAGGGCTGACCGGGGTGCCAAGTCCGTTTAACAGGGATCTGGCGACCAGATGGGAATGACGCCGTGATTGTCGGGTGACCGACGCCGACGAGATGGCATTGGAGAACCGGTTGGAACATGATGCCTGGTGGCAGACCTATCTGGATCAATGGACGGCGCTGCCGTTTCATGACCTGATCGCGGCTGTCGCAATCCTGAGCACGGCCCTTCTGCTGGGTATCATTGCAGCGCGCCTTGCCTGTAGATACCTCCTGCCGGCCTTGGCGCCGCGCCACGCCGACGTGGTCGCGCCGCGCCTGATGGCGATTACCCGCGCCGGCGTGACGGCGCTGGTCCTGACGGCGTTTCTGGGCGTTCGGGGGCTCAACCCCGGCGCCGATCTTCTTCTTGCTGCGGGTCTTGGCATCGCGGTCGCGGCGCTGGCCTATCAGTTCGGCCGTGCGCTTGGCCTGCAAAGCCGACCGGCGTCGCTGATTGCCGCCACCCTGTTTCTCATCGTGCTGGCAAGTCGACTGGGCGGCCTCGCTCCGTTGATCGCGGGACTGGACCGCGCCAGCATGGGGGTCGGCACCCGGCGTATTTCGCTGCTCGATATCGTCAACGCGGTCGGCTTGTCGCTGCTTCTGTTCCTCGCCGCTCGCGCGCTGCTCGGGCTGATCCTGCGCTGGATCGGGCAGGCTCGACTGCTCGACGCGGCGCAACGCGTGCTGTTCCAGAAACTCGCGCAGATTGCGGTCGTCACCGTCGCGATCTTCGTCGGTATCGATCTTCTCGGCATTGATCTCACGGCGCTGGCCGTGTTCTCCGGCGCGTTCGGGCTCGCGATCGGTTTCGGGTTGCAGAAGACGCTCGGCAATCTGATCGCCGGCCTCATCCTGCTGCTCGACCGATCGATCAAGCCCGGCGACGTCATCGCGGTCGGCGATACCTTCGGCTGGGTCAACAAGATCGGCGTTCGCGCTGTCTCGGTCCTGACCCGCGATGGCAAGGAGCATCTGATCCCGAACGAACGGCTGATGACCGACGAAGTGGAAAACTGGTCTTTCTCGAGCCGGGACGTCAGGGTTCATGTCGGGTTTCGGGTGTCGTTCGATTGCGATCTGCGACTGGCGCAAAGGCTTGCCGTCGAGGCAGCTTCCGTCTCGCCACGTGTGCTGACCGAACCCGCCCCCGTCTGCTGGATCAAGGAATTCGGCGACAATGGGGTGGAATTCGACCTGCGGATCTGGATCGACAGCCCCGAGGCGGGGGTTGGCAACGTCACAAGCGACGTGTTCTTTCGCATCTGGGACCTGTTCAAGGAACACGGCGTCACCATTCCGGTGCCTCAGCGCGATTTACGATTACATTCTACATCAGGCGAGCAAACGCCCTCGACCTAGGCAACCGCCGCCGTGATCAGGGTGTTCGGTTGATGATGGGATGCAGCAGGGTTCGCCGGGTGTCCGTTCGATGAGGCGGGCAGGGCTCCGCAGCGTACGGCCCTGATCCTGCTCAGGATCCTCATGTCGATCCACCGTAGGCGATTGCAGACAGGCGCTGTCGAGAGTCTGTAACCTCCCCAAATGCCAACCAATGAAGCGGATCACCGAAAGACTTCACAGCGGCACAGCGGAGAGGCAAGAGACGGCATGCACACTGACGATGCAGACACGGTGCACTATCGCCTGCGCCGCCAGAGCCGAACGCCGGCGTGGCTGGCCCTGTCCTGGCGGGCGCTGGTCGCGTTGGCGCTGATCGGCATCGCGCTCGCGGTGCACTGGTTCGATCGCGGCGGCCTGCGGCAAAATTCGGGCGAGCCCGTGACCTTCGCCGACATCCTGTATTTCACGATGATTACCGTGACGACGGTCGGCTACGGCGACATCGTGCCTGTAACCCAGCAGGCGCGGATGTTCGATACCTTCGTCGTGACGCCGATCCGGCTCTTCGTATGGCTCATCTTTTTAGGTACCGCATATGATTTTCTGCTCAAGGGCGTGTGGGAGAAATGGCGTATGTCGGTGATCCAGCGACACCTCGAAGACCATGTCGTGGTCGCCGGGTTCGGCACGAGCGGGTCTGAGGCCGTCAGCGAACTCATCCGTCGCGGCGCCGATCCGGGCATGATCGTGGTCGTTGACGAGCGCGCCGCGGCGTTACGCACGGCGGAGAGTTGCGGCACGACGGTGATGGAGGGAAACGCCACGCGCAACGCCGCGCTGGAGGCAGCCCGTCTCTCCAAGGCTCGCGCGCTCATCGTCTCCGCCGGCCGCGACGATACCTCGATCCTTATCGTGCTGACAGCGCGGCGGATCGCGCCCGATCTACCGATCAGCGTGGTGATCCGGTCGGAGGACAATGAAGCGATTGCGCATCAAGCCGGCGCAAACGTCGTCATCAATCCGGCCAGCTTCGCCGGCCTTCTGCTCGCCGGGTCCACGCACGGCGCTCACACCGCCGAATACATGGCCGATCTTGCCGCGTCGGGCGGGCGTGTAGTCCTGCGGGAACGCGAAGTCGCTGCCGACGAGGTCGGCAAACCGCTTGCCGCCATCACCACCGGACTCGGCCACCGCATATATCGTGGGCATCAGGACTTCTGCTTCTGGGAACCCGAGGCCGCCCGTCTGGAAGCGGGCGATATTATCGTTGAGGTTGTCCCCCGGCGCTAAATTACCACCACGTGTCCGGCCAGCGCCTTTTTTTTGCGGGGGCACCTCGTCTACCGGGTCCATGGCGTTCTTCATCAAGATAGTGCGAGGCCTCGTTTCGATCGCCTGACGGCCGAACCGAAATCGTCGCCGGCCGGCTGAAAAATGGCGGATTGGCCGTTCGGATCCGGCATGATGATCGCGATGTCGTCGCCCCCTCGGATGTCGGCTTGCGGCCAGAGGGCAATGTACGGCCCCATGATCATCGAAGGCTCGGAGGCTGTTGTGTCGTCCAGCAACGGTAACGCGCGACACGGGGAATTGCTGGTCAGGGCGCGCGAACTCAATGGCGGTAAACGGGCACTTCTGCTGCGCCTGCGGGCCTATGATCAGGGCGCAGCGTTCAGGCTCGAGATTCCTGCCGAGCCAAGACAGGGAGAAATACGGCTTTCGTCCGAGACGACCGCGCTTCGCTTCCCGCGCGATACGCATGCCGAGGGCGAGACGTATCGATAACAAGTTTCCGACACCGTCCATCGCTTGTCGAGCTCAATCGACGCGCCGGCATAGAGGTCGGTTTCGTACCAGCCCGGCAGGGCGCCATCGTTCGGCTGGCCGAGCCCGGGCTTCGCCCCCTGGATACTGTTTCATGTTCCGGCAAGCACACTGGCCTTCTTCTCGGCCGGCAGCATCGTCTCGGTCGGACGCTCCTCGCTTTGCTTAACCTGGCGTCCTGCGCTGCCGCCGACGACAGCACCACCGACAGGGCGAGGCCGCAAGCGAGAGGCTAGGTCAATCGTTCCCGTATCGTAACACTCGTTCGCAACTGACAAGGCCCAGCGTCGTTCCATTCACTGGACAGGACATTAACCATGAATAGGGGGTACATTGACCGAGCCGGTACCGAGTGATTCGCGACAGCCAGCCGCGGGACGCAAGGCGGAGATCAATCCGCCGGTATTCTTCGTCTCGGCTGGCCTGATCCTGGCCTTCGCCCTCTTCGGCGCGCTCGCCCCGAAGACCGCGAACCGGGTGTTCACGACCGTGCAGGCGCTGATCGTCGCAGATTTCGGCTGGTTCTACATCGCCGCCGTCGCGGGGTTCCTGATCTTCGCCATCTTCCTGATGTTCAGTCGTTATGGCGATGTGAAGCTCGGGCCCGACGACAGCGAACCGGATTACAGCTACCTGTCCTGGTTCGCGATGCTGTTCAGTGCGGGGATGGGGATCGGCCTGATCTTCTTCGGCGTGGCCGAGCCGATCCAGCATTACGCATCGCCACCCGTGGGTGAGGGGAAGACGATCGCGGCCGCGCGCGAAGCGATGGTCCTCACCTTCTTCCACTGGGGCTTGCACGCCTGGGCGATCTACATCGTGGTCGGGCTGGCGCTTGCCTATTTCGCGTTTCGCCGTGGACTACCGCTCACCATCCGCTCGGCACTTTACCCGCTGATCGGCAAGCGGATCTATGGCCCGATCGGCCACGCCGTCGACATCTTCGCGGTGCTGGGTACGATGTTCGGCGTTGCGACGTCGCTTGGCCTCGGCGTGCTCCAGGTGAATGCCGGGTTCAATTACCTGTTCGGCCTGCCGACGAGCATCCCCGTTCAGCTCGTCCTGATCGCCGCCATCACCGGCATGGCCACGCTGTCGGTCGTTGCCGGGCTGGACAAGGGCGTGAAGCGCCTGTCCGAACTCAATATCATCCTGGCCGGACTGCTGCTCGCCTTCGTCCTCGTCACCGGGTCGACGGTGTTCCTGCTCCAGGCCTTTGTGCAGAACATCGGCACCTATCTCGGCGAAGTCGTGCCCCGCACCTTCCGCCTCTACGCCTATGAACCCAACCCGTGGCTGGGCAATTGGACGTTGTTCTACTGGGGTTGGTGGATCGCCTGGTCGCCCTTCGTCGGCATGTTCATCGCCCGCATCTCGCGTGGGCGCACGATCCGTGAATTCATCGGCGGCGTGCTGCTGGTGCCAACCCTTTTCACCTTCCTGTGGATGACGGTGTTCGGCAACACCGCGATCGCGCTGGACATGGCTGGTACGGCCGCCATCGCCGACACCGTCGCCAACAATCTGCCGGTGGCGTTGTTCGAGACACTGGAGCAACTGCCCTTCGCAACGATTGTCTCAGGTATTGCGACACTCTTGATCATTACCTTCTTCGTCACGTCGGCGGATTCCGGGGCATTGGTCATCGACATGATCACGTCGGGCGCGGCGGAGAACCCGCCGGTGTGGCAGCGTGTGTTCTGGGCGGTATCCGCGGGCGGCGTCGGTGCTGTGCTGCTGGTCGCCGGCGGACTCCAGGCCCTTCAGACCGCCGCGATAGCCAGTGCATTGCCATTCGCGGTGGTGATGGTGTTCATCTGCTATGGGCTGCTGCGCGCCCTGCAGACCGAGGGTCAGGAAGCGATGGACCTGTCCGCCGCGAGTTCCGATCCGATCGCCGAAACGCCGTTGAGCTGGCAGCAGCGCTTGGCGACCATTACGCGCTTCCACGACAAGCGTGAGGTTGCGGCGTTCCTCACCGATACGGCAAGCCCGGCGCTCGACGCGGTAGCGGCACAGATGCGCGACAGCGGCCTCTCGCCAACCCTCGTTCAGGACGAAAACCAGGTCGAGCTTCGCATCCCGCACGGCGAGCGTGGCGAGTTCCGCTACGGGGTTCGGGCACGCGGCTTCCGCCAGGCAAGCTTCGCCTGGGCGGCATCGCGCAAGGCGAACGAACAGGAGCGTCTCCACTACCGGGCGGTGGCGCATTCCTCGGAGGGAGAGCCGGCGCACGATGTGACCGGCCTGAGCGACGAACAGCTGATCAACGATCTCCTCAATCGGTATGCGCGGTTCCGCCACGCCCGGCGGATGACCTGAGCAGGGGCTGTTCGCCGACCAGGAGCCGCCGCCGCCGAGAATGACATGCCGAACAGAGAGAAGATCACGGACAGTGCCAACGAGCGCGCCATCGACGAGCCGATTGCCGGCACCCCGCAAGGCCGCCCCGATGGCGCGCTCTCGCCTGGCGAGGACCTGCCGGAGGAGCGAAGCGACAAGGACGTTGCGTGGGTCGCGGCCAAGCTCGGTGCGCCTGACCAAACCAAAAACTTCCTAGGTCTGCGATAGGCCTGGTTTTTCCGGGTCAATCGGCGTGACTTCGTCGGCAGGTTCGAAGCGCAGGGTCCACTGGGGGTAGCCTTCCGGTGAAATCTCGATGTCGGGCAGGCCGACCGGGTCCGAGCCGGTTTCTACCCATCCAGCGCCATGGCACCGATCGCAGGCAGTGCGCTTGCAGCGGAAGCTTACGAGATCAATCTCGGTATTCCACTGGCCCCGGCCTTTGCAGAATGCGCACATTGCATCCAAGCTCCCCTTACGGGGCTGGATCGGAACGATGTCGAAGGCGTGGGGGCTGTCTGGACCGTCGCAATAGACGATGTTGCTGGCGTGAGGCATGCGCCGCAGT
The DNA here is from genome assembly GCF_000732685.2 of Sphingomonas sp. STIS6.2. Classification (NCBI taxonomy): domain Bacteria; kingdom Pseudomonadati; phylum Pseudomonadota; class Alphaproteobacteria; order Sphingomonadales; family Sphingomonadaceae; genus Sphingomonas; species Sphingomonas sp. STIS6.2. The sequence goes on from NZ_JPDP02000041.1 coordinate 221,699, forward strand.
CGCGGAACAGCCGTCTCAATGCAATACGGCCTTGGTGCGCTTAGTGACCATTTGTCAGGCGATTTTCCGACGGCGGATTGGTGATTGCCCCCTCGGACACCCCCCGCAACAATCATTCGAAACCGTGAGAAACGCGATCTGCCACGCTTGACGAACGCAAGATGCGACGCCCATCTGCAGCAATCGGCGCCTCGCGAGGCGTTGATTCTATTGGTATATCGCCAATCTCTGCCGCTTGGCGATGAGATGGTGACCCCTACGGGAATCGAACCCGTGCTTCAGCCGTGAAAGGGCCGCGTCCTAACCGCTAGACGAAGGGGCCTGCGTGGTTGGAGGCGCCTAAGGCCAAGTGGCTGGCCCGTCAACCCTTCAATCGGCCCAAGCGGCATCTTCGACGTGCAATTCTGCTGCGGGGCGCGATGCCCAGTCGTCGATCTTGGCGCGACCGGCGAGCCAGAGCTTGCGGTGCGGGGCCGCGCCGAGCAGCGCCTGGCCGAGCGGCGTCTCGGCGGCGCGGAACGCCATCGCCTTGACGCTGCGGCCGTCGTCGCCCGCGACGATCGTGCGGACATGGCCATTGCCTACCACATCCGCCTTGATCACGCGGACCGGCCCCATCGCGACGCGAGGTGCGGGCCAACCCATGCCATAGGGTCCGCCTGCGTCCATCGATTCGACCAGCGCCGGATTGACCCCGCCCGCGGCAAGGACCGCATCGAGCAGCAGCGCGCGGCCGTCATTCGACTGCGCGACCGCCGCGGCGAGCCGGTCCTCGAGGAAATCGGCGAAAGCCGGGATAGCCGCTTCGGCGATCGTCAGCCCGGCCGCCATCGCGTGGCCACCCCCCGACACGAGGAGGCCCTGCTCGCGCGCCGCCATCACCGCCGCGCCGAGATCGACGCCCGGGATCGACCGGCCCGATCCCTTGCCGATGCCGTATTCGTCGATCGCGATGACGATCGCGGGCCGGCCGAGCTTTTCCTTCAGGCGACCCGCGACGATGCCGATGACGCCGGGATGCCAGCCCTGTCCGGCGACGACCGAGACGCTGCGGTCGCGACTGGCGAGCAGGTCGGCGGCTTCCTGCACGGCGGTCTCGATCGCGCGGCGTTCCTCGTTGAGACGGTCGAGCTCCTCGGCGATCCCGCGCGCCTCGTCAGGGTCCTGCGTCGTCAGCAGGCGGACGCCGAGATCGGCGCGGCCGACGCGCCCGCCGGCGTTGATCCGCGGGCCGAGCGCGAAGCCGAGATCGGTGCAGGTCGGGTTGCGCGTCAGCCGCGACGCCTCGATCAGCGCGGCAACTCCGATGTTGCGGCGCGCGCCCATGACCTTCAGCCCCTGCGCGACGAACGCACGGTTGAGCCCGCGCAACTGCGCGACGTCGGCGACGGTGCCGAGCGCGACGATGTCGAGCAGGTCGATGAGCTTGGGCTCGGCGCGGTTCTCAAAGAAGCCGCGCGTGCGCAGCGTGCGGACGAGCGCGGCAGCAGCGAGGAAGCACATGCCGACCGCGGCGAGATGGCCGTGCGCGGCGCCCTCGTCCTCGTCGAGCCGGTTGGGATTGACGAGCGCCAGCGCGTGCGGGAGCGCGGTCGAGCATTTGTGGTGATCGATCACGATCACATCGACCTTCGCATCGCGCGCGGCATTGAGAGCGTCGAACGCCTGTGCACCGCAGTCGACGGTGACGATCAGCGAGGCGCCTTCGCCCGCGAGCCGGACCATGGCCTCGCCCGACGGGCCATAGCCTTCGAGCAGACGGTCGGGGATATAGGCGCGTGCCTCGATCCCCAGATCGCGGAGCACGAGGATCATCAGCGCGGCGGAGGTCGCGCCGTCGACGTCGTAATCGCCGAAGATCGCGACCTGTTCGCCCGCCTGCACCGCATCGGCGAGCCGATCGGCGGCGCGGTCCATGTCGCGGAAGATCGACGGGTCGGGCATGAACGCGCGGATCGACGGCGTGCGGTGCGCGTCGAGCGCCTCGCGCGGACAGCCGCGTGCGAGAAGGAGCTGGGTCACCAGATCGTCGCCGCCGAACCCGTCGCGCGCGTCCGCGGCGAGCGAGCGCCAGCGCCAGGGCTGGCCAAGGATCGAGGAGGTTACGCCGAGAACTGTCATGCGCCGGAGGTAGTGGCTGCGGGGGGATTGTCGAGCGGGTTCACCGACGCGGGCAGGCGATCCTCCCTCGACGGGGGAGGGGAATCACTTGATCCAAGGGCGTTCGCGAAACCATTTCGTGACGATGTATTTGACGCCCTCGACCACCGGCATGCCTTCGTGGAGCGTCAGGCCGTTGGGGCTGCCGTCGGGGCTCATGTTGTTCCACGCGAGCAGCAGCCCGCGCTTGGGCGCGACCTTGACGCCTGCCTGCGGGAACCACGTGGCGCCGCCCTCGGGCACGTCGTTCAGATAGACCATCGCGGTCCAAGTGCGCTGGCCGCCCTGTTCCTGCATCTTGTCCCAATAGCTTTCGCTGGCGTGGAAATAATCGTGATGCGCGCGGAATTGCTGGCCGGGGGCGTAACGCTGACCCTGCATCGTCTCGCCATGCGGCAGATCGATGCCGAGCAGCGCGGCGATCGCCTCGTCGGTGGGTTGCACATCGGGGGACCAGCGATCCATGTCGCAACTCTCCGACGTGCGGAAACTGCTGTTCGGGCGGTCGGACAGCAGCGTCGACGGCCGCCGCTTCGAATCAATCAGCGCGATGAGCGCGCGACAGGTCGCGGCGTCGAGGAAGTTGGCATGGTGATAGAATTGCACCCCGTCGATCGCGACCCGCTGGACCTTCGAATTGGCGTCGAGCCGCGCGGCGACGCTGGCGCCGGCCGCCTGCCGTGTCGGCGCCATCGGATCCTGCGGCTTGGCTTTGGTGAATAAACCCATGGATCCGAATTTGCGCAGCCGTCCGCGAAACGCAAGGGGGCGCAACGGGTACGCCACGACGGGCGGGGTGGCCCGTCGTGGCGCGCAGCACTTACCAGAAGATGTCGTAGACCGTGTCGACCACCCGCCCGCTGTCGAGATCGACGAGCAACGCGTCGTTGTAATAGCGGACCCAGCGATACGGGCCGTAAGCCTCGGGCAGGCGATAGGTGTAGGGATCCTGGATCCAGTAATTCTGGTTGTACAGAATGCTGTTCAGCGAAAAGCCGATGCCGAAGCGACGATAGCCCGAGCCCCATCCGTTCGGCGCATAATAGCGCGGCAGGCGGTAGGCGCCGCGGTTGCTCGCGCGATAGTCGCTCCAGCCATAACGAGTGTCGCTGCGCCAGCCGCGGTTCCATGCGCCGCGCTGGCCATATCCGCCGCGGCCATAGCCCTGGACGGTGCCGTAGCCGCCGAAATACTGGCCGTTGCGATCCCGATCGCCGTCGCGGCCACGCCAGTCGTCGCGCCCCCGCCCATCCGGGCGGCCGCGAAGGTCGTCGCGCCCGCGTGGATCGTCACGATAGCCGCGGTCCTCGCCGGGGCGGCCGTCGAAGCGGGCGCGGTCGGGCTGACCGCGGCGATCGTTTCGGACGTCCTGGCGGGCGGCATCGCGCTGCGCGTTACCGCGAACCCAGTTCTCGCGAACCTGGTCGGCCTGCCGGTCCGACCCCACACGCGCATTCCAGTCCTGCCGGGGGCCGTCCGGTCGGCCGTTGCGCGCATCGGGCGTATCGCCGCGTGCCGTACCCTGCACGATCGCCCCCCGGTCGGGACGCTGCGGCCGATCGCCGCGATCGCCGCGATCGCCGCGATCGCCGCGATCGCTCCAATCACCACGCATCTCGCCATTCCCCGGCGCCTCGGCACCGAACCGCTGCGCCTGTGCGGCAACCGGCACCAGTGCGGATGCCACGAGCAAGATCTTCAGGAAACTCCGCGTCATTGCCGTCGTCCTCGACTGCCGGCGCACGAGCCGGCTCCTATGGTGCACCCCGTCTAGCCTTACGGGCGTGAGGCGACGCTGAATGGCTTGGTCAGCGATCCGACAGGATTCGTGCGCGGGCGCCCTAGCGCGCGGGCGGTGGGACGAGCGCGGGGACGAGCCGTGCGGAATCCGCCGGGTCGATCCCGGGGCGCGGGCCGGCGGGCAGGACCTCCTCGCCGCGGGTCGCGCGGCCCGCGCGCTGGATCGCCTCGACGACGCGCGGATAGACGCCGCAACGGCACAGATTGGTGATCTGTTCGCGGATCAGCGCCTCGCTGGGGTCTGCATCGCGTTTCAGCAGCGCGGTGGCGGCCATGATCATGCCGGGGATGCAGAAGCCGCATTGCGGGACCGCTTCGGCGATGAAGGCGAGCTGCAGCGGGTGGTTGCGTTCGTGCGACAGCCCCTCGATCGTGGTGACGTAGCGCCCCTCGATCGACCCGATCGGCACACGGCAGCTGCGCACCGCACGACCGTCGATATCGACCGTGCAGGCGCCGCAATGGCCGGTGCCGCAGCCATATTTTGTCCCCGTCAGATTCGACGCGTCGCGCAAAGCCCAGAGCAGCGGCGTCGCGGGATCGAGCCGATATTCGATCGCCTGGTTGTTGACGGTGAAGCGGGTCATCCCCGCGCGCTAGCCGATCCCCCGGGCGGAGGGGAGGGGGCTATTGCCGCCAGCTTGTGTCGCGCTTGTCGATCAGCCGGACCATCGCCTCGAAATCCGCCTTGCCCGCACCACCGGGCATCGAGACCTTGCCGAGATCGCGCTGGTGCACCTTGACCACATCGTCGGGGATCAGGATCGGCGTGCCCATCGACGCCGTCGCGACCTGGATCTCGCAGGCGCGCTGCAGCGACCAGTGCTTGATGAACGCCTCGGGCAGCGTCCGGCCCATGACCAGGATGCCGTGATTGCGCAGCAGCATCACGCGCTTGTCGCCGAGATGCTCGATCAGCCGTTCGCCCTCTTCCGACCGGACGGTGACGCCCTCGAAATCATGATAGGCGATCTGGCCGATGAAATTGCAGGCATAGAAATTGGTCGGCTGAAGCCCGCCCTCGACCGCGCTGACCGCCATCCCCGCGGTGGTGTGCGTGTGCATGATGCAATGCGCGTCGGGCAGGTGCTTGTGGAACAGCGCGTGCTGCGTGAAGCCCGCGAGATTGACCGGATAGGGGTTCTGGTCGAGCTTGTTGCCATCGATGTCGATCTTGACGAGGCTCGACGCGGTCACCTCGCTGAAATGCAGCCCGAACGGGTTGATCAGGAACGCGCCGTCCTCGCCGGGGATCTTCAACGTGATGTGGTTGTAGATCATCTCGGACCAGCCGAGCATGTCGAACACGCGGTAGCAGGCGGCAAGCTGCTGGCGGGCCTCCCATTCCGCGGGTGAAACCGTCGAATTGCGCAGCGCTGCGGTCGCCATCTCATGCTCTCCCTTGTCGCGTTTGCAAACGGCATACCCGATGCCCGAAAGCGCGGCAATCGACGGGTGGCACGCCGCAGCCGGGCGCGCGAACGCGCCTCTGCCATTGCCACGCGCGGTCGCCCCGGCTTATGCCGCCGCCCAACAAGACCGCGAGAGGGCGCAATTTATCATGCATGTCGACACCCATCACACCGCCGCCGCGGGAGGCGCCGCCGCAGAGGGCGATGCCAATCACGGTTACGACGCCCCCGACCTGCGCGTCTTCGTCTTCGCCCTGTTCTTCATCTTCGGCGGCATCACCTCGCTGAACGACATCATCATTCCGAAGATGAAGGAGCTGTTCACGCTCGACCATGCGACCGCGATGCTGGTCCAGTCGGCCTTCTTCCTCGCCTATGCGCTGTTCTCGATTCCTGCCGCGGCGATCGTGCGCAAGGCCGGTTATATGCGCACCGCCTCGATCGGGCTGGTGACGATGACCGTCGGGTGCCTGTTGTTCATCCCGGCGGCGGGCAAGGCCAGCTTCGAGATGTTCCTGTTCGCGCTTTTCGTGCTGGGCGCGGGCATCACGGTCGTCCAGGTCGTCGCCAACCCGCTGATCTCGGCGCTCGGCGCGCCGAAATCGGCATCGAGCCGGCTGACCTTCGCGCAGGCGTTCAACTCGCTCGGCACGACGATCTTCCCTTATGTCGGTTCCGCGGTCATCCTTGGTGGTCTCGCGACGGTGGATTCCTCGACGCTGACCGGCGCCGCGCTTGACGCCTACCGGACCGAATCGTCGCGGACCGTCGTGCACACCTATATCGGCCTCGCGATCGCGCTGCTGATCGTCGCCGCCGTCGTCTGGACGCGGCGGAACCGGCTGAACGAGGAGCAGGAGCAGACGGGCAGCATCCTCCACGCCTTCACGCTGCTCAAGCGCCCGCGCTTCGCGATGGGGACGGCGTGCATCTTCCTTTATGTCGGCGCCGAGGTCGCGGTCGGCTCGCTGATCGTCAACTACCTGATGCAGCCGAGCGTGATGGGCCTGAGCGATGTCGCTGCCGGCCAGCACGTGCCCTTCTACTGGGGCGGCGCGCTGATCGGGCGGTTCATCGGGGCCTATGTCCTCAACAAGGTGTCGCCAGGCAAGGTTCTGGCCGGTGTCGCGACCGGGACGCTGGCGCTGATCCTGATCTCGGCGAATACCGAGGGTGCCGTGTCGGGCTGGGCGTTGCTGTCGATCGGGCTCATGAATTCGGTGATGTTCCCGACGATCTTCGCCTTGGCATCCGAAGGCCTTGGCAAGCGTGCGGCCGAGGGGTCGGGCGTGATCGCCACGGCGATCGTCGGCGGCGCGATCATTCCCTATTTCACGGGCGTGCTCGCGGACTCGTCGGGCAGCCTGCACTTCGCGTTGCTGCTCCCGGCGATCTGCTACGCGCTGATCCTTGCGTACGGGGTGTATGCGCGCAAGCCGGTGACGGCCGCCGCCTAATCCCCGTCGTCATCCTGGGCTAGACCCAGGATCCAGAGCCACGACCGCTACCGTCCGTGGCTCTGGATCCTGACTTTCGTCAGGATGATGGGTGTTTTGGCAGCATTGGTGCCGCGCGCCCGGTCGCGAGATCGGCATCCGAGAAGCGGATCGGCGTGCGGAGACCCGGGACGGTCGATCCATCCGGACGCACGACGTCGATCGCCATGCCGCGCGCGATCACCTGTGGATCGTCGAATGCCTGCGCGACGGTGTTGATCGGCCCGGCGGGTACGCCGACCGCCTCCAGCCGCGCGAGCAGCTCAAGTTTAGGCACCAGCGAGGTCGCCGCCTCGATCCCTGCAAACAAGATATCCTTGAAGGCGAGCCGCCCGGCATTGGTCGCGAACCGCGGATCGTCGCGCATTTCAGGTAAGCCCATCGCATCGCAGAACCGCCGGAACTGCCCGTCATTGCCGACCGCGAGGATGAACCACCCGTCGCTCGTCGGGAAGACGGCATAGGGGCATACGTTCATGTGGGCGTTGCCGACCCGCGTCGGCGAGACGCCGCTCGCGAACCAGTTCATCGCCTGATTGGCGAGCACCCCGGTCATCGTGTCGAGCAGCGCCATGTCGATCTGCTGCCCCCGACCGGTCCGCTCGCGCATCGCCAGCGCCGCCTGGATCGCGATCACCGAATAGAGCCCGGTCATGATGTCGGCGAACGCGACGCCGATCTTCTGCGGGGCGCCACCAGGCTCGCCGGTGAGATCCATGATCCCGCCCATGCCCTGGACGATGAAGTCATAGCCCGCGCGTGGTGCGTAGGGTCCGTCCTGTCCGAAGCCGGTGATCGAGCAATAGACGAGCCGCGGATTGATCGCGGCGAGCGTCGGATAGTCGAGGCCGTATCTGGCGAGCCCGCCGACCTTGAAATTCTCGATCACGACATCGGCGTCAGCGATCAGCGCACGAACCGCGGCCTGTCCCTCGGGCGTCGTGAAGTCCGCGACGACCGAGCGTTTGCCGCGGTTGGCGGCATGGAAATAGGCAGCGTCGCGGGTGCCGTCGGGGTTGTCGATGAACGGCGGGCCCCAGGTCCGGGTGTCGTCGCCCGCGGGGCTCTCGACCTTGGTCACGTCGGCACCGAGATCGGCGAGCACCTGGCCAGCCCAGGGGCCGGCGAGGATGCGGGCGAGTTCGACGACCTTGAGGCCGGCGAGGGGCGGCGATCTTCTTAGCCCCTCCCCTTCAGGGGAGGGGTCGGGGTGGGGCAGCGCCCCAAAATCCTCGGCTGCGTTCATGGAAAACCCCCACCCCAACCCCTCCCCTGAAGGGGAGGGGCTTGTCGCTCTCAAAACGCTGCAATACCCGTGATCGCGCGGCCGAGGATCAGCGCGTGGACGTCGTGTGCGCCCTCATAGGTGTTGACCGTCTCGAGGTTCATCATGTGACGCATCACCTGATATTCCCCCGAAATGCCGTTGCCGCCGTGCATGTCCCGACTCATCCGCGCGATGTCGAGCGCCTTGCCGACATTGTTGCGCTTGACGATCGAGACCATCTCGGGCGCGAACCGCCCCTCGTCCATCAGCCGCCCGACGCGCAGTGACGCCTGGAGCCCGAGCGCGATCTCGGTCTCCATGTCGGCGAGCTTCTTCTGATAGAGCTGCCGCCCGGCGAGCGGGGTGCCGAACTGGTTGCGATCGAGGCCATATTGCCGCGCGGCGTGGAAGCAGAATTCGGCGGCACCGAGCGCCCCCCACGAAATCCCGTAGCGCGCGCGGTTGAGGCAGCCGAATGGCCCCTTCAGCCCCTGGACGTCGGGGAGCAGCGCGTCCTCGCCGACCTCGACCTCGTCCATCAGGATCATGCCGGTGATCGACGCACGCAGCGACAGCTTGCCCTCGATCTTGGGCGTCTCGAGCCCCTTCATCCCGCGTTCCAGGAGGAAGCCGCGGATGCCGCCGCCATGCTCGTCGGACTTGGCCCAGACGACGAACACGTCGGCGATCGGCGAGTTGGAGATCCAGGTCTTGGCGCCCGAAATGACATAGCCATTCGCGGTCTTCTTCGCGCGCGTCGTCATACCGCCGGGGTCCGAACCCGCATCGGGCTCGGTCAGCCCGAAACAGCCAATGAACTCGCCGGTCGCGAGCTTTGGCAGAAATTTGCGCTTCTGCGCTTCGGAGCCGAACGCGTTGATCGGGTACATCACCAGGCTCGACTGGACCGACATCATCGAGCGATAGCCCGAGTCGATCCGCTCGACCTCGCGCGCGACCAGGCCGTACGCGACATAGGAGGCGCCGACGCCGCCATATTCCTCTGGGATAGTCGGACCGAGCAGGCCGAGATTGCCCATTTCGCGGAAAATCGCGGGATCGGTATGTTCGTGCTGGAACGCGTCGATGATCCGCGGCGCGAGCTTGTCCTCGGCATAGGCGCGCGCGGTATCGCGGATCATGCGTTCGTCTTCGCTCAGCTGGTCGTCGAGCAGGAACGGATCCGCCCATTCGAACTTGCCCATTCCGGCGCCGGTGCCTGCCATCGTCATCTCCTTCATTGGCCGCCGACTTCGTGTTTCCAGGGCCGAAAGTCCAGCCCCAAGGCATGGCTATGCGTCGATCAGCGTCAACGCCGCGATGGTGACACGCAGCCGCGACCCGACTTGCTCCACCATGTCGATCGCGAGATCGGCGAGGATGTGTCCCCGCAGCGGCAGCTCGGCATCGGGCAGGGCGGCAAGCCAGGATCGAAAACCGGGTATGGGATCCGCCAATATGACCAGATGGTGTTGCTCGCCCGAGAAGGTGGCGCTCGCCCACGGGTGCGAAACCGTCTCGATCACCTCGAATGGCGTGCCCGATGCTGCGGCACCGGCGTGAAGTGCGCGGATCAACCGCGTCGCGACATCGGGGCCGCGCAGGGGGTCCATCCTCACGACCGGCCGCGCCCGGACGTGTTCGCGATGAACGCCTCGATTCGCGCGACCAGTCCCGCGCGTGGCTGACGACCGCGTCTGAGATCCGCGACGAGCCGGGAGTCATTCACCGCACGCCGTCCGAAGGTCGCCGCCCCCATGTCGGTCTGCCGCAAATAATGGTTGATCTTGACCAGTACGGACATCGTTTGCTCCTCATGATTCCCTGTGTCCGTTCACGATCTGTTCCCTGAAATCCAACTTGTCTAGGATTTTTCCTGCGCTATGGTCTCGCCATGTCCGATCCCGAACCCCGAGCAGCGCTGGCACAGCTTGCGGCTGCGCGCGGGGACAGTCTGGCGGCCCTGTCGGCGATGCTGGGTCGCAATGCGGCCTATCTGCAGCAGTATGTGAAGCGCGGTTCGCCACGACGATTGGCGGAGGACGATCGCCGGCTGCTCGCGCAGTATCTCGGCGTCGAGGACCATGTGCTCGGTGGGAGCGGGGGGAAGGCGGGGCAGAGCCGCACCGGATTCCAGATCGCCCGGCTGGCGGTGCAGGCGTCGGCCGGGCCGGGTGCGCTGGTCGATGACGAGGTGTTGCTGGGCACCGACGTGATCGACCCCGCGCTGGCGCGGCGGCTCGGGCTGCGCGACGGGCAGGCTGCGATCATCCGGGTCCGGGGGACATCGATGGAACCCGGCCTGCAGGATGGCGATCACATCATCGTCAATATGGCGACCACGGTGCCGGGCGCGCGCGGGCGGCTCTACGTCATCCGGGTCGATGGCCTGACGATGGTCAAGCGGGTCGCGTTGCGGGACGGGACGCTCAGCGTGTCGAGCGACAATCCTGCAGCGCCGCCGGTGCCCGACGGCCCGGTCGACATTGTCGGCCGCGTCGTCTGGCAGATGCGCGAACCCGCCTAGCGGCGGTCGCGGATCCAGACGAGCAGCGCGGCGGCGACGCCGATCGCGGTGCCGATCAGGAGGCCGGGCGTGGCCTGGCCGATCGCAAATCCGACCCCCGCGCCGCCAAGGATGCCCATCGCGATCAGGAAGCCGCCGGCGGCGGTCGGACGTTTGTCAGCCATGTCCCGCACCTGCCACGTCGCGCGCGCGGACGCCAGTGCCGGCTGCCGACGCGGACAATGCACCGCGCAACGCGCTGATTGTCCGGCAGGATATTTCGATGTCATGACGAAACGTGGCGAAAATGCGTCACGAACGACTGTTGCGGGGGGCCAAGCCCGGCTAGGAGGCGAGCATGGTGTACCGCTTCGGGTGGGTCGGGATCGGTACGGCCACCGCCGTCCTTGTCGTGCCGATGCTGACGGCGCCCCCGCGCGCCGCCGCCCAGACACGCGTGTCCACGCCGCAGGAGGGCGCTGCGGCCGCGGACGCGCCGGTGTCGCTCGATCCCATGTCGCCGCTCGCGCCGCTGCCCGATATCGGCGTCGCCTGGCCCGATCTTGCTGCCGCCACCGATGATCCGGTCACCGTCGCTACCAACACCGACGCGACGACCGAGACGCGCTATTCGTGGCGGCTGGAAGGGATCGACTCGGTTGGAAACGCGCTGCTGAAACAGCGGTTTGACCAGCTCTCGACGCTCAACGCGAACGACGGCGAGGTCGCCAACGCAGCGCAGCTCGATCGCCGCGCGCGCGAGGACGGCGACCTGCTCAACAGCCTGTTGCGCGCCGAGGGCTATTATGACGCGCGCGTCACCACCCGGGTCGAGCCCGGGCAGAAGCCGCTGGTGATCGTCTCGGCCGAGCCCGGCACACGCTACACCTTCACGGGTGTGACGATCGACGGTCTGGCGGCGGCGGGGGACAAGGCGCCCGCGCTGGCCCAGGCCTTCGGCATCAAGCCTGCCGACCCGGTCAATTCGGACGCGATCGTCGCGGGCGAAGCCAAGCTGACGACTCAGATCGGGCGCGAGGGCTTTCCCTTTGCCAAGGTCGGCGATCCGGCGATCGTGGTGGACCATGCGACGCGCACCGCCACGCTCGACCTGTCGATCGTCCCTGGCGGCCAGAAGCGCTTTGGCCGGATCGTCGCGCTGCCCGGCAACCGCGTGTTCGATGCGGAGCATGTGCAGGAAATCGCGCGGTTCACGCCCGGCCAACCCTATGACGCAGGCGAACTGGACGATCTCCGCCGGGCGCTCGTCCAGACCAGCCTGGTGTCGTCGGTCGAGGTCAGGCCGATCCCCGGCAGCACCGCGGACAGCGTCGATATCGGCGTAAAGCTCGACCGTGCGCCGCCGCGCACGGTCGCGGGCGAGCTTGGGTATGGCACCGGCGAGGGCGCGCGCGCCGAGGTCAGCTGGACGCATCGCAACCTGTTCCCGCCCGAAGGCGCGCTCACGCTGCGCAGCGTCATCGGGACGCAGGAGCAGCTTGGCGCGATCGTCTATCGCCGCAACAACTTCCATGCGCGCGACCGCGTGCTGACCGCACAGGTCTCCGCGGTGCATATCAACCGCGATGCCTATGAAGCCAAGACCTTCACGCTGGCCGGCAGCATCGAACGCCAGACGAACATCTTCTTTCAGAAGACCTGGACCTGGTCGCTCGGCGCGGAGCTGATCGCGTCGGACGAACGCGACGTGATCGTGTCGACCGGCGACCCGCGGCGACGCACCTTCTTCATCGGCGCGCTGCCGACCACGCTGAATTTTGACGGATCGGACGACCTGCTCAACCCGACGCGCGGGTTCCGGCTCGGCGGGCGGCTGAGCCCGGAGGCGTCGTTCCAGGGATCGGTGTTCGGCTATGCGCGGACGCAGATCGACGCGAGCGTGTACCGGACGGTCAGCGACGGGATCGTGCTGGCGGGGCGGACCCGGCTCGGCACGATCGTCGGCGCGCCACGCGATCAGGTGGCACCGTCGCGGCGCTTCTATGCCGGCGGCGGCGCGTCGATACGCGGCTATGGCTATCAGTCGATCGGTCCGCGCGATCCGAACAACGATCCGATCGGCGGCCGCAGCCTGACCGAATTCTCGATCGAGGCGCGGATCAAGGCGTTCGGCAATTTCGGCGTCGTGCCGTTCCTGGATGCGGGCAACATCTACACGTCGCCGCTGCCCAAATTCACCGGCCTGCAATATGGCACGGGGATCGGGGTGCGCTATTATTCGAACTTCGGCCCGATCCGATTCGATGTCGGGACGCCGATCAACCCGCAACCGGGGGACAGCCGGATCGCGGTCTATGTATCGCTGGGACAGGCGTTTTGACCGACGCCGCGACCGACGCGACAGAGCCGGGCCGGCCTGTGCCACGGCGCCGCTGGTGGCGCTGGCTTGCGGCAGCGTTCCTGGCCCTGGTGGCGATCCTGGGTGCTGCACTGCTCATCGTCGATACCGATGTCGGCCACCGCTATGTCGCCAACCGCGTCGGCGCGATCCGCGCGGCCAACGGGCTGCGCTTCACGATCGGGCGGATCGACGGGTCTCTCTATGGTGATACGCGGCTGACTGATCTGCGCGTCTATGATCTCGACGGGCTCGTGTTCCAGGCGCCGCGCGTCGAACTCGACTGGTCGCCCATCCGCTGGTTTTCGAACCGGCTCGAGATCCGCCGGCTCGCGATCGATCGCGCGACGCTGTTCCACGTCCCGCGCACGCGACCGTCGAAGAGGCGCACGCCGATCCTGCCGGATTTCGACATCCGGATCGGGCGGCTCACAGTCGGACGTCTGCTGCTCGACACGCGCGTGCTCGGCACCGCCCGCGTCGCGCGGCTCGACGGCCGTGCCGATATCCGCTCGGGACGCGCGCTCGTCGACGTGAACGCGCTGGTTGCGGGCAGCGACCGGCTCAAGCTGCGGATCGATGCGGAGCCCGCGCGCGACCGGTTCGATCTGGACGTCGCGGCGCGCGGGGCGGCGAACGGGGTGCTCGCCCGGATGATCGGCGCCCGGAACAACGTCGCGCTCGTCGTCACCGGTGACGGCCGCTGGGCGCGCTGGACGGGCCGCGCACAGGGTAATGTCGGCGCGTCGCGCGCGGTCGATCTCGCGCTCTCACAGGTAAGCGGACGCTATACGCTGTCGGGAACGCTCGCCCCCTCGGGGCTGCTCAGCGGACGGCTCTCGGCGCTCACGACGCCACGGGTTCTGGTAAATGGCGCCGCGACGTTCGTCGAACGCCGGCTTGACGGGCGGCTGTCGCTGCGGTCGCCGGCCGTCTCGCTCGACACGACGGGTATCGTCGATCTCGGCGCGAACGCGTTTCGTGATCTTCGCGTGAAGGCGCGGCTGCTGCGGCCGACGGCGCTGATCGGGACGATGGGGGGCAGCGGCATCGAACTGCGCGCCATTCTCGACGGTGACTTCGCGACTGCCAGCTTTGACTACCGCCTCGATGCGGCACGACTGACCTTCGACAAGACCGGCTTCGATTCCGTGCGGATCGCCGGCAAGGGGCGTCTGTCGGCGGCGCCGGTCACCGTCCCGATCCGCGTCACCGCCGCCCGCGTGACCGGGGTGGGCGATGTTGCCGGGGGGATCCTGCGCAACCTGTCGGTCGATGGGCGGCTGCGGATCACGCCTGCGCTGTTGACCGGTGACGACCTCGTGCTGCGCTCCGACAAGCTCAAAGGGCGGATCGGCATCCGGGTCGATCTGCGCACCGGGCGGTTCGACGTCGGGGTGAATGGCCGGCTCGGTCGCTATCTGATCCCGGGGCTGGGAATCGTCGACGTCACGTCGACGCTGCGCGTCGTTCCGGGGCCGAACGGCAAGGGGACGCGCGTGATCGGGCAGGGAGCGGCACAGGTGCTGCGTCTCGACAACGCCTTCTTCCGCAGTCTCGCAGGTGGCCTGCCGCGGCTCACCGCCAATCTCGAACGGACGACGGACGGCGTCCTGCATTTCAACACCCTCGTCCTCGTCGCGCCGCAGATCCGGTTGAGCGGCAACGGCTACAGGCGGCGCGACGGCAGCTTCCGGTTCGAGGGTGGTGGGCGCCAGCAAAACTACGGGCCGGTCACGCTGACGCTGGACGGCAGGATCGAGCGGCCGACGCTCGACCTCGTCCTCGCCAGCCCCAGTCCGGCGCTGGGGCTGACCAACGTGCGAGCGCATCTCGATCCGACCGCGCAGGGCTATGCCTTTGCCGCTGCGGGCGGCTCGCGGCTTGGCCCCTTCACCGCGGCGGGTACGCTCCTCCTGCCGCGCGGCGCCGGTGCCACGATCGCGATCGCCGCGCTGGACGTCAGCGGGACCCGCGCGACGGGGACGCTCGCGATCGTCGATGGCGGCTTCAACGGGCGGCTCGCGGTGGCGGGCGGCGGTCTGGCGGGTGAACTGCTTTTCCGGCCGGTCGGCGAGAATCAGCGCGTCGAGGCGCATCTCGATGCGCGCGCGGGGACGCTTGCCGGCTGGACGTTGCGGCGTGGTCATATGGACCTCGTCACGATCCTTGACCCTGCGGGAACGTCGATCGAGGCGACCGCGACCGGCGCAGGCTTGCAACGCGGCGCGCTCAGCATCGGGCGGCTGGCGGGCAGCGCGTCGCTGCGCGGCGGGGTGGGGCAGATCAAGGCGTCGATTGCCGGCTCGCGCGGACGCGCATTTGATATCGAGAGCGTGACCGACGTGACCGCGGACAGCTATCGCATCGCCGCGCAAGGGACGCTCGACCGGCGGCCGCTGCGCCTGCTGAGCCCGGCGATCGTGACCCGCGACGGCGATGGCTGGCGCCTCGCACCGACGCGGCTGAGCTTTTCGGGCGGCGAGGCGCAGATCGGCGGACGCTTCACCGGATCGACCAGCGCGATCGACGCGAGCATGACGCGGATGCCGCTGGCCATCCTCGACATCGGCTATCCCGGCCTCGGGCTCGGCGGTCTGGCATCGGGGACGTTCAGCGTCGCGACGAGCGGCGGCAACCCGCCGACGGGCAAGGCGGACGTGACGATCCGTGGCCTCAGCCGTGCGGGGCTCGTGCTGTCGTCGCGGCCGATCGACGTCGGGGTCGTGGCGCTTCTGTCGCCCGACAAGCTCGGCCTGCGTGCGGTGATCGCCTCGGGTGGCAAGACGATCGGGCGCGCACAGGCGCAGCTTGCGCCGCTTGGTGAGGGCGACCTTGCCACGCGGATCGCGCGCGCGCGGCTGTTCGGACAGCTGCGCTACAGCGGGCCCGCGGACACGCTGTGGCGGCTAACGGGGGTCGAGCTGTTCGACCTGTCGGGACCGGTGGCGATCGGGGCGGACGTCGTCAATACGCTCGAAGCGCCGGTAATCCGCGGCGTCGTCCGTGCGACCAACGCCCGCATCGAAAGCGGCACGACGGGCACGATCCTGTCGAACGTCCAGGCCAGCGGCCGGTTCGGCGGTTCGCGGCTGGTGATCGACCGTTTCGCCGCGGACGCGGGCAAGGGTGGTCGGGTGACCGGCGTCGGCCAGTTCGATTTCGCAGGCAAGAACGGGCTCGGCATCGATTTGCGGCTGCAGGCTGCAAACGCGGTGATGATCAATCGCGACGATATCGGCGCGACGGTGACGGGGCCGCTGACGTTCACATCGGACGGGATAGGCGGCGTGATCGCAGGCGACGTGGTGATGAACAAGAGTCGCTACCGGCTTGGCCAGGCGACCGCGGCGAGTGCGGTGCCCCAACTCAACATCCGGGAAATCAACCTGCCCGAGGGCGGCGAGGAAAAGGCCGCGCCGACGCGCCCCTGGACGCTGGCGATCAAGGCCCGCGCACCGAACCAGGTCATGGTCAGCGGACTGGGGCTGACGAGCGAATGGTCCGCCAATCTCCAGATCGCCGGTGAGCCGCAGAACCCCGCGATCACGGGCCGTGCGACGCTGATCCGCGGCGATTACGAATTTGCCGGGCGCGAATTCGAACTGGCGCGCGGCGTCATCCGGTTCGATGGCGGCGTGCCTGCGAACCCGGCGCTCGATATCGAGGCGAACGCCGATTCGACCGGGCTCAACGCTTCGATCCGGGTCACGGGCTATGCGCTCAAGCCGGAGATCGGGTTCACGAGCACGCCCGCGCTGCCGCAGGACGAACTGCTCTCGCGCCTGCTGTTCGGGACGTCGATCACCAACCTGTCCGCGCCCGAAGCCCTGCAGCTCGCGGCGGCGGTGGCGGCGTTGCAGGACGGCGGCAACGGGATCAACCCGATCAACGCGGTGCGGCGTGCAGCAGGTCTCGACCGGCTGCGTATCCTGCCTGCCGACCCGCAGACGGGGCAGGGCACGTCGATCGCCGCGGGCAAATATGTGACGCGGCGGCTCTATGCGGAGATCGTCACCGACGGCCAGGGCTATAGCGCGACGCAGGTCGAGTTCCAGGTCACCCGCTGGCTGTCGCTGCTGTCGAGCATCTCCACGCTAGGCAGGCAGAGTGCGAACGTCCGCATCTCGAAGGACTATTGAACCGGCGGCAAACGCTGCGGCCCCCCTTGTCGTGGGAACCAGCGCTTTCGGCCATGGTTGATCGGCCGTTACATATCGAGGCCAGATGACCCTTCCCCAATCTCTTTCGATCGCCACGCTCATCGGCATGATGATGCTCTTCATCTGGGGACGGTTTCGCTATGACGTCACCGCCATCCTGGCGTTGCTCGCGAGCATCGCGCTGGGAATCGTCAGTCCCAAGGACGCCTTCAAGGGCTTTTCCGACGACATCGTCATCATCGTCGGTTCGGCGCTCGTCATCTCGGCGGCGGTCCAGCGCTCGGGGGTGATCGAACTCGCGCTGGCGAAGCTCGCAAAGCGGGTCACGCGGGTACGATCGCAGCTCGTCGTGCTGACGGCGTCGGTCGGATTCTCGTCCGCGCTGGTCAAGAATATCGGCGCGCTGGCGATGCTGATGCCTGCCGCGTTCCAGATGGCCAAGAAGAACGACACCTCGCCATCAGTGTTCCTGATGCCGATGGCGACCGCGTCGCTGCTCGGCGGTCTGATCACGCTCGTCGGCACCTCGCCCAACATCATCGTCAGCCGCGTCCGCGAGCAGATGACCGGCCAGCCGTTCGGGATGTTCGATTACACCCCGGTCGGCCTCGGGCTGACGGTGATGGGGCTGATCTATCTGCGCTTCGCCTATCGGCTGCTGCCGCGCGACCGGCGGGCTGCGCCAACGATGGGCGAGGCGCTCGATATCAAGGGGTATATCACCGAAGCGGCGATCCCCGAGACGTCCCCCGCGGTCGACGAGTCGGTCGAGGATTTTCTCGCACGGCACGACGGCGAGGTGTCGATCACGCGGATCCTGCGCGCGGGCATGCGCAGCGCGCCGAACGAGCATACGCACCTGAGGGCTGGCGACGTACTGATCCTCGGCGGCGAACCCGATGCGCTCGAACGCGTGATCGCGCGCGACCGGCTGAAGCTCGAAGGCGAGGACCGCGAAAAGGCGGATCAGGCGGACGACGATGAAGTCGGCGTGATCGAGGCGGTCGTCAATGTCGGTTCGCCGCTGGCGGGGCGGACCGCTGCCCGGCTTGCGCTGCAGGCGCGGTTCGGGGTCAATCTGATCGCGATCTCGCGACAGGGCGAGCATCTGTCGCGCAGGCTGGCGAATATCGAGCTGCGCGCGGGCGACGTGCTGGTGCTGCAGGGGCCGCTCGAACAGCTGCCCGGCAAGCTGCGCGACCTGGGCTGCCTGCCGCTGGCACAGCGCGAGATGCGGCTTGGCGTGTCGAAGCGCAGCTGGCTGCCGATCGGTATCCTCGGCGTCGCGATGGGGGCGACGGCGATGGGGTTCGTGCCCGTGGCGGTGGCCTTCTTCGCGGCGGCGGGTCTGATCATGGCGACCGGCGTGTTGCCGGTGCGCGAGGCCTATGACCATGTCGAATGGCCGATCCTGATCATGCTCGGCGCGTTGATTCCGGTCAGCGACTCGCTTCGCACCACCGGCGCGTCGGATGTCATCGCGACCTGGCTGTCCGCGACGGCATCGACGCTGCCGCCCTGGGGCGCGGTCGCGCTGATCCTGGCGGCAGCGATGGCGGTGACGCCGTTCCTGAACAATGCCGCGACCGTTCTGGTGATGGCGCCGATCGCGGCGACCTTCGCTGGCGACCTCGGCTACCGTCCCGAGGCGTTCCTGATGGCGACCGCGGTCGGCGCAGGGTGCGACTTCCTCACGCCGATCGGGCATCAGTGCAACACGCTGGTCATGGGGCCGGGCGGCTACAAGTTCAGCGATTACGCCCGGCTCGGCGCGCCACTGTCGCTGCTGGTGCTGCTGGTCGGCACGCCGCTGATCGTGGCGGTCTGGCCGATGCACTGAGCCCCCTCCCGCAGGGGAGGGGGCGTCGGCGGGGTCAGCCGGGCAGGCCTACCACGGTCTTCACCTCCATGAAGTCCGTTAGCCCGTAACGGCCGTTCTCGCGGCCATTGCCCGATTGCTTATAGCCGCCGAACGGTGCGCCGATGTCGGGGCTCCACGAATTGATCGTGACCAGCCCAGCGCGCAGCTTAGATGCGACCTTCGCGGCGGCGGCGGGGTCACCGGAGATCGTCGCAGACAGCCCGTATTCGGTCGCGTTGGCGATGCGGATGCCCTCGTCCTGGTCGGCATAGGCGGTGATCGTCGCGACCGGGCCGAACGTTTCCTCCTGCGCGATCCGCATGTCGGGGCGGACATCGGTGAACAAGGTCGGCTGAATGTAATAGCCCGCGTTGCGCCCGTCGGGACGGCCGACGCCGCCGGTGACCAGCGTTGCACCCTCGTCGATCGCCGACTGGATCAGCCCCTGGATCTTGTCGAACTGCGCCTTGTTGACGACGGGGCCGATATGCTGGCCCATTTCGGCAGGGTCGCCCACTTTGGTCTGCTCCATCATCGACTTCACGATCGCGGTGGCTTCGGCGACCTGGCTGGCATGGACCAGCAGCCGGGTCGGCGCGATGCAGCTCTGCCCCGAATTGGCGAGCACGCCCGCCACCGTCGGCGGCAGCACTTTGGCAAGGTCCGCGCCTTCAAGTACGAGGTTGGCCGCCTTGCCGCCAAGTTCCTGATGGACGCGCTTGACCGTCGGAGCGGCGGCCTGCGCGACCGCGATGCCCGCGCGGGTCGAGCCGGTGAAGCTGACCATGTCGACGTCGCGGTGGCTCGACAGCGCCACGCCGACGCCGGGGCCATCGCCGTTGACGAGGTTGAACACTCCCGCCGGGACGCCCGCGGCATCCATGATCTCGGCGAGGATGATTGCGCAGGAGGGCGCCTCCTCGGACGGCTTCAGGATCATCGTGTCGCCCGCCGCCAGCGCTGGCGCGACCTTGGCGCAGATCTGGTTGAGCGGCCAGTTCCAGGGCGTGATCATCGCGACGACGCCGAGCGGTTCGTGCACGACGGTCGCCTTGCCGATGACTTCGGAGAATTCGAACGCCGCCAGCGCCTTGGCGGTCGCGGAGAAATGCGCGAGGCCGGTCGGCGCCTGTGCCATCGATGCGAGCGCCATCGGCGCGCCCATCTCCTGCGACATCGCCTTGGCCAGATCGGGCATGCGCGCCTTGTACTCGGTCATGATCCGGCCGAGCACGTCGAGCCGCTCCTGAACGCTCGTCTGGCTCCAGCTTTCGAACGCGGCGCGGGCGGCGGCGACCGCCTTGTTGACATCGGCCGCGGTGCCGAGCGTGATCTCGGTACAGGGCTGTTCGGTCGAGGGATCGATGACCTGGTGGATCCGGCCGCCGTCGCTGTCGACCCAGGCGCCGTCGATATACTGCTTCAGATAGCTCTTCATCATGCCTCTCCGCATCGTGTTTTGCAGAGGAATGGGCGTCGGGCGGATCGGTTGCAACCCGAAACGCGGAGCCTAGTTAGGGTCATGATCAACAGGAGACGGGCATGGCACGCGTAGCGACTATCAGGACGACCGGTGGCCCCGAGGTGATCCAGTGGGACGACGTCGACCTGCCCGCGCCGGGCAAGGGCGAGGTGTGGATGCGCAACACCGCAGTCGGGCTGAACTATATCGACACCTATCACCGCAGCGGCGTCTATCCGGTGACGTTGCCCTCGGGGCTCGGCAGCGAGGCGGTCGGCGTGGTGATGGCGGTGGGCGAGGGGGTCACGGGCTTTGCCCCGGGTGACCGCGTCGGCACCTTCGGCCCCACGCGCGGGGCCTACGCCACCGAGCACAACGTGCCTGCGGGTGAGCTCTTCCATTTGCCTGACACGCTCGGCGACCGCACCGCCGCGGCGATCCTGCTGAAGGGCTGCACCGCGGAGTTCCTCATCGAACGCTGCGCGCGCGTCGAGGCCGGGCAGACGGTGCTTGTCCATGCCGCCGCGGGCGGGGTCGGGCATATCCTGGTCGGCTGGCTGAAGGCGATCGGCGCGACCGTGATCGCCAGCGTCGGCAGCGAGGCGAAGGCCGAGCGGACGCGCAAGGCGGGGGCCGATCACGTCATTCTCCACCGGTCCGAGGACATCGCTGCGCGGGTGCGCGAGATCACCGGCGGGAAGGGCGTGCCCGTGGTGCTCGACGGCGTCGGCGGCGCAACGTGGACGGCATCGCTCGACAGCGCGGCCAAGCGTGGGCTGATCGTCAGCTATGGCAATGCAGGGGGCGTGGTCGATGGTGTCAATCTGGGCGTGCTGGCGGCCAAGGGGTCGCTGTTCGTGACGCGCCCGACGCTGTTCGATTATGCCGAGCACCGGCAGGCGATGGTCGACCGGGTGTTCGCGATGCTCGCGCAGGGCGCGTTCAAGCCCGAGATCGGCCAGACCTTTGCGCTGGAGGATGCGGCGGATGCGCACCGGGCGCTCGAGGCGGGGGAGACGTTCGGGAGTAGCGTGCTGCTGGCCTGAGCGCGCCGCAGCCATGTTCTCCCGCGAAGGCGGGAGGCCAGACTGGGGCGCCGCCTCCGCGGGGACACAGGGTCTGGATGTATCGTGCAGTTTGAGCCTCCCCGGTCGGTGGAGTTTGCAGAGCACCTCAACGGGAAAAGGGCGCCCGGATTGCTCCGGGCGCCCTTTTCTCTGTCAGCGCCGTGGCGAAGCCACGTCGTCGGTCGTCGCCATAGGCGACGCCGGCCTACAGCGGCTAAGCTGCCGGCACGGCAGATTAGCCGCTGTAGTACATGTCATACTCGACCGGGCTCGGCGTCATTTCCCAACGCGCGACTTCGGCACGCTTGATCTCGACATAGCTCTCGATCTGATCCTTCGAGAACACGTCACCCTTGAGCAGGAAGTCGTGATCGGCGAGCAGGCAGTCGAGTGCCTCGCGGAGAGACCCCGCGACGGTCGGGACCTGGGCGAGTTCTGCGGGCGGCAGGTCGTACAGGTTCTTGTCCATCGCTTCGCCCGGATGGATCTTGTTCAGGATGCCGTCCATGCCGGCCATCATCAGCGCCGCATAAGCGAGATACGGGTTGGCGAGCGCATCGGGGAAGCGCACTTCGACGCGCTTCGCCTTGGGGCCGGTGCCGTACGGAATGCGGCACGAGGCCGAGCGGTTGCGCGCCGAATAGGCGAGCAGCACGGGCGCTTCGTAGCCGGGGACGAGGCGCTTGTAGCTGTTGGTCGTCGGGTTGGTGAACGCGTTGACCGCCTTGGCATGCTTGATGATGCCGCCGATGAAATACAGGCACATGTCGCTGAGGCCCGCATAGCCGTTGCCGGCGAACAGCGGGGTCTTGCCATCCCAGATCGAGAAGTGCGTGTGCATCCCCGAGCCGTTGTCCTCCTTGATCGGCTTGGGCATGAACGTCGCCGTCTTGCCGTATGCGTGCGCGACCTGGTGGACGACGTACTTGTAGATCTGCATGCGATCCGCGGTCTGCGTCAGCGTGCCGAAGGTCAGGCCCAGCTCATGCTGTGCAGCCGCGACCTCATGATGATGCTTGTCGCAGGGCAGGCCCATCTCGATCATCGTCGAGACCATCTCGCCGCGGATGTCGACGGCGCTGTCGACCGGCGCGACCGGGAAATAACCACCCTTGGCGCGCGGACGGTGGCCGAGGTTGCCGCCCTCATATTCGCGGCCCGAATTGCCCGGCAGCTCGATGTCGTCGATCTTGTAATAGCTGGTCGAATAGCTGTTCTCGAACCGGACGTCGTCGAACATGAAGAATTCGGCCTCGGGGCCGACATAGACGGTGTCGCCGACGCCGGTCGTCAGCAGATACGCCTCGGCGCGCTTGGCGGTCGAGCGCGGATCGCGGGCGTAGAGCTCTCCGGTCGACGGATCAGCGATGTCGCAGATCAGAATCATCATCGGCGTCGCCGAGAACGGATCGACATAGACCGCGTCGAGATCGGGCTTGAGCGTCATGTCGCTCTCGTTGATCGCCTTCCAGCCCTCGATCGACGAACCGTCGAACATCAGGCCGTCGGTCAGCTCGTCTTCGCCGATCAGGCTGGCGACCATCGTGAGATGCTGCCACTTTCCCTTGGGATCGGTGAAGCGCAGATCGACCCACTCGATCTCCTGGTCCTTGATCATCTTCAGGACGTCGTTGGCCGAATTTGCCATGATGCTAAGCCCTCTTTGCTCGATAGGTCGGCAGATATGCCGGAAATGATAGTGCGGCGCAGCGCGCTAATTCCACAGATTGTTGCGCCGCGTCAAATGAAGTCGGTGTCAGTAAAGTCGTTAAATCGCGTCGTCGTCGCGCTCGCCGGTGCGGATGCGCAGCGCGCTTTCGACGGGAATGACGAAGATCTTGCCGT
Organism: Sphingomonas sp. STIS6.2; assembly: GCF_000732685.2. Lineage (NCBI taxonomy): Bacteria > Pseudomonadati > Pseudomonadota > Alphaproteobacteria > Sphingomonadales > Sphingomonadaceae > Sphingomonas > Sphingomonas sp. STIS6.2. The sequence goes on from NZ_JPDP02000041.1 coordinate 245,097, forward strand.
CGCCGATCCGGCCGGTCTGCGCGGCCGCGGCGATCGCCTCGACGACGCGTTGTGCCAGACCATCCGCGACGACGACCTCGAGTTTCACCTTGGGCAGGAAGTCGACGACATATTCGGCGCCACGATACAGCTCGGTATGGCCCTTCTGCCGGCCAAAGCCCTTGGCCTCGGTCACGGTAATACCGCTTACGCCGATCTCGTGCAGCGCTTCCTTCACCTCATCAAGCTTGAACGGCTTGATGATGGCTTCGATCTTTTTCACAGGTACGCCCCCGATTGTCGTTGAAACCAACGCCCTACAGGGCGCCTTGCACCAAACGTGCCAGTTGTCGCCACTTCGGGCAACGGCCGATTCACCCGTAAACCCTGCCCGAAAATACAGCATCCGGAAGGGATGTGCACGATGCGGGGGCAGCGATCACAGAATTTCGTGCAGCCGCGCGATGGGTCGTCCGAGGCGGACGCCTTTGTCGGTCTCGACCAGCGGGCGCTCGATCAGCAGCGGATCGATCATCATCGCGTCGAGGATCGCCTCGGCGTCGCCATGCTTGACCGCCTTCGCGCCGTCTTCTGCCATGCGCAGACCTTGGCGCGGCGTCATGCCTGCGCGGTCATAGAGACGGACGAGTTCGGCGCGCGACGGGGGAGTCTTCAGATATTCGACGATCGTGACGTCCGCGCCGGCCTCTTGCAGCAGCGCGAGCGCGTCGCGAGACTTGGAGCATTTCGGGTTGTGGTAGATCGTCGCCTTCACGAATGCTCCGTCGTCATTGGACTAGCCTCGGCCAGACCATGTGTCCCGCCCGGTTCTTGTTCTCCCGCCCTCGCGGGAGAACATTCTCAGTGGCAGGAGTGTTACGCCCCTTGCTTGGCGAGCCACTCTTCCAGCCACTTGATCGTGTACGCGCCTTCCTGGAATTCAGGATCGTCGAGCAGTGCACGGTGCAGGGGAATCGTCGTCGTGACGCCCTCGATCACCATCTCCTCGAGCGCACGCCGCAACCGCCGTAGCGCGCCCTGACGCGTCGCGCCGTAGACGATCAGCTTGGCAACCATCGAGTCGTAATAGGGCGGCACGCGGTAGCCGGCATAGAGCCCGCTATCGACGCGGACATGCATCCCGCCAGGCGCATGATAGAGCTTCACCAGTCCCGGCGACGGCACGAAGGTACGGGGATCCTCGGCGTTAATGCGGCATTCGATCGCATGGCCGCGGAACTGCACATCTTCCTGGCGCAGCGTCAGCGGATGCCCCTCGGCGATACGGATCTGTTCGCGCACCAGGTCAAGGCCGGTGATCATCTCGGTCACCGGATGCTCGACCTGAAGCCGGGTGTTCATCTCGATGAAGTAGAACTCACCTGCTTCCCACAGGAACTCGATCGTCCCCGCGCCGCGATAGCCCATGTCGGCCATCGCCTTGGCGACGATCCCGCCCATCCGCTCACGCTCTTCCGCGGTGATGATCGGCGAGGGGGCTTCCTCGAGCACCTTCTGGTGGCGGCGCTGGAGCGAGCAGTCGCGCTCGCCGAGATGGATCGCGTTGCCCTCGCCGTCACCGAAGATCTGGAATTCGATATGCCGCGGATTGCCGAGGTATTTTTCCATGTAGACGGTGGCGTCGCCGAACGCGGCCTTCGCCTCGCTGCCGGCCTGCTGCATCTGCGTTTCGAGGTCTTCGGCGTCGGTGACGACCTTCATCCCGCGACCGCCGCCGCCGGAGGCCGCCTTGATGATCACCGGATAGCCGATCTCGTCGGCGATCCGCTTGGCCTCGGCGATGTCGCTGATCGCGCCGTCCGAGCCGGGGACGAGCGGCAGCCCGAGCGCGCCTGCGGTACGCTTGGCCTGGACCTTGTCGCCCATCGTGCGAATGTGCTCGGGCTTGGGCCCGACGAACAGGATGTTGTGCAGCTCGACGATCTCGGCGAACTGCGCGTTCTCGCTGAGAAAGCCGTAGCCCGGATGGATCGCATCCGCGCCGCTGATCTCGGCGGCGGAGATGATGTTGGGGATGTTCAGATAGCTGTCGGTCGCCGACGGCGGTCCGATGCAGATCGCCTCATCCGCGAGCCGCACGTGCATCGCGTCGGCGTCGGCGGTCGAATGGACCGCCACCGTCTTGATGCCCATCTCATGGCAGGCACGGTGGATCCGCAGCGCGATCTCGCCGCGGTTCGCAATGAGCAGCTTCTTGATTTGCTTCATTATTCGACCACGACCAGCGGCTGGTCAAATTCGACCGGCTGGCCGTTCTCGACGAGGATCGCGGTGACGGTGCCGGCCGAGGGCGCGACGATCGTGTTCATCACCTTCATCGCCTCGATGATCAGCAGCGTGTCGCCCGCATTGACCTTCTGGCCGACGGTCGAGAACGGCTTCGCCTCGGGGTTGGCGGCCAGATAGACCGTGCCGACCATCGGCGACTTGACCGCGCTCGCGCTGATCGCCGGGGCGGACGCGCCGACCTCGGCCTGCGGGATCGCCAGCGGTGCGGAGACGGCGGGCGCCGCAGGGGCGGGGGCATAGTGCGCGACGGGCGCGGCCTGCGCCGCCTTGCGTGCGACGCGGATGCGGCGCGAGCCGTCCTCGACTTCGATCTCGGTCAGCTGCGTGGTGTCGAGCAGTTCGGCGAGCTGGCGCACCAGGGTCACATCGACCTGCATTGCGCCTGTTGTTTCTGGTGTATCGGTCATGGCGGGGCCTCCTGTCAGAACCGTGCGACGGCTTCAAGCGCGAGCAGATACGAAAGCGCGCCGAAACCCGCGATCGTTCCCTTCGCCGCCTGTCCGACCAGGCTGACGTGCCTGAACGATTCGCGGGCGTGGGGATTGGAAAGATGGACTTCGATCACCGGCGTCTTCACGCCTTTGATCGCGTCATGGACCGCGACCGAGGTATGCGTGAACGCGCCGGCATTGAGGATCACCGCCTTCGCGCCGCGCGCCTGCGCCTCCTGGATCCAGTCGACGAGGTGCCCTTCGTGATTCGACTGGCGCATGTCGATCGTCAGGTCGAGCTCGCGGGCGCGGTCCTCAAGCTGGCCGGCGATGTCGTCGAGCGTCTCGTCGCCGTAAATCTCCGGCTCGCGCGTCCCCAGCAGGTTGAGGTTGGGGCCGTTCAGGACGAAGATTGTCGCAGGGACGGTGGCAGGGACTGTCGCGGGCAAAGGCTGCTCCTGGTTGCAGGGGCGGCAAACCACCCTCTATATGCACCCCCCTTACCCGTTCGTGTCGAGCGAAGTCGAGACATGAGACCGGCAGCGGACGGGTGGTTTCCCGACTTCGGTCGAAACGAACGGAAAACTCTGCATGCCCCACTCCGACGGCACCGTCTCGATCACCGTGAACGGCGAGCACAAGCGTGTTTCCACCGGCCTCAGCCTTGCGGGGCTCGCGACCGAACTGGGCCTCATCCCCGAGAAGATCGCGGTCGAACGCAATATGGAGGTGGTGCCGCGCTCGACGCTGGCGGACGTGATGGTCGAGGATGGCGACGACCTCGAGATCGTGCACTTCGTCGGCGGCGGCGATCATGCCGCGGCGATCGACACCGACAGCTGGACGGTTGCCGGCCGTACCTTCCGCTCGCGGCTGATCGTCGGCACCGGCAAGTACAAAGATTTCGCGCAGAACGCCGCCGCGGTCGAGGCGTCGGGGGCGGAGATCGTCACCGTCGCCGTGCGCCGCGTCAACGTGTCGGATCGCAATGCGCCGATGCTGACCGACTTCATCGACCCGAAAAAGATCACCTACCTCCCCAACACTGCGGGCTGTTTCGACGCCGAATCAGCGATCCGGACGCTGCGACTGGCACGCGAGGCGGGCGGCTGGGAACTGGTGAAGCTCGAGGTGCTCGGCGAGGCGAAGACGCTTTATCCCGACATGGTCGAAACGCTGCGCGCGACCGAGATCCTGGCGAACGAGGGCTTCAAGCCGATGGTCTATTGCGTCGACGACCCGATCGCGACCAAGCGGCTGGAGAATGCGGGCGCGGTCGCAATCATGCCGCTGGGCGCGCCGATTGGCTCCGGGCTTGGCATCCAGAACCGCGTGACGATCCGGCTGATTGTCGAGGGGGCAGGGGTGCCCGTACTAGTCGATGCGGGCGTCGGCACGGCGTCGGATGCGGCGGTGGCGATGGAACTCGGTTGCGACGGCGTGCTGATGAACACCGCGATCGCCGAGGCGAAGGATCCACTGATGATGGCCGCGGCGATGAAGGCCGCGGTCGAATCGGGGCGGCTCGCCTATCGCGCAGGGCGGATGGGGCAGCGGCGTTATGCCGATCCCTCGAGCCCGCTTGCCGGCCTGATCTGAGCGCATGACGTAAACGTCACGGAACCCTCGATAAAGACGGCCGTTATAGTCTCACAAGTTCAGAGCGGTACGATTGGCGTATCGCACAACATAGTGGAGGCTCTCATGGGCGAATTCACCGATAAGGTCGCAGCCGCAGGCAACAAGGTCGCAGGCAACGTTAAGGAAGCCGTAGGCAAGGCGACCGATAACGATCGTATGGTCGCAGAAGGCGAAGCACAGCAGGCCAAGGGCACTGCGCAGAACGTCAAGGGTAGCGTCAAGGGCGCACTCGGCGACGACATCTAAGCTTAGACTTGATGACGGAAATATGGCCGCTTCGGGAAACCGGAGCGGCCTTTTCTTTGGCGTACCGTCGCGCGCTGCGCGGGACCTGATAATGGTGTCGCTGCACATCAGGACAGCCAAATGACCAAGCGAGATACTCCATGACCCTGCCAACCCGCAGCTACGCCGCTTTCCTGTTCGACATGGACGGGACGATCCTGACGTCGATCGCGTCGGCCGAGCGCACCTGGACGGCATGGGCGATCGCGCACGGCCTGGACGTCGCGACGTTTCTGCCAACGATCCACGGCGTTCAGTCGGTCGAGACGGTTCGGCGGCTGGGTCTGCCCGGCGTCGACCCGGTCGTCGAAGCGGCTGCGATCACCGCCGCCGAGATGGAGGATGTCGGGGACATTACCTCGATCCGTGGTGCGGCTGATTTCCTGGCGACACTGCCGGCCGGGCGCTGGACGATCGTGACCTCGGCACCGCGCGCGCTGGCCGAACGGCGTCTTGCCGCCGCGGGTCTGGCGATCCCGGCGCAGTTCATCGCGGCCGAGGACGTCGCAAACGGCAAGCCCGCGCCCGACTGTTTCCTGCTGGCCGCCGAGCGTCTGGGTGTACCGGCATCCGACTGTCTTGTCTTCGAGGATGCACCGGCAGGTATTGCGGCAGCCGATGCCGCGGGATCCGATGTCGTCGTCATCACGGCAACGCATGGCCGCGACCACCGCGTGGACGCAGCGCGGCATGCGATTGTGGATTATGACGGTGTTGAGCTTACGGCCGACGGTCCTGGTCGCTGGCGGCTTGGCCGCGAATAAGGGCTGGATCATGACATCGTCGGTCCGGCCGCATGACGGGTAACTATCCGAGATTGATCTGTTTTCGACGCATTATGGATATACACTGGTAATGAGTTGAGCGCAGGATCGGCGGATGGAATTTCCGGTGCGACCAGCCAAGCTCGAACGCTTCATGGACGACCAGGCCGTACTCGCGCGCATCGCACCGAACCCCGCGGTCGCGCAGATGCACCGCGACCTTGAACGATATTATCGCGAGCAGCTGGATCAGGCGCTGCGCCTGATCTGATCACGGGGGCCGTAACCGGCCCGGGCCTGGATCAGAATAACTCCCCCTGCGGCCCCTGTGGCGCGCGGAACAGGTCACACCGCAGTCCGACCCGCTCCGCGTTCAGCCCGTGCTTGCGCACGGCGATGTCGAACCTGGTCTTCAGCAAGTCCGCCCAGGGCCCTTGCCCCTTCATCCGGCTGCCGAACCCCGGATCATTGTCGCGTCCACCGCGGATCGACTGGATCGTCGCCATGACCTTGCCGGCGCGATCGGGGAAATGCGCCTCCAGCCACGCACGGAACAGCGGGGCAACCTCCCAGGGCAGGCGGACCGGGATGAAGAACGCAAAGCGCGCACCGGCCTGTGCGGCACGCGCGATCAGATGCTCGATCTCGTGATCGGTGATCGCGGGGATCACCGGCGCGATCGAGACATAGACCGGCACGCCCGCCGCCGCGAGCGCGCTGACCGCCGCGAGCCGTCGCTCTGGATGCGGCGCGCGGGGTTCGAGCGTTGCCGCGATCTTCGGATCGAGCGACGTGATCGACATCGCGACCGCGGCTAGGCCCTTTGCCGCCATCGGGGCGAGCAGATCGAGATCGCGGATGACGCGATCCGACTTGGTCGTGATCGTCAACGGGTGGTTGGTCTCGGCCAGCACCTCGATGATGCCGCGCGTGATCCGCCAGTCGGCTTCGATCGGCTGATAGGGATCGGTGTTGGTCCCCAGCGCCATCGGCCGCGCGCTGTACCCCGGTTTCGCCAGCTCGGCCCGGAGCAGCGCGGCGGCGTCGGGCTTGGCGAACAGCCGGCTTTCGAAATCAAGCCCGGGCGACAGATCGTGAAACGCGTGGCTCGGCCTGGCAAAGCAGTAGATGCAGCCATGCTCGCAACCGCGATAGGGGTTGATCGAGCGGTCGAAGGGGATGTCGGGCGACGCATTGCGACTGATGATCGTTCTGGCCCGCTCGACCGTGATGGTCGTCCGCAATCGGGGGGCCGCGCCGTCGATCGCATCGCGCGCATCAAGCCAGTCGCCGTCCGCCTCGGTCTGCGGAAGGTTGAAGCGCGTGCTTTCGCCGTTGAGCGTCGCGCCGCGTACCGGGCGGGGTCTGGTCATCCCCGATACTAACATCGAGCGGGGAACGAAGAAAGAACAAACGGGCGGCGTCCCCGACGCCGCCCGGTGTCGTCATGCGCGGTCAGAACCTGACGCCGAACCCCGCGATCGCCTGGTGGCGGCTGAAATCGAGGCTGGTCTTGGTCGTGCCGTCGACCACTTCATAGCCGTTATAATCGGTGTAGACGTACTCGAGCTTGCCGTAGAAGCGCGACGAAAACGCGATCTGGATACCGGCCCCCGCGTGGAAGCCGCTGAGCGAGTCGGAGCCCGCGACGTTGTTTTCTTCAACCGTCGCGTTGCGGTTGCTCAGGCGCAACCGGCCACTCGAAAAGCCACCCTTCACATACAGAAGCGTCGCCGGGGACAGGAGATAGCCGCCGCGGGCGCCGACGGTGATGTTGCGGTTCGCGGCGATGCAGGTGCGATCACCCACGCTCACGATGTCGTTCTCGCACTCCTTCGCGCTCGACCCTTCGAGACCGGCATAGACGCCGAGCACCGCGCTGACATTGACCTGCGCGTCATAGCCGACCTCGCCGCCATAGGTGACGCCGCTCTTGCCGACGCGGACGCTTGCCGAGTCGTCCGCCGTGTCGACGTTCAGCTCGGAAATGACGCGTTCATAGCCGATCCGGGGTTCGACCCGCAGGCCCGACACCTGGCTCGCCGGATTGCCGCGCGAATCGCGATCGAATCGATCATAGGCGCGACCGTCATAGGTCCGGCCGTCGGAGGACTGCGCCACGACCGGCGTGGTGGCGGCCCCGGCTGCGACGAGCGCGAGCAGGTAGATTTTACGCATACTGATACTTCCCCCTTGCCGCCGCCGTCGTCGACGGGCGGTACGGGCCTGGTATCGCGCGGGAATGCTGACAGGACGTTAACCGGAAGCGCGGCAGGCCGGGTAAGGCGCCACGGATGGTCGCGCGGCGGTTTTGCGCGTAGAACGGGGCATGGCAGAGAATCTGACGACGGTGGAGCGGGCCTTCGAACTTGCGCGGTCCGGCGAGTGCGATTCGGTCAACGGCCTGCGCCAGCGATTGCGCCGCGAGGGGTATGACGCAGTACATCTCCACCTCCACGGCGCGGCGATCAACAAGCAACTCGTCGATCTGATCCACGCCGCGAGAGGCTGAACGCCACGATCATTTCTGGGCGAGGATCAACTCCTTCGGCATGTCGAGGCCCGACGCGGCCCAGGCGGCTGCCGTGCGGCAGGTGATCCGGTCGATGCGGGTGCCGGTGACTGCGGGTTCGGTCAGGCAATATTTGCGCGACTTCGCATCATATTTCAGCGTCGTCATCTGGGCGTGTGTCGCGCTTCCCCGCGGAGCGGCGTTCGCGATCGTCGGGCTGACGGCCGTGGCAATAGCGATCGTTATGAAGGTGACGGTGCGGCCGAGCGTGCGCGTGGTTGGCAGAGCGGGCATGATGGTGTGTCCTTCCAGAAGATGAGGTCGAGCCGCCCGGGGGCGGCATGAAGACCAATGCATCTGGCGTGCCAGTTGACTACTACACTAAGACACTTCGCTTCTGTGCTTTAAAACCTCGTCTTTTTGCCCGCAGCGGCGATCGGCACGATCCACGCCCAGCGGAAATCGCGCCATCAGTTGGGAATCGATGCCGAAACATGGCCCGTCGACGTGCGCGGTCAGCGCTCGAGCAAGCGCGGCATCAGTTCGACGAAGTTGCAGGGCCGGTGACGGCTGTCGAGCTGGTCGCGCAGGATCCCGTCCCACCCGTCCTTCACAGCGCCGGTCGAACCCGGCAGCGCGAAGATATAGGTGCCGTGCGCGACACAGGCGCAGGCCCGCGACTGCACCGTCGACGTGCCGATCGTCTTGTAGCTGAGCATCCGGAACAGCTCGCCGAACCCGGGGATCATCTTTTCGGCGACGCGCTCGACCGCCTCGGGCGTCACGTCGCGGCCGGTGACGCCGGTGCCGCCCGTGGTGATGACGCAGTCGACTTCCGGATCATCGATCCAGGCGTGGAGGCGGGCGACGATCGTCTCGACGTCATCCTTCTCGATCCGGCGATCGGCGAGCACATGCCCTGCCTCTGCCAGCCGCGCGACGAGCGTATCGCCCGAGCGATCCTCGGCCAGCCCGCGCGTATCGGACACCGTCAGCACGGCGATCCGGACCGGCAGGAAGGTCCGGCTTTCGTCGATTGGCATAAAAGATCAGTCCGCGCGTGTGACGGTGGAGGATTGCGCGCCGACGCTCGCATTGACTGCGATCATCGGCTGATGCGCGGTGAGGCTCGCGCTCGCGCGCGCATTCGGCCGGGCGTTCATGCGGATCGCGGTCGCGCCGGGCAGGCCGGGGAAACGCGGCCACATGCCCTGTGCCAGTGCGTTGCGGCTGGTCGAGGCCTTCCGCCCACCCTGCGCCTCGTACATCCAGTAGTTGCGCAGCACGGTGGTGACGTAGCCGCGCGTCTCCCAATAAGGGATGCTTTCGATATACAGCAGCGGATCGCCATTATCGTGGACGATCGCGTTCCAGTCGCCGACCGGACGCGGGCCCGCATTATAGGCTGCGATCACCTTGGGTAGCAGCCCACCGGTCACGCCAGCCATGTCGCGCAGCCGTTCGAGATGCCGCTGGCCGATGTCCATGTTGGTCGACGGCTTGGTCAGCGCCTTGAGGTCGATCGACGTGCCGCGTTCGCGCGCAAAGTCGGTAGCCGCCGCGGGCATGATCTGCATCAGGCCGTAAGCGCCCGCGGGGCTGCGTACCGTGTTGCGGAAGCGCGATTCCTCGAGCGTGTGCGCGTAGACCAGCGCCTTGTCGATGTGCCAGCCGCTGTCGGGCGTCCAGTTCGGCGTCGGATAGCGCGCCTCGGCCGCGGTGGTGACCCCTTGCGGGCAGTTGTGCGCGAGCCAGACGGTCGTCGCGGGCAGGCTGAGTGCCTCTGCGACCCGAACGAGATTGCGGAATTCGCGGGGATCGCCGATCTTCGCCTGCTGGCGGATGACGGTATCGGCCAGTTCGGTCTCGCCGACCTCGACGAGCGCGGCTGCGACGCGGACATTGGGGCGCTTCTCGACGACCTTCCAATCGCGCGCGACCACGCCGCCGGGACCGCTGCCGCCGACCCGCGCGGGATCGGCCATTGCGAGCTGCTGGCGTGCGAGTTGTCCGTAGAAGCTTTCGCCGAACTGCGCCGCAGCCTTCAGCCGGCCCTGGATCTTGTCGGGACGCGCGCAGACCATGTCGGCGCGCGACGCCCAGTAGAGCGCCGCCGCGCGCAGGTCGACATCGCCCGCGCGTGCCGCGACGCCTTCGAACCCCGTACCGGCGTTGGCACAATCATTCTGCCGCCACGCAGCCAGCGCCCCGACCCAGCGGGCCTGGACCGCCCATTCGCCGACACCGTCCTGGCCCTTGGCGGCCATCACGCGCGCATTGGCGTCGTCACCCTGGAGGAAATAGATCCACGCGATCTTCTGCTGCCATTCGGTCAGCGTCTCGGGCGTGAGACCGGGCGTGCTGTCGAGCAGCGACTGTGCCTCGCGGCCCATGTCCGCCTTGACGTAAGGCTGCATCTTCAGCGCGAGGTCGGCGGCGATCATATCGCCTTTGAGGCTCTTCGCGCGCACCCGACGCGGTGCGCCGTCCTGCCAGATCAAACGCTGCGCGACGGGCAGGGGAGGCAGATCGACCGCGCCGCGGACCGTGGCGAGGCGTGCAATCTGTTCCGCCTCGGGCAGCTCGGGGGCCTCGTTCAGCAGCGCGACGAGCGGCGCCATCTCGATCCTTGGCGATCCCTTGGCGATGTACATCTCGGCGCGCGCGATCGCATGGAGCGGGCCGGGCTTCATGGTATCGAGCTGGATCTGCGCATCGGTCCATTTGCCGTCGCGGATCGCGCCGAAGACCGCGCGATAGGCGTCACGCTGCGCCGGATCGAGCTGATCGGGAATCTGTTCGGCGGTCGGTGCACCGGCAACGAGTCGGGCATCGCCCGTACCGCTGTCTGCGATCGGTGCCGCCAGAGCGGGCAGCGGCAATGCCGCGCAACCGAGCAGGATTGCGAGCGTGCGGGTCATGCCCGCGTCTCCTGAGACATCTGGCCCCCCATCAACATCTGCAAATCCTTCCAGGCTTCTGCCTTGGCCGCCGGCTTCTCGATCAGAAAGCGCGGGTGAAAGCTGGCGACCACGCCTGCTTCTCCGACCTTATGGCTAATTCCATGTAAACGTCCCCGCGCCGCCTGCAATTCCATCCCGAGGATGGCACGGCTCGCCGCATTGCCGAGCAGGAGCAAGCGCTTGGGCGCAACAAGTTCGATGTGATGCTTGGCGATCTCCGCCAGCCGGTCCTCGACCTCGCGCTGGATGCGACCCGCGGTCGGGCGCTTGGCGCAGACCGCGGCGACATGAACCTCCGACCGGGTCAGTCCGATCGCGGCGAGCATGCGGTCGAGCAGGCGACCCGATGCGCCGCTCAGCAATTGTCCGGCGCCGCCATTGTCCGTGCCGTCGTCGCGATCGGGGCAGTCGGCAAGCACCATGACCGTAGCGTCAGCGGGTCCCTCGGCCGCCAGCGAAATGCCGTTCCACCCCGCCTCGGGCACATCCGCGCCGGTGCGCCAGGCCAGGAATTCGGTCAGCGACAGTGGCATCGTGGCGACCGCCACCGGCGGCGCGACGGGCACGCCGGCAGGCGCCGGCGGCGCGATAACCAGCGGTTCGGGTGCCGCGAACCAGTCGCGCGGGGCGTCGTCGACGAGCATGTCGACACCGGCATCGTGCCACCAGTCGAGCACGCTGACCGCGGCGTTGCGCCAGTCGATGGTCTGATCCGCCCCCATATGTCTCCTATGCTGCGTGGTTGACGTGGCGGTCAACTCGCGCAATCGCCTAAATAGACGCGACACGGACAAGACGGTGCCGGCCCGAGCCCGAACGAACGGGAGGGGCGGGAAGCCGGGCAGACAGGGACCATCCCCCGGGAGACGATGATGACGACACGTGAATCGATGCCCTACGACGTAGTGATCGTCGGCGCAGGTCCGGCGGGGCTTTCGGCAGCGATCCGGCTGAAACAGCTGGCGGCCGAGAAGGACGCGGACATCTCGGTCTGCGTGCTCGAAAAGGGATCCGAGGTCGGCGCGCACATCCTGTCGGGCGCGGTCATCGATCCCAAGAGCCTCGACGAGCTGCTGCCCGACTGGCGCGAGGATGGCTGCCCGCTGGCGGAAGTGCCGGTGACGGAGAATCATCACTGGATCCTTAGCAAGACGAAGAAGAGCGAGATGCCGCACTTCGTCACGCCGTCGTTCATGCACAACAAGGGCACCTATACCGGCAGCCTCGGCAATCTGTGCCGCTGGATGGCGGGCAAGGCGGAGGAGCTCGGCGTCGAGATATTCCCCGGCTTCGCTGCCGCCGAGATCCTGTTCAACGACGACGGATCGGTGAAGGGCGTCGCGACTGGCGACATGGGCGTCGCGCGCGACGGCACGCATAAGGGCGACTATACCCCGGGGCTCGAACTCCACGCCAAATACACCTTCTTCTCCGAAGGCTGCCGCGGTCACCTGACCAAGCAGCTGATCGCCAAGTTCGATCTCGCCAAGGACAGCGACCCGCAGGTCTACGGCCTGGGTATCAAGGAATTGTGGGACATCGATCCCGCGCTCCATTCGCCCGGCCGCGTCATCCATACGCAGGGCTGGCCGCTCAGCGAAACCGACGGCTCGAACGGCGGCGGCTGGATCTATCACCAGGCCAATGGTCAGGTTTCGATCGGCTTCGTCACCTGGCTGAACTACACCAATCCGCATCTCTCGCCGTTCCACGAGATGCAGCGCTGGAAGACGCATCCCGAGATCGCGGCGCTGCTGAAGGGCGCCAAGCGTGTCAGCTATGGCGCACGCGCGATCAGCGACGGCGGGCTGCAGTCGATTCCGAAGCTGGTGATGCCGGGTGCCGCACTGATCGGCGACAGCGCCGGCTTCCTCAACGTGCCGCGGATCAAGGGCACGCACACCGCGATGAAGTCGGGCATGATGGCGGCCGAGGCTGCGGTCGAGGCGATCGTGTCGCAGCGCGGGCATGACGAACTCGCCGCCTATCCCGAGGCGTTCGAGCGCAGCTGGGTGAAGAAGGAGCTGTCGGTCGTCCGCAACGTCGTGCCGCTTGTCAAGAAGTTCGGCGACATGCTCGGGTCCGGACTTGCCGGCATCACGATGTGGCTGGAACATTGGGGTCTGAAGGTGCCGTTCACGATGCACCATCATCCCGATCACGAAAGCCTGTGGCGCAAGGATCTGGTCAAGCCGATCGTCTATCCCAAGGCGGACGGCGTGCTGACGTTCGACCGGCTGTCGTCGGTGTTCATCTCGAACACCAATCACGAGGAGGACCAGCCGGTCCACCTGACGCTGAAGGACCCGGCGGTGCCGATCGCCTACAACCTGCCGATGTACGACGAGCCCGCGCAACGCTATTGCCCCGCCGGCGTTTACGAGGTGGTGGGCGAAGAGACGGGCGATCCGAAGTTCGTGATCAACGCGCAGAACTGCGTCCACTGCAAGACCTGCGACATCAAGGACCCGACGCAGAACATCAACTGGGTCGTGCCCGAGGGCGGTGGGGGCCCCAACTATCCCAACATGTAAGTCTGTCCTGCTGGCGATCGGCCTGCTGACCGCCCCGACGGCGGCGCTGGCCGACACCGGCGGTCTCTCTGCCTATCTCAAAGCGCGCGCCGCCGACGCCGACGGGAGGGTGATGATTGCCGCGGACCAGTACGCCAGGGCATTGGCGGCGGCGCCCGACGATCCGGTCATCGCAATCCGCGCCTACCGCGAAGCGATTGAGGCGGGCGACATGCCGTTCGTCGCGCGCGCGGCGGGGGTGCTGGCGAAAGCAGGGGTCGCGCCCGCGGACGCCGCACTGTTCCCGCTCGCCGCCGCTGGGCGCAAGGGCGACACCCGGGCGACCCGGATGGCGATCGCCACGCTTGGCAAGGGCCCGCTGGTGGTGCTCGCACCATCGCTGAACGCGTGGGTGGCGCGTGCCGAGCATCGTGACCCGGGCGCGGCGCTGGCTACCGCGGGCGAGGATCCGGTCGCGCGCCGCTTCGCCGCCGAGACGCGTAAGCGCATCGCTGCCGCCCCCGCGCGCCAGCCACTCGGCCTTGCCGTCGCACAGACACTCGCGGGTTTGGCGGGGGACCTTATCGCAGGGGCGCCGTCGCCGCTGGCAATCGCGCTCGCCCAGGCTGCGGTGGAGGCCGATCCGGATTATGCCCCCGCGCGAATCGTCCTTGCCGACGCGCTTGCGCATAGCGACCGGATCGACCGCGCACTGGCGGTGCTCGACAGGGTCGATGGCACGTCGCCGTCCGCAGAGGCGGCGATCGCCAAGCGTCTCGAAATCCTGTCGGTTGCCGGCCGTGACGAGGTGGCGCTGGCCATCGCGAGGACACGCGCCGAGCGGCAGGAGGCGGTCGCCGGCGACTGGCAGCGTTACGCCGACCTGTTGCTGACGACCGGCGATGCGGCGGCGGCGGCGCAGTGGTATGGCCGGGTCCTGGCGGCGGACCGCAGCGCGCCGGCGGCCGCGCGCGGAAGCTGGGGGGCGTGGCTGCAATATGGCGGGGCGCTCGATCAGGCGGGCCGCTGGCCCGAGGCCCGCGTCGCGCTCCGCAAGGCGGTTGCCCTCGCCCCGACGCAACCGCTCGCGCTCAATTATCTCGGATTCGCACAGGTCGAGCATGGCGACGACATCGCGGGCTCGATTCGCCTGCTCGAACGGGCGAGCCGGCTCGATCCCGCCAACCCGTCCGTCACCGACTCGCTCGGCTGGGCCTATCACCGCGCCGGCGATACGCGGCGCGCGCTGCCGTTGCTCGAGCGTGCCGCGCAGGCGGAGCCGACCAATGCCGAAATCGGCGATCATCTGGGTGATGCCTATTGGAGCATGGGCCGACGCTACGAGGCGCGCTATGCGTGGCAGGCCGCGATCGTCACCGGCGATGCCGAGGAGCGCGCGCGCATCGCCGCGAAGATCGACACCGGCCTGCCGATCGCTGCGTGCCGCTGACCCCTGATCCCGAGACGCCGATGCCGACGACGACCGAAACCGCACCTGCCAAGATCAATCTCGCGCTGCATGTGCGTCACCGCCGGGCGGACGGCTATCATGAACTCGAGACGCTGTTCGCCTTTGCCGAGCATGGCGACGTCGTCACGGTGCGCACGGCGGACGTGGACAGCTTTGCCATCATCGGGCCGTTCGCCGCGGCATTGCGCCCGGCGGCGGGGGGCACCGACGCTGCGCCATGGGATGGCAACCTCGTGACGGCCGCGGCGGACGCGTTCGTCGCGACGTTCGGGATCGCCGCGCACCACGCGATCACGCTCGACAAGCGGCTGCCGATCGCATCGGGGATCGGTGGCGGGTCCGCCGATGCCGCGGCGACGCTGCGCGCGCTGGCGCGGTTGTACGGCGTCGCGGTGCAGGATCCGGCTCTTCACGACATTGCCGCCCGACTGGGTTCGGACGTGCCCGCGTGCCTCGTCAACCGGACGACGTTCGGCACCGGGCGCGGCGACACGCTCGTCGAGGTCGATGGGCTGGCGGGAACGCCGTTGCTGTGCGTCAATCCGGGCGTGGCGGTGTCGACCGCGGCGGTATTTGGCGCGTGGGACGGGATCGACCGCGGGCCGCTCGGCAAGGGGCCGCTGCTCGAACGCGCGATTGTCGGGCGGAACGACCTCGAGGCGCCGGCCTGCGCGATCGCGCCGGAGATTGCCCGGGTGCGCGCGCTCCTCGACGCAGCGCCGGGCGTGCTGCTCGCGCGCATGTCGGGATCGGGGGCGACCTGCTTTGCGCTGTTCGACAGCATCGCGGCCCGTGATTCCGCGGCGACGGATGCCGCTGCGCAAGGCTGGTGGACGCTGGCGTGCACGCTGCGCTGAACACAGTTCAACTGCCGCTTCGAAACTGTTCGGCTTTGGGACTCCGGACGCTATAAAATCGATTGCATCGCACCAGTCGGAAGCGTCAAATCGGGATGTCCACTACCGGATCGGCGCCAGGGTTTGGCCGACCGGCCCAAGGTTTCTCCCAAGACGCCGAAGCGGACCCATGATGGGAGGGCGGTCACCGAAAGGCGGCCGCCCTTTTTCACATTCCCCGATGTTCCGCACTTGTTCCGTGAGAACAAAAGCAATACATGGCGTTTGACGCGTTGAATGGCACGCGCGCTTGCTTTAGCGATGGGAGCTTATCGATGGCCGCTAATCTGAAAGTGATCGACACCGGCATGGCAACAGCAACCAACGACCGGCAAAAGGCGCTCGATGCCGCACTCGCGCAGATCGACCGCGCGTTCGGCAAGGGCTCGGCGATGCGTCTGGGCTCGAAGGAGACGATGCAGGTCGAGGTGATCTCGACCGGCTCGCTCGGGCTCGACATCGCGCTCGGCGTCGGCGGCCTGCCGCGCGGCCGCGTGATCGAGATCTACGGTCCGGAAAGCTCGGGCAAGACCACGCTCGCACTCCACGTCATTGCCGAAGCGCAGAAGAATGGTGGCACCGCGGCATTCGTCGACGCCGAGCATGCGCTCGACCCGGTCTATGCCAAGAAGCTTGGCGTCAACATCGACGAGCTGATCGTGTCGCAGCCGGACACCGGTGAGCAGGCGCTCGAGATCGTCGATACGCTGGTCCGTTCGAACGCGATCGACGTGCTCGTCGTCGATTCGGTCGCAGCGCTCGTGCCGCGCGCCGAAATCGAGGGCGAGATGGGCGACAGCCATGTCGGGCTTCAGGCACGCCTGATGTCGCAGAGCCTTCGCAAGCTGACCGGTTCGATCAGCCGGTCGCGTTGCATGGTGATCTTCATCAACCAGCTCCGCATGAAGATCGGCGTCATGTACGGCAACCCGGAGACGACGACGGGCGGCAATGCGCTGAAGTTCTACGCTTCGGTCCGTCTCGACATTCGCCGCATCGGTGCGGTCAAGGCGGGCGACGAGGTCACCGGCAACCAGACGCGCGTGAAGGTCGTCAAGAACAAGGTCGCGCCGCCGTTCAAGCAGGTCGAATTCGACATCATGTACGGGCAGGGCGTCTCCAAGCTTGGCGAGATTCTTGATCTCGGCGTGAAGGCCGGGCTGGTCGAGAAATCGGGTGCGTGGTTCAGCTATGACAGCGTCCGGCTAGGTCAGGGTCGCGAGAATTCGAAGACCTTCCTCAAGGACAATCCCGAGACGGCCGATCGTCTCGAAAAGCAGATCCGCGCGCGCACCGACAAGGTCGCCGAGGAAATGATGGTCGGTCCCGACGCCGAAGACGACGCCTGAGTGAGAGTCGGAGCCCTTTTCCTCGCGGGGAAGGGCTCCGCTTCCTGCGACAGGGCGAGGCAGCGTCCAGGGCTGATGGGTCGGGCGAGTCTCGTCTCGCCTGGTTGAGCTGATAGGCCGCAGCGGGACGCGTGTTGGGCGATCGTCCGGAAATCCAGCGAGCCTTGGCGGGCATACGCTTCACGACTTGCGTCAAACGCGCCACAAGAGCTGATCTTGTGCGCACAGACGGGAGTTCGACCATGCGATACGGCGGATCATGACCAGTGATCGAGACTGGACCGGACGCGTCGGCGACATCTGGGCCATCGAATGGCGCCGTACCGACCGCAGCTTCGAGAGGCTTGCGCCTGTACTGAACGCCGCGATCCTTGCGGCGGCCGGACCGCAGGCCGGCACTATCGTCGATATCGGTTGCGGCGCCGGCGCCACGTCGCTGGCGAGTGCGCAGGCTCTGCCGGACGGGCAGGTGATCGGCATCGACCTATCCCCGAAACTGATCGCAGTGGCGAAGCACCGCGCGGGGCACCTGACGAATGTCGCGTTCCACTGCGCCGACGTCGCGGCGGGCGTCGAGACGCACGCGCCGGTCGACCTTTATGTATCGCGGCACGGGGTCATGTTTTTTGCCGATCCGGCGGCCGCCTTTGCCCAGCTCGCTGAGGCCGCCGCGCCTGGCGCCGCGCTCGTCTTCTCGTGCTTTGCCGAGCGTGCCGCCAATCGCTGGGCGGTGGAAACCGTCGCGGGTGCGGATGGCGCATCCGGACCAACGGGGGCCATGACCGCGCCGGGGCCCTTTGCCTTTGCCGATCCCGCCTATGTCGCAGAGCTGCTGAAGCAGGCCGGGTGGCGCGCGACGACACCACAGCGAGTCGACTTCGGCTATCGCGCGGGAGGCGGCGCGGATCCGGTGGCGGACGCGGTCGACTATCTCAGCCGGATCGGCCCCGCTGCGTCGCGGATCCGCGAGACGCACGGCGCGGAACGCGAACAGGCGCTGGCGCGTCTGACCAGCGCGTGCGTCGATCGTCTGGCTGGGGATGCGGTCGAATTTCCGGCCGCCGCCTGGATATGGACGGCGCACGCGGCGCGCGACAGCCAAGGGAGCCTGCCATGATCACCGTCCACCATCTCGAAAACTCGCGGTCGCAGCGGATCCTGTGGATGCTCGAGGAACTCGGGTTGTCCTATGAGATCAAGCGCTATGCGCGCGATCCGAAGACGATGCTCGCACCCCCGGAACTGAAGGCGGTCCATCCGCTCGGCAAGTCGCCGGTGATCGAGGACCACGACGTCGAAGGTGGCCGGGTCGTGGCAGAGACCGGCGCGATCGTCGAGTATCTCGTCGACAAGGCGGACGGTCGGCTTGGGGCGCCCGCCAAGCGCGCGGATGCGCTGCGCTATCGGTTCTGGCTGCATTATGCCGAAGGCTCGATGATGCCGCCGCTGCTGCTCAAGCTGGTGCTCGCGAGGATTCCGGTGATGGGGAAGATCGCGCTGAAGCGCATCCAGCCGATGATCGATGTCCATCTCGATTATGTCGAGGCCGAACTGTCGAAGCGCCCCTGGTTTGCGGGCGACCAGATGACCGCGGCGGACATCATGATGAGCTTTCCGCTCGAAGCGGCGCGCAGCCGTGCGGGGCTCGACGAATCACGCCCCGCGACGATCGCCTGGCTCGGCAAGGTTCACGCCCGCCCGGCCTATCAGGCGGGGCTGCAAAAGGGCGGCCCCTATGCCTATGCCTATGCCTATGCCTGACCCTGGCGCACGCCAACAGGCGGGCGGGCCGACCGCCTCCTGACGTCCCGTGCCGCTCAGGCCTGGCCGGGCTTGATCTTCTCATAGCTGTCGACATTCACCTTCGGGCCATGCCCGGTCGGTGCGTGCGGCGGGTCGCGGTCGGCGGGTTCACGCTCGTCGAGCCCGCCCTCCCATTTCGCGACCACGGTCGCGGCGACCGCATTGCCGATGACGTTGGTCGCCGATCGGCCCATGTCGAGGAAGTGATCGACTGCGAGGATGAGCAGGATGCCGGCCTCCGGGATCTTGAACATCGACAGCGTGCCCGCGATCACCACGAGTGAGGCACGCGGCACGCCGGCAATGCCCTTCGACGTGACCATCAGCACCAGCAGCATGGCGATCTGCTGCCCGATAGGCATGTCGATGCCGTAGGCCTGCGCGATGAACAGCGACGCGAACGTCATGTACATCATCGAGCCGTCGAGATTGAACGAATAGCCGAGCGGCAACACGAAGCTGGCGATCCGCGGCGGCACGCCGAACCGGTCGAGCGCCTCGAGCGTGCGCGGATAGGCCGCCTCCGACGACGCGGCCGAGAAGGCGAGGATCAGCGGGTCGCGGATATAGCGCACCAGCAGCCGCGTCCGCGGGCCGATAAGCAGGAAGGCAATGCCGATCAGCATCAGCCAGAGCAGCGCCAGCCCGAGATAGAAGGTCAGCATGAAATAGCCGAGATCGCCGAGGATGCTGGGCCCCCGTTCGGCGAGCGTCGCGGTCACCGCAGCGAACACCGCGAACGGCGCGAACCGCATCACATAGTTGGTGATCTGCAGCATGACCGCGACGAGCGCCTCGATCGCCTTGACGAGCGGGGCGGCCTTTTCGCCGACCGCGGTGATCGCGACGCCGACGAACACCGAGAATACGACGATCTGAAGGATCTCGTTGCTCGCCATCGCAGAGATCATCGAGTCGGGAACGATATGGGTGATGAACTTGGCGAGATCGAAGGCGGCTCGGTTGACGCCGCTCGACGCGGTCGCCGGCGGGATGGCGAGCGCGAGGCCGACGCCGGGCTGCAGCACGTTCACCAGGATCATGCCGAGCGTCAGCGACAACAGGCTCGCGCAGATGAACCAGCCGAGGCTGCGCAGGCCGACGCGACCGAGCGCCCCGGTGTCGCCCATATGCGCGATGCCGACGACCAGCGTCGAGAAGACCAAGGGCGCGATGATCATCTTGATCAGCCGCAGGAACAGCGACGTGACGATCGAGAAATAGCCGGCAATGTCCTTCAGCTGCGCGGCGGATTGCGCGCTGCCGTCGTCGATCGACGCGTTGAGGATCCAGCCGACGGCCATGCCGGCGACCAGCCCGAACAGGATATAATAGGTTAGCCGCTTGGCCATTAAACGCTCCCGAAACTCGCGAAGGAGGGAAGGGGATTGCGGCGCCCGGGTCAAGGACCCTATCGTCCCGACATGGCAATCTCTCCCGAATTACCCACCAGGCGCACGCTCCTAAGTGCCGCTGCCGCGCTCCCGCTGCTGTCGATCGGCGCGGTGCTGCGCGCCGCCGAGCCCGACCTGTCGGCGCTGTCCGATCTCACGGGGGGTGCCAAACCGATCGATGCGGACGAGCGCGCCGCCCGGCTGATGCGCGCCCAGGCGCTGATGAAGGCGGCGGGGATCGGCGCGGTCCTGATCGAGCCGGGATCGTCGATGCTCTATTTCACCGGTGTCCGCTGGAGCCGCAGCGAGCGGCTGACCGCCGCAATCCTGCCGGTCGAGGGGCAGCCCTGTATCGTCACGCCGTTTTTCGAGGAGCCGTCGGTGCGCGAGACGCTCGCGGTGCCGGCGGAGGTCCGCGTCTGGCAGGAGGATCAGAACCCGCTCGCGGTGGTGTCGGGCTTCCTGCGCGATCGCAGGCTGATCGCGCAGCCGATCGCAATCGAGGAGACGATGCGCTTCTTCGCCGTCGACGCGCTGCGTCGGCTGGTACCGGAGGCGCGGATCGTGTCGGCCAATCCGGTCGTGCGCGGCTGTCGGATGATCAAGACGCCTGCCGAGATCGCGCTGATGCAGACGGCGACGGACGTCACGCTCGCCGCCTATCGATGGACACACGCGCGAGTCGAGACCGGCATGACCGGTCCCGAGATCGGCGCGCTGATGACGGCCGCGACGCGGAAGCTCGGCGGGGCGCCCGAATTCTCGATGGCGCTGGTCGGTGAAGCGTCGGCCTATCCGCATGGCAGCCGCGAGATCCACCGCGTCGCGAACGGGCAGGTCGTGCTGATGGATTGCGGGTGCACCGTGCAGGGCTATCAGTCCGACGTGTCGCGCACCTGGGTTCACGGATCCGCCACCGCCGACCAGCGCAAGACCTGGGACCAGGCGATACGCGGTCAGAAGATCGCCTTTGCCGCCGCGCGGATCGGCGCAACTGCGGGCAGCGTCGACGATGCGGTGCGGCAGCATTACCAGGCGCTGGGCTATGGTCCGGGCTATAAGCTGCCCGGCCTGTCGCACCGGACGGGGCACGGGATCGGCATGGACGGGCACGAACCGGTCAATCTGGTGCGGGGCGAGGCGACGAAACTCGCGGCGGGCATGTGTTTCAGCGACGAGCCCGGCATCTACATCCCCGGGCGCTATGGCATCCGGATCGAGGATTGCTTCTACATGACCGAAGCGGGGCCGAGCTGGTTCAGCGTGCCGCCCACGTCGCTCGACCGACCGCTGGGCTGACGAGCCCGGGGCCTGCTCAGGCGGCCCGGCTCATCCAGCGCTCGGCATGCGCGAGGGCGGCTGCGTCGTCGACGTCGATCCAGTCGATGTCGCTGCAGTCGACCACGTCGGCACGGTTCTGCGCGGCGAGCATGCGGACGCCTTCGGTCAGCGAGGGACCCGCCAGCGTGGCGAGTGCGGCGCCGAGGCGCGGCGAGATCGCGAAAACGCCCGTGTCATAGGCGTCATGCGGTTCGAGACCCTTGCCGATCGCCACGATCGCCGACCCATTGGTCGCGACACACGTGACGTCTTCGGGGTCGACCCAGGGATGGCCGAGCCGGCGGTCGATGCCGAGCCGAAGCCCGTTACCCGATCCGGCGGTGGCCATGCGGCGATAAAGAGCGGGGAGAACGAGGTGGTCGCACATCGCCAGAACCGCGTCCTGCCCGGCCAGCGCCTCGGTCGCGGCAAGCACCGATACGCCATTGGGCTCGCGGTGGTCCGCAAGGACGGTTTTGACATGGAGCGGCCAGCTGCGGCTGGCGAGATAGGCCTCGATCGCGTCGCGGCCGTAACTCAGCGTGACGATCGCACGCTTGAGTCCTGCTTCCGCAAGACCCTCGAGCGCATGCGCGATGAGGGGGCGGCCGGCGACCGGGCAGAGTGGTTTATAGGGCGCCGAGGCGCGGAGACGGCTGCCCTCCCCGGCGGCGAGGATGACAGCCGTCTCGATCATGTCAGGCGGCCTTGATGAACCGCTCGACCTCGATCTGCGCGAGATCGTCGGTCATCTGCGTGCGGGGATGCTTGCAGAAATAGGCCGATGCAGGGTCGATCACGCCGGCGATGCCGCGATCCTTGGCGATCTTGGCGCAGCGGATCATGTCGATCGCGACACCCGCCGAGTTGGGCGAATCCTCAACCGAAAGACGCAGCTCGAGGTTCATCGGCACGCCGCCGAACAGCTGG
Organism: Sphingomonas sp. STIS6.2; assembly: GCF_000732685.2. NCBI lineage: Bacteria > Pseudomonadati > Pseudomonadota > Alphaproteobacteria > Sphingomonadales > Sphingomonadaceae > Sphingomonas > Sphingomonas sp. STIS6.2. Next base: position 267,658 of record NZ_JPDP02000041.1, read on the forward strand.
CCTTCCATGCGCAGGAAGCAGACCTTGTTGTCGTTCTGCCAGGGGACATAGTCCGACGGGCCGATATGGACGTTGTCGTCATCCATCCGCTCGGCCGCGACCGACTGGACGGCTTCGGTCTTCGAGATCTTCTTCGACTCGAGACGGCGATGGTTCGACATGTTGAGGAAGTCGGTGTTGCCGCCGGTGTTGAGCTGGTAGGTGCGATCCAGCTTCACGCCGCGCTTGGCGAACAGGTCGGTCAGCACGCGGTGGACGATCGTCGCACCGAGCTGTGCCTTGATGTCGTCGCCGATGATCGCGACGCCGGCGTCTTCGAACTTCTTTGCCCAGACGGGGTTCGATGCGATGAAGACGGGGATGTTGTTGACGAACGCCACGCCGGCTTCGATCGCGCAGTCGGCATAGAATTCGGTCGCTTCCTGCGAACCGACGGGCAGGTAGTTCATCAGCACGTCGGCGCCTGACGCCTTCAGATCCGCGATGACCTGCTCACGCGTCGGCTCTGCGGCGTCGGCGAGGAGGAACGTACGGTCGTCCTTGAAGTCGGACATGTGATCGGCGACGCCGTCGAGCGTCTTGCCCATCTTCACGATGGTGCCGGTGTTGCCGACATTGGGGGCGAACACTGCGGTGCAGTTGGGCTTGGCGAAGATCGCCTCGGCGACGTCCTTGCCGACCTTGCGACGATCGACGTCCCACGCCGCGACGACCTTGATGTCGCTTGGCTTGTAGCCACCCATATCGAAATGCATCAGGCCGACCTGGTCGTTTGCCCCCTCGCGATAATGCTCGAGACCCTGGACGAGCGAGCTCGCGCAGTTGCCGATGCCGACCACGGCGATCCGAATGCTATTCATTACTGACCCTGTTCCTTACGAAAGATGCATGCGCGACGCGGTCTTCGATCGCGGCGGTGTGGTATTACGGACGAAAGCCCGTTCGACACGACGGTGCCAGACGAGCCCGACGATGGCGACGAGCGTCAGAGGGACGATCTCGAACCACCAGAAGATGCGCGGGTTGCCCGCAAAGCAGGCGACGAAGATCGCCCATACTCTGACATTCGCGGTTAGCAAGGCCATGAAGCGCAATGGCGCGACGGCGCGCGTGGCATAGCTCTGGCCAAGCGCGACAGGATCGCTGGCCTGACCGAGCGTGCGTTCGAACGGCATCGCGATCCGGTCGATGCTGCCGGCCACCCCGTCATAGAAGCGGACGAGCGCGTTGCCGGTCGGCACCGGCGGCGCGTCGAGCGCGACGCCGCGGATCCGGCGATGGAAGCGCGAGCGCTCACCCTCGTACATGTTCGACTGCACCGCGTGCGCGGCGCCCGCCGCAACCGCGAGGATCCAGGCCTCTGGCGTGTCGATGGTGAGGGCGAGCGAGATGTAGATCAGCGCGAACACACCGTGATCGCACAGGCCGTCGAGCATCCGCCCGAGCGGGCTCGCGGTCTTGGTCGCGCGGGCGACCATGCCGTCCAGACCATCGGCGATCAGCCACCCGATCGACAGGGCCAGGCCGATTAGTGCCAAAGCGGGATTGCCCCAATGCGTATAGGCCAGCGCAGCAGCGCCCCCCAGGACCAGTCCCGCCACCGACACCGTGTTCGCCGAGATGCGACGCGCGAGTGCGAGGGGCAAAAGCGCGCGGCCTGCCGGGTGAATCAGCCAAAGGTTAGATGGGATCTCGATCCGGCGATCGCGCGATCCATCCGGTGGAGCCACTGTCATAGGATTTTCATAATGCGCGCGGCACGCAATTTATGCAAGGTCGCCCGGCTCGGCCTGCGGAACGGCTGAGCGCAATTCGTCGATCCAGACCCGCGCGGTTCCATCCGACGGTGCGCGCCAGTCGCCGCGCGGCGACAATGCGCCGCCCGCCGAGACCTTTGGCCCGTTCGGCAGCGCAGAGCGCTTGAACTGGCTCGTCGCGAAAAAGCGCTGAAGAAACCTTTCGAGCCATGCGGTTATCGTCGGCAGGTCATAGGCGACGCGCGCAGTCGCCGGCAGGTCCGCGGGCCATGCCCCGCTCTCCGCATCGCGCCAGGCATGCCAGGCGAGAAACGCGATCTTCGACGGCGCGAGGCCATAGCGGATCACGTAATGCGCGAAGAAATCGTTCAGCGCATAAGGCCCGATCATCGATTCGGTGCTCTGCAGCGCGCCGTCCACCCCCGCGGGGACGAGTTCGGGAGAGATTTCCTGGGCGACGATCGTCGACAGGATCGCATCGGTCGCCGCGTCATACTGGCCGGTGCGGATGCACCAGCGGATCAGGAACTGTATCAGCGTCTTGGGCACGCCCGCGTTGACCGCATAATGGCTCATCTGGTCGCCGACGCCGTAGGTGCACCAGCCCAGCGCCATCTCGCTCAGGTCGCCCGTGCCGACGACGATCCCGCCGCGCTGATTGGCGAGACGGAACAGATAATCGGTCCGCAACCCCGCCTGGACGTTCTCGAAGGTGATGTCATAGGTCGGCGCGCCATCGGCGAAGGGATGCCGCATATCCTCAAGCATCCGCCGCGCCGCGGGGCGGATGTCGATTTCCTCGGCGGTGATGCCCAGCGCGCGCATCAGCGCCCAGGCATTCGCCTTCGTGCCTTCGCCCGTCGCGAAACCGGGCATGGTGAAGCCGAGGATGTCGGCGCGCGGGCGGCCGAGCCGGTCCATCGCCTTGGCCGCGACGATCAGCGCGTGGGTCGAGTCGAGCCCGCCCGACACGCCGATCACCAGCGTGCGGGCGTGCGCGGCCTCGAGCCGCTTCGCCAGCGCTTCCACCTGGATGTTGAACGCCTCGTAACAATCCTCGTCGCGGCGGGCGGGATCATTGGGGACGAACGGGAAGCGGGGGACGACGCGTTCGAGCCCGACATCCGCGACGGCAGGATCGGTCAGGTGATCGAACGCGATCCGCCGGACGCGCGTCTCGGGATGCCCCGCAAACGCCGCCGCGTCGTTGAACGTGCCGGTCCGCAGCCGTTCCTGCGCGATCCGCTCGCAATCGACGTCCGCGACGACAAGATCCGGCTCGGTCGCGAAGCGGCGCGATTGCGCGAGCTGTTCGCCGAGCTCGTGGATCAGCCCCTGGCCGTCCCATGCAACCTCGGTCGTGCTCTCACCCGGGCCCGCCGCGGAATAGACATAGGCGCAGACCGCGCGCGCCGATTGCGCCGCCGCCAGCATCTCGCGCTCGCGCGCCTTGCCGATGACGATGTTCGACGCGGACAGGTTGCAGCAGATCAGCGCGCCGGCCAGCGCGCCCGCGGTCGACGGCGGGGTAGGGGCCCAGTAATCCTCGCAGATTTCGGCATGGACCACGAAGCCCGGCAGGTCGCGCGCCGCAAAGATCAGGTCGGTGCCGAACGGCACGGACTCGCCGCCGAGATCGATCGACAGCCCCGTCAGTCCCGCGCCGCTCGCGAACCAGCGCTTTTCGTAGAATTCGCGGTAGTTGGGCAGGAAGGTCTTCGGCACGACCCCGAGCACGCGACCGCGCGCGATCACCACCGCGCAATTATACAGCCGCCCCGCGCGCACCAGCGCCGCGCCGACCAGCAGCATGTCGCAGTGCGTCGCACTCGCCGCGACGACGCTGTCGATCGCCGCCAGCGTCGCACGCTGCTGCGCGGTCTGCAGATGCAGATCGTCGAGCGCATAGGAGGTGAGGTTGAGTTCGGGAAAGACGACGAGGTCGACATGCTGCGCATCCGCCTGCGTCGCCAGTGCGATCGTCGCCGCGGCATTGGCGGCGGTATCCCCGACCGACGCCCGCGGTGTTGCTGCAGCAACCCGGATCAGGCCGTGCGTGTGGATCGCGTAGAATGGATGCGTCATGCCCGCATCGTTAAACGCGCGGGGCAGTTCATGCTACCGGCTTCACCGGCCGGATATGCGGAGGCTGCTGTCAGGGGGCGCTCTGCGCAGACGTGGAGGCGATGACCCCCTGCACGGCACGGGCGCGCCGGCGTTCGAGCTTCTGCCGTTCGGAGATCTGGTAGGTCTTCGCAATCCGGTACCGCTGCTGCTTCGTCTTCGCGTCGACACTGCCCAGCGCGAGTATGCCGCCAAATGCGAGGATCGCGAATAAGAGGGTAATGAGGTTCAGTTGTCGCGCTTCTGCAGCCTTGTCCGTCATCATCCCGCTCCCATCGCCTGCCGTCATCGGACCCGACAGGTCTTTCACGGCATCCCGCCGAAAAACCTTCTATGTCCGCAACTTGTCTTGGTCATTCCGTACATCGTACAGCCATTTCGCGGCGCCGAGGTTCCACCGTCCATGGCAAAAATCCGCACTGCGGCTGTTGCGCGATCGGCAGGCAGATCTGCTATCGGGACTGACAGGCGATGGCGCGCGGGGTGCGTGGCAGGGTGTCTTATGGGGAAGCAATTTTGACGATCACGCTGTTCGGGATCAGGAACTGCGACACGATGAAGACGGCGCGTGCGTGGCTTGATGCGCATGACGTCGCCTATATGTTTCATGACTACAAGACTGCCGGGATCGATGACGCACGGCTGCGCGACTGGATCGGCCGGGTCGGGTGGGAGCCATTGCTCAACCGCGCCGGCACCACGTTCCGGAAACTGCCCGAGTCTGACCGCGCCGATCTGAACGCGGACAAGGCGGTCGCGCTGATGCTCGCGCAGCCGTCGATGATCAAACGCCCCGTGCTCGATACCGGCGAGACGCTGCTGGTCGGGTTCAAGCCCGAGCGGTATGAGGCAGCGGGGCTGGGGACCGCCTGAAGGAGACGAGCATGCCTGTCGCTACATGGAACGGCCAAGAGATCGCCCGGTCCGACGATACCGTCGTCGTCGAGGGCAATCACTATTTCCCCGCGGACAGCATCGATCCGGCGCTGCTCGAAGACAGCGCGACGCAGTCGAACTGTCCGTGGAAGGGTACGGCGCGATACAAGACGCTAGTCGTCGACGGCAAGCGCAACGTCGATGCGGTCTGGTACTATCCCGATCCCAAATCCGCCGCGGCCGAGATCAAGGATCGCTATGCCTTCTGGAAGGGCGTGACGGTCGGCTGAGCCGCGCCGCCCGGGCGGGCGCGACGGGACGGGCTGGGCGAGCGGCGTCGGCTTCGCTAGAACGCGCGCCCATGTCCACGACCTACACGCTCGACACCGCGACGAGTCGCGCCAACCCGACGCCCGCCCCGCTCAAGCGCCTCACGATCCCCGCGATCCGCCGGCAGAAGGGGCAGGTGCCGCTCGTCATGCTCACCGCCTATACGGTGCGCAACGCGCAGCTGCTGGATCCACACTGCGACATGCTGCTGGTCGGCGACAGCCTGGGGCAGGTGATCTACGGCCTGCCCTCGACCGTGCCCGTCACGCTCGAGATGATGGCGGCGCACGGCGCGGCGGTGGTGCGCGGCAGCTATCACGCGGTGGTCGTGATCGACATGCCGTTCGGCAGCTATGAAGCGTCACCCGAAAAGGCGTTCGAGAGCGCCGCGTGGCTGCTGAAGCAGACCGGCGCGGCGGCGGTGAAGCTCGAGGGTGGCACCGCGATGGCGCCGACCGTACGGTTCCTCGTCGAACGCGGCATTCCGGTGATGGGGCATGTCGGCCTCACCCCGCAGGCGGTCAACGTGCTGGGCGGCTATGGCGCGCGCGGCCGTACGCCCGAAGAGGCGGCGAAGATCGTCGCGGATGCCAAGGCCGTTGCCGAGGCCGGCGCATTCGCGCTGGTGATCGAGGGCGTGGTCGAGCCGATCGCGATCGAGATCACGCGCGCGGTCGCCTGTCCGACGATCGGCATCGGCGCTTCGGTCGAGTGCGACGGCCAGGTGCTCGTCGCGGAGGACATGCTCGGCCTGTTCGACCGTACCGCCAAGTTCGTGAAGCGGTTCGAGGATCTCGCCGGCAAGATCTCGGGCGCGGCGGAGACCTATGCCGACGAGGTTCGCGCCCGTGCCTTTCCGGGACCCGACCAGAGCTATGCGCCGCGCGCCGGCACGGTGGATTGATCCGGCTTTTGTTTCGGACGCGTGGCGGCTAAGGTCCGCGCCATTCCACCATCCCCTGATATCCTTTCCTCCCTTTGTCTCCGGAGTCACCCTTGGCCCTGCCGCCGAAAACCGATGAAGCGTTCCTCCGCGAGGTCGACGAAGAACTGCGCCGCGATCAGCTTGCGGGTTTCTGGACGACCTGGGGCAAATGGGTCGCGCTCGGGGTGGTCGCAGCACTCGTCGCGCTGGCCGGATTCCTCTATTATCAGCACCGCACCGAAACCCAGGCGGGTGTCGAGGGCGAGCAGCTCCAGGCCGCTTATGACGCGCTGGCCGCGGACAGGGTCGCCGAGGCGAACACGACGCTGACCAAGCTCGCCGCGTCCGACCGCGCCGGGTACAGCGCGCTCGCGCGGTTCACGGAAGCGGATATCCTTCTCCAGAAAGAGGATATGAAGGGCGCCGCGGCCAAGCTGGCGGCGATCGCTGCCGACACGTCGGTCGCCAAGCCGTTCCGCGACCTTGCGCTGGTCCGGCAGACGTTGGCGGAATATGACACGCTCAAGCCGCAGGTCGTGGTCGAGCGCCTGCGTCCGCTTGCGGTCACGGGCAATCCCTGGCTCGGCAGCGCAGGCGAGATGGTCGCGGTCGCCTATGTCCGGATGAACCAGACCAAGCAGGCGGGGACGCTTTTCGGCCAGATCGCGGCTGATCCCGGCGTGCCCGAGACGATTCGTCAACGCGCTGTTCAGATGGCCGGTGTACTGGGCGTCGACGCCGTTGCCAGCACCGGGACGACCGGGGCCGCCGCTGCTGCTGCATCAACTGAGGATACCAACGCGCAATGACGAAGTCTTATCGGGTGACGGTCGCGGTGGCTGCGCTCATGGCCTTGAGCGGCTGCGGCATCTTCAAGGGTGGCGTCAAGAAAACCCCGACTGTCGGGAACCGGGTATCGATCCTGACCTCCGAGAACGGGGTCGAGACCGACGCGACGATCGCCGATGTCCAGGTTCTCCTGCCGGCCCCCTCGGTCAACGACGCCTGGGCACAGCCGGGCGGCAATCCCGCCAAGTCGATGGGCCAGCTTGCGCTCGCCGCGCAGCCCACCAAGGCATGGCAGGCCTCGATCGACGGTGGCTCCAACCGCGAACGCATGGCCGCGCCGCCTGTCGTCGGTGAGAACAAGCTGTTCGTGATGGACGTCCACGGCGTCGCGCATGCGTTCAAGTCCGACACCGGCGGGGCGTTGTGGACCACGCCGATCACGGAGGGCAAGATCAACCAGTCTGCGCGGTTCGGCGGCGGCGTGAGCTATGACGACGGCAAGGTCTATGCGACCGACGGCGTCGGCGACGTAGTCGCGATGAACGCGTCGGATGGCACGATCCTGTGGCGGGCCAAGCCCGGCGGCCCGTTGCGTGGCTCGCCGACCGTGTCGAACGGTGCGGTCTATGTCCTGACGCAGGACAACCAGATCTTCTCGCTCAACCAGGGCGACGGCAAGGTCCAGTGGGTCCAGTCGGGCACGCTCGAGACGCAGGGCGTGTTCGGCGTCGCGGCACCCGCGGTCAGCCAGGGTACCGTCGTTTCGGGCTTCTCGAGCGGCGAACTCAGCGCCTATCGCTACGAGAATGGCCGCATCCTGTGGCAGGACGCGTTGTCGCGCACGTCGATCACCACATCGGTGTCGAGCCTGTCGGATATCGACGCGGCCCCGGTCATCGATGGCGGCCGTGTCTATGCGGTCGGGCAGGGCGGGCGCATGGTCGCGCTCGAGCTCTCGACCGGCCAGCGTCTGTGGGAACAGAATTTCGCGGGCATCTCGACCCCCTGGATCGCGGGCGAATGGCTGTTCGTGGTCACCGACGATGCGCGGCTGGTCTGCCTGTCGCGGTCGAACGGCAAGGCGCGCTGGATCGCGCAGCTGCAGCGGTTCGACAATGAGAAGAAGAAGAAGGGGCCGGTGACCTGGTATGGCCCGATCCTGGCGGGCGGACGCCTGATCCTGACCAATTCGCGCGGCGAGATCGTCTCGGTCAATCCGGGCGATGGCGCGGTCGGCAGCACGATCGAGACCAAGACGCCCTTCACCCTGCCGCCGATCGTCGCAAACTCGACGCTCTACACGCTCGACCAGAAGGGCAAGATCACCGCCTATCGGTGAGCCGTCACCCCTCTCCCGGTGGGAGAGGGGTAACAGGTGACGACGGAGCGTTCCCGCGCTAAGGGCACGGCATGTCCAAACTCCCTGTGGTCGCAATCGTCGGCCGCCCCAATGTCGGCAAGTCGACCCTGTTCAACCGCCTCGTCGGCAAGAAGCTTGCGCTGGTCGACGACCGGCCCGGCGTCACGCGCGATCGCCGCGAGGGCGATGCGTCGCTGATCGGGCTCGATTTCCGCATCATCGATACCGCCGGATACGAGGATCATGACGCGCAGACGCTGCCCGGGCGGATGCGTCAGCAGACCGAGGCTGCGGTCGGCCAGGCCGATGTCGCATTGTTCCTGTTCGACGCACGCGCCGGCATCGTGCCGCTCGACGAGGAGATCGCCCGCTGGCTGCGCACCGCCGACGTGCCGGTCGTGCTCGTCGCCAACAAGGCCGAGGGCCGCGCGGGCAATGACGGCGTGCTCGAGTCGCTGGCGCTCGGCTTCGGCGATCCGGTCGAGCTGTCCGCCGAGCATGGCGAGGGCATGGGCGACCTGTTCGAGGCGTTGCTCCCGCTGCTCGAAGGCAAGGACGAGGTTCCGGAGGAACAGCCCGACAATGAATATGAGGGGCCGTTGAAGCTCGCGATCGTCGGACGTCCGAACGCGGGCAAGTCGACGCTGGTCAACCGCATCTTGGGCGAGGACCGGATGATCACCGGTCCCGAGGCCGGCATCACGCGCGACTCGATCAGCGTCGATTACGACTGGCATCCGACCGGCGGCGAATCGCGCAAGGTCCGGCTGATCGATACGGCGGGGATGCGCAAGCGTGCGAAGGTCCAGGACAAGCTCGAGAAGATGTCGGTCGAGGACGCGTTGCACGCGGTCGACTTCGCCGAGGTCGTCGTGCTGCTGCTTGACGCCACGCTGGGGCTCGAGGCGCAGGATCTGCGGATCGCCGACAAGGTGCTGCAGGAGGGCCGTGCGCTCGTCATCGCGCTGAACAAATGGGACATCGCCGAGAGCGCGTCGTCGCTGTTCAACGGCGTGAAGCGCGCGCTCGAGGACGGCCTCAGCCAAGTCAAGGGCGTGACCGTCATGACCGTGTCGGGCGCGACCGGCAAGGGTATCGACCAGCTGCTCCAGGCGTGTTTCGACACGCGCGACGCCTGGTCGAAGCGTGTCGGCACCGGCGAGCTCAACCGCTGGTTCGAACGCGCGATCGAGGCGACGCCGCCACCGGCCCCGGGCGGCAAGCGGATCAAGATGCGCTATGTCACGCAGGTCAAGACTCGGCCACCGAGCTTCGTTATCTTCGGCACGCGCGTCGACCAGCTGCCGGCGAGCTACGAGCGCTATCTGGTCAATTCGATGCGCAAGGATCTGGGCTTCGGCGCGGTGCCGGTCCGGCTGATGTTCCGCGCGCCGAAGAACCCGTACGACGATAATCGCGGCGGCGGCGGCGGCTACTAGACGGTGGCGTCCGGGGTGGTCCGGATCGACGCGCGGGGCATGCGGTGCCCCTGGCCCGCGATGCGGCTGGCCAGAACGCTGCGTCAGGCGGGCGAGGGATCAGGCTCGGACGGAATGCCGGCCAGTGTTCGGATCGAGGTCCGCGCCGATGATCCGCGTGCGCCTGCCGAGCTGGCCGCGGTCGCGGCGGCAGCGGGCGCGGACATGGCGATCATTTCCGATCCAGTCGCGCCAATATTTGTCGTGACACGCGGGTCCGACAGCAACAATGTCTTTACGGAATAGCGATAGGCTGACCGTCGACGTTCATGGCGGGCCGGCCAAACGGGAGTAGGCGTCAGTGTCATTCGAAGGAAACACCCTGGTCGACTGGCCGGCGTTTCAACAGGCCCGCAGCGAGCTTGGCGGCGGGTTCATCCGCATCCTCGGCTATTTCCGCGAAGACGGCGTGAAGTCGGTCGCGACGATCGAAGCGGCGATGCGCGCCGGCAGCGCGGCGGCGCTGATCATTCCAGCCCATACCCTGAAGGGCGAGGCGCGCCAGTTCGGCGCCGAGCCGCTGGCCGATCTCGCGGAAACGATCGAGACGATCGCACGCGACTGTGTCGAGCTTCACGATACCCCGGATGCCGCGCTCGAGCATGTCGCGCGGTTGCGGCCGCTTTTTGGCGAAACGCTGACGCTGCTCGAGCGCGAGGCCAATCCGCTGGTCCCTCGCCGTCCCGCGGCGGGCGGGTTCGGGCGGCGTGCCGTCCCATCGGGGTTCGGCGCCGAATAAGCGCGACGGCGGCGCGCGTTGCCGGTCGCCGCGAACGACGACCGGCAGACGAGCTCAGCCCTTCAGATAGGGTGCTGCACCGGCCTTGGGCGAATCATGCTCGGAGATCGAGTTGAGCTGGATGTAGTTGTGGATGCCCATCCGCGCGATCATCTCGAACTGGCGTTCGATCGTGTCGACATGCTCTTCCTCGCTGGCAAGGATGCGCGCGAACAGGTCGCGGCTGATATAGTCCTTCACCTCTTCGCAATAGGCGATCGCGCTCTTCAGCTGGATCGTCGCCTCGACTTCTAGCGCGAGGTCGGACTTCAGAACCTCCTCGACAGTCTCACCGATGCGCAGGCGGCCGAGCAGCTGGAAATTGGGCAGGCCATCGAGAAACAGGATGCGCTCCGACAACCAGTCGGCATGCTTCATCTCGTCGATCGACTCCATGCGCTCATACTGGGCGAGCTTGTAGACGCCCCAATGCTCGAGCATCCGATAATGGAGCCAATATTGGTTGACCGCGGTCAACTCGTTCTTGAGCGCCTCGTTCAGGAAATCGATTACCGTGGGATCGCCGCGCATTGCCATAACTCCGTCACCTCTGAGCGGCATGTAGCGGTTTTACGTTCGTGGCGGCAAGGGCGACGGGACCGCGCCGTGTGGCGCCGCGCCAGGTCAGGCTGCGGCGCGTTCCTCGTTGATGATCGCCCGGGCGACCGACGTGCACTGACCGCATTTCGGCTGACGACCCAGCGAACGGAACGCCTGGCAGGGCGTCGCGCACCCGCCCCGCGCGCAGCTGCGGACGTCGGATTCTCGAATGGCATTGCAGACGCAGACGACCATGGAAGCTCCCTCGTGAGAGCTTCCAATTAGCGATAATGCGAAACAGTCGCAAGCGCTTTTGCGTGTGATTCGCAACTAACGCTGCATGGCGGGTCAGGCCAGCGCGGCGTCTGCCCCCATCAGCGTTGGGAAGAAGCCCTCATGCGCGGCGCGCAGCGTGTCGAGTGCGATCACGTCGTCGCGATCGGGGCGTTCGAAGATCAGGCGCTTGCCGCCGGTACGGCCCAATGGTTCGGCCTCGACATCGGCGGCATGTGCGGCGCCGAGGAAGTCGAGCAGCGCGTGGTCCTCGACGGTGACGATATAGACGCCCTGGTCCTCCGCGAAGAAAGCGCGGGCGCAGTCGAAGGGCTGCTTGCGATCGATCATCGCACCGATGCAGCCTGCGAGCGCCATTTCGGCCAGGGTCACGGCGATGCCGCCGTCCGAGACGTCGTGGACTGCCGACAGCTGGCCCTCGGCGATCGCGTTGCGGATGAGGTCGCCGACGCGACGCTCCGCCGCCAGATCGACCGAAGGGGGCGGGCCTTCCTCGCGACCATGGCATTCGCGCAGCCACAGCGACTGGCCGAGATGGCCGTGCCGCGTGCCCACCGCGAGGATGATGTCGCCCGAGCCCTTGAACGCGATCGTCGCATTCTTCTGCCAGTCGGCGAGCAGGCCGATCGCGCCGATTGCAGGCGTCGGCAGGATCGCCGAGCCGCCGCCAGTCGCCTTGGATTCATTGTAGAGCGAGACGTTGCCCGACACGATCGGGAAGTCGAGCGCGATGCACGCGTCGCTCATCCCTTCGAGGCAGCCGACGATCTGACCCATGATCTCGGGACGCTGCGGGTTGGCGAAGTTGAGGCAGTTCGTCACCGCAAGCGGCAGCGCGCCGACCGCGGTGAGGTTGCGCCATGCTTCGGCGACCGCCTGCTTGCCGCCCTCGACGGGATCGGCGAAGCAATAGCGCGGCGTGCAGTCGGTGGTCATCGCCAGCGCCTTCTGCGTGCCGTGGACGCGGACGACCGCGGCGTCGCCACCGGGGCGCTGCACGGTGTCGGCGCCGACCATGTGGTCATATTGCTCCCAGATCCAGCGGCGCGAGGCGATGTCGGGCGAGCCCATCAGCGTCACCAGGTCGGCAGCAATGTCGTTGCTGTGCGGCACGTTTTCGAGCGGCGCGGGCTTGGGCGTCGGCACGTGCGGGCGATCGTAGAGCGGTGCCTCATCGGCCAGCGGCCCGAGCGGGATGTCGCAGACGGTCTCGCCCTTGAACGTCAGCACCATGCGGCCGGTGTCGGTGACGCGGCCGATCACCGCGAAATCGAGCTCCCACTTCTTGAAGATCGCCTCGGCCTCGGCCTCGCGGCCTGGCTTCAGCACCATGAGCATCCGCTCCTGGCTTTCGCTCAGCATCATCTCGTACGGCGTCATGCCCGTTTCCCGCTGCGGCACGTCGTCCATGACGAGTTCGATGCCGACTCCGCCCTTCGACGCCATCTCGACCGACGAGGAGGTGAGGCCGGCGGCGCCCATGTCCTGGATCGCGACGATGACGTCGGTCGCCATCAGTTCGAGACAGGCCTCGATCAGCAGCTTTTCGGTGAAGGGATCGCCGACCTGGACGGTCGGGCGCTTGGCGTCCGAATCCTCGCCGAAGTCCGCACTCGCCATCGTCGCGCCGTGGATGCCGTCGCGACCGGTCTTGGAGCCGACATAGACGATCGGATTGCCGATGCCGCTGGCGGCCGAATAGAAGATCTTGTCCTGATCGGCGATCCCGACGGTCATCGCGTTGACCAGGATGTTGCCGTCATACGCCGCGTGAAAGTTCACCTCGCCGCCGACCGTCGGCACGCCGACGCAATTGCCATAACCGCCGATGCCGTGGACCACGCCCGAGATCAGGTGGCGCATCTTGGGGTGATCGGGCCGGCCGAAGCGCAGCGCGTTCATGTTGGCGATCGGTCGCGCGCCCATCGTGAAGACGTCGCGCAGGATGCCGCCGACGCCGGTCGCCGCGCCCTGATAGGGCTCGATGTAGGACGGGTGGTTGTGGCTCTCCATCTTGAAGATCGCCGCCTGATTGTCGCCGATATCGACGACGCCGGCATTCTCGCCCGGGCCGCAGATGACGCGCTCGCCCTTGGTGGGCAGCTTCATCAGGTGGATCTTGCTCGACTTGTAGCTGCAATGCTCGGACCACATCACCGAGAAGATGCCGAGCTCGACGAGATTGGGCTCGCGGCCGATCGCGTGGAGCACGCGCTCATATTCTTCGGGGGACAGGCCGTGGTCGGCGACGATCTGCGGTGTGATCTCGGTCATGGGGCGGGCTTTAGCGGGGTGGGGGGCGACTTGCCAGCGTCGATCCTGCTCGAAGCGCGAGGGACTGGCGACGTGCAATTGCCATGTCATGAAACGGCGTCAGACTTTCCGTCGATACCGCCCGGTATATGGCAGGGCGGTCGTCATTCGGGGGGTGTTAATGAAGATCGCGTCGATACTGGCGATTGCGGCGCTGGGGAGCACGGCGATGCAACTGCCCGCGCAGGCACCGGCGAGTTTCTGCGAGCGGCTTGCTCCCAAACTCAACATGAAGCAGGCCGGATCGAAGCCCGCGCGGGCCACCGAATGGCGCGTCAATACGATGGGTCTTGGATCGCATCTGTTTGGCGGGTCGTCGATGGTGTCGTTCATGGTCCGGCCGTCGGGCGAGCAGACCCAGGCGGCCTATGACAAGGCGACGAAGGCCTGCAGCCAGTCGCCCAAGGGTATCCTGTGCCGGATCGAGGGGCCGGTCGAGCTGACGGTGCAGACCAAGGGTGGCGAAGCGAAGGGCGATGCGGCCGCCGGTGAAAGCGCCGAGGTGGAGTTGCGGAGGGCTGCGATCCTCTGCCGCGACCTGTAGTCGTCATCCCACTTTGCGTCGTCATCCTGACGGACGTCAGGATCTAGGGTAACGAGGTACGCGCCTTGCGGCTCTGGATCCTGACTTTCGTCAGGATGACGGGAGGGGGGCGATTGCGCCCCCCCGTGCGTATCACCCGTAGGGCGGCTGCGTGTAGCCCTTGGGGCTAAGCGTGAAGATGTCGCAGCCGGTCTCGGTGATGCCGATCGAGTGTTCGAACTGCGCCGACAGCGAGCGGTCGCGCGTGACCGCCGTCCAGCCGTCGTCGAGCAATTTCACGTCGGGGCGGCCGATGTTGATCATCGGTTCGATGGTGAAGATCATGCCGGGGCGCAGTTCGGGGCCGGTGCCGGGCTTGCCGACATGGACGACTTCGGGGGCGTCGTGGAACAGCCGGCCGACGCCGTGGCCGCAGAAATCGCGGACCACGCCGTAGCGATGCTTCTCGGCATGACGCTGGATCGCATGCGCGACGTCGCCCATGCGGTTGCCGGGCTTGGCCTGTTCGATGCCGAGCATCAGGCATTCATAGGTCACCTCGACGAGGCGCCGTGCCTTGATCGGCACGTCGCCGATCAGGTACATCCGGCTCGTGTCGCCGTGCCAGCCGTCGAGCAGCGGCGTGACGTCGACATTGACGATATCGCCCGACTTCAGCGTCTTCTCGCTCGGGATGCCGTGGCAAACGACATGGTTGATCGAGATGCAGACGCTGTGCGTATAGCCACGATAGCCGAGCGTCGCCGGCACCGCGCCGGCGGCTGTGACGAAGTCGTAGATCAGCCGGTCGATCTCCGCAGTGGTCACGCCCGGCACCATGTGAGGCACGATCATGTCGAGCGTCTCGGCGGCGAGCCGCCCGGCCTTCATCATGCCTTCAAAGGCAGCGGGGCCGTGGAGCTTGATGGCGCCGGTGCGCGCGTCCGGCGCGTCGGACGTGACGGTTACATATTCGGTCATGGCGAGCGATATAGCGTGGCGGCGCAACTTTTGCGAGGCTATGCGAAGGGCCATGACACAGGAACGCATCTGGACGGCCGCACTGACGATCATCGGCGACGAGATCCTGTCGGGCCGCACGCAGGACAAGAACGTCGCGCAGATCGCGGCCTGGCTCAACGTGCAGGGCATCCGGCTGGCCGAAGTGCGCGTCGTCGCCGACCGGACCGAGGCGATCGTCGAGGCGGTGAACACCCTGCGCGCACGCAACGACTATCTGTTCACCACGGGCGGGATCGGCCCGACGCATGACGACATCACCGTCGATTCGATCGCCGAAGCGCTGGGTGTCGCGGTCGAGCATCATCCGCGGGCGATGGCGGTGCTGGAGGCCTATTATGCGACCCGCGGCGGGCTGACCGAAGCACGCGCGCGGATGGCGCGCGTGCCGGTCGGTGCCGACCTGATCGACAACAAGGTATCGGGCGCGCCGGGGATCCGGATCGGCAACATCTTCATCATGGCGGGGGTGCCGCACATCACCGCCGGCATGCTCGACGCGCTCACCGGCACGCTCGAGGGCGGACGCCCGGTCGTGTCGAAGACGATCGGCTGCTGGGTGGCGGAGAGCGAAGTCGCCGACCTGCTGCGCGATGCCGAGAAGGCGCATGACGGCGTCGCGGTCGGCAGCTACCCGTTTTTCCGCGACGGCCGGACGGGCGCGAATTTCGTCGTGCGCAGTGCGGATGCCGTGCTGGTCGATCGCTGCATCGCCGATCTGGTCAGCGCGCTCGAGGCGACCGGGCGCGTGGTAACACCCGAAGGCATCTGACGCCGCGGGCGTATCCCAGGTTGGTGGACGGCCCGCTGGGCCAAGCCGCTTGCAAAGCACGGCAATACCCGTCAGCCTTCGTAAAAATACGAAGGAGAGGCTGGATGACTGCAAGCAATCTGATGCTGATGATCGTGGGCTGTATGGCGGTGTTGCCACTCGTGGCGCTCGCCTTCGTGATGTGGCGGCCGGTGACCAAGCCCCTCGACTGAGGGGCGTTGCGCCGCGTGCACGTCGGTCGTGCGCGCGGCTCGCTCCGTCTGCCAAGTCCGGTGCCGATGCCAAGCGTGATTGACAGGCGCGGTCGGAGAGCTACCCCGGTGGCATGGTTACCCGACAGACCCGCAACCCGGTGCTCGCGTCCGAACTCGACCGCTTCATCGATGCCCAGGTAATTGCCGGCACCGGCACCAGCGCCGATGCGGTTGCCGCTGAGACCCTGACGCTGCTGCGCGACCGGGTGGGGCGATCCGTCGCCGCCACCCCGGTGGCCTGGCCGATCGCCGGCGGGGCATGTGGCGCAGCGATACGAGCGCATGACTGGAGCGCGACGCCGCTCGGCGCGATCGACACCTGGTCCCCGCAGCTTCGCTCGACCGTCAATACGGTGGTCAACTCGCCCGTCGCCAAGGTGCTGATGTGGGGCGCCGACGGCCTCATGCTGTATAATGACGGCTATGCCAGGATCGCGGGCGGCAAGCATCCGGCTGCGATCGGTGCGCGCGCCGTCGACGTCTGGCCCGAGCAGGCGGACTTCAACCGCCACGTGCTGGGCGAGGTGATGCGCGGCGAGGTCATGCTGTTTCGCGACCAGCCGATGACGCTCCATCATGACGGAGCGGCGCACGCGGTGACGCTCGACCTCTTCTACACCCCGGTGCATGATTTCGACGGCAGCGTCGGCGGCGTGCTGGGCACGGTCATCGACAATAGCGAGCGGGTGGCGGCGGAACGGCAGCTGGCGCGGAGCGAATCGGAGCTGCGGATCGTCACCGACGCGCTGCCCGTGCTGATTTCCTATATCGATCGTGACTATGTCTATCGGTTCGCCAACAGCTTTTACGAGGACTGGGTCGGGCTGACACCCGCGCAGGTCGTCGGACGGCATGTCCGCGACGTCATCGGTCAGCCCGCCTTTGCCGTACGGCAGCCGATGATGGACCGGGCACTGGCCGGCGAGACGGTAACCGCCGATGCGCGGCTGCCGCACCGCGACGGCGGCGACCGCGCGTCCGAGCTGCGCTATATCCCGCGGATCGAACCCGATGGGGCGATCAACGGCTTCTACGTGCTGGTCTTCGACGTCGAGGAGCGCGTCAATCGCACGCTGCAGCTCGAACGACAGATCAGCCACCGTGAACGCGCCGAGCGTCAGCTGCGCGTCCTCAACGAGACGCTCGAGGCGCGCGTCATCCGCGAGATCGAGGAGCGTCGGCTTGCCGAAGCGGGGCTCGCCCAGGCGCAGAAGATGGAGACGATCGGCAAGCTGACCGGCGGTGTCGCGCACGACTTCAACAACCTGCTCCAGGTCGTCTCGGGCAATCTGCAGCTGCTCGGCAAGGACATTGCCGGGAATGCGCGTGCCGAGCGCCGGGTCAGCAACGCGATGGCGGGGATCGAACGCGGCGCCAAGCTCGCCGCGCAGCTGCTCGCCTTCGGCCGACGTCAGGCGCTCGAACCCAAGGTGGTCAACGTCACGCGGTTCGTGCGCGGGATGGACGACATGCTGCGGCGTGCGATCGGCGAGGCGATCGAAGTGGAGACGGTCGTCGGCGGTGGGCTGTGGAACACGTTCATCGACCCGACGCAGATCGAAAACGCGTTGCTCAACCTCGCGATCAATGCGCGCGACGCGATGGAGGGGCGCGGCAAGCTGACGATCGAGCTCGGCAATGCCAGCCTCGACGACGCCTATGCACGCGGCCATCTGGAGGTCGCGGCGGGGCAATATGTCATGCTGGCGGTTACCGACACGGGCAGCGGCATGGCGCCCGACATCATCGACAAGGTGTTCGAGCCGTTCTTCTCGACCAAGAGCGAGGGCAAGGGATCCGGGCTCGGCCTGTCGATGGTCTATGGCTTCGTCAAGCAATCGGGCGGCCATGTGAAGATCTACAGCGAGGTCGGCGAAGGCACGACGATCAAGCTCTATTTGCCGCGCGCGATGGGCCCCGAAGACGTCGAGGTCGCGACCAGCGGTGGGCCGATCATCGGCGGGACCGAGACCGTGCTGGTGGTCGAGGATGATGACGAAGTCCGTGCGACCGTCGTCGAGATGCTCGGCGACCTCGGCTATGGCGTACTGAAAGCGGTCGACGCGGGCAGTGCGCTGAACGTCATCGAAAGCGGCGTGCCGATCGACATGCTCTTTACCGACGTGGTGATGCCGGGGACGCTGAAGAGCCCCGAACTCGCCCGTCGTGCGCGCGAGCGGATCCCCGATCTCGCGGTGCTGTTCACGTCGGGCTATACGGAGAATTCGATCGTGCATGGCGGCCGGCTCGACGTCGGCGTCGAGCTGTTGTCCAAGCCCTATACGCGCGAGGCGCTCGCGCGGAAGTTCGAACAGGTTCTTGCCGGCCAGCGCGCGCGGCGGCGCGCGGCGGAGGGTCACGAGGATGCGCCGCAGTCGGACGGAGACGTCCCGATCCGCGTCCTGCTCGTCGAGGATGACGCGGCGATCCGTGCGGGTGCCGCCGAGATGCTGCGCGATCTGGGCATGGCGGTGATCGAGGCGGCCAGCGCCGAAGCGGCGCTCACGACGCTGCAGGCCCGCCCGGTCGATGTGCTGGTCAGCGACGTCAACCTGCCCGGGCTGTCCGGCCCTGAGCTTGCCGAAGCGGTCCGCATGCGTCGGCCGGACATCGGGGTCGTGTTCGCAACCGGCGACAGCGAGGTCGCGCTCGTGCCATGGGATCCCCAGGCGATCCTGCTGCCGAAGCCCTATGGCGTCGAGGCACTGCGCTCGGCTGTCGTCAGGGCGGCGTCGAAGTCGGCGATCGACAGGCCAGCGCCGGCTGATACTGCGGCCGAAGGACCTGTGCTGATGCAGATCGCCTCAGACGGAAATCCTGACCGGCAGTAACCGTGACGGGGGGCAGGGTAACGTGCGACGGACGCGTGCGTGCCCTGGTGCCTAGCGCGTCGGCCAGACCATCATGCAGGTGTCGACAAGCTGATTGAGCTCGCCACAGGTGGCGCCCGATCCGCCCTGGATCGCCAGCCCCTGCATGACCGCGAACAGATAGCGCGCAAGAGCGGGCGACTCGAGGCCCTCGGGGAACTCGCCCGCGGCCTTGGCCTCGTCGAACCGGCGGATCAGCGCAGCCTGCGACGACTCGCGGCGTTTGGCGACCTCGGCCTTGATCGGTTCAGCCTCGACACCGCAGGCGACGCTGCTGATGATGCTCAGGCACCCCTTGGGATCGCAGGTGCTCGTCTGCATCTGAAGCGCCCCGCGCAGCAGCCGCTCGGCCACCGCCTTGGCGGTCGGCGCATCGAGCGCGGAGGTCATATAAGCGAGCTTTTCGCGCTCATAGAGGTCGAGCGCCTTGTGAAACAGCGCTTCCTTGTTGCCGAACGCGGCATAGAGGCTCGGCTTGGTGATCTTCATCTCGGCCGTGAGCTCGGCCATCGACGCCGCCTCATACCCGTTTCGCCAGAAAACGCGCAGCGCGGCCGCGAGCGCTTCCTCGAGATCGAACTCGCGGGGGCGGCCCTTGGGGGCGGTGAGCGTGCACAAGCTATTCATACCAGTCGGTATATAGGCACAAGTGGAAAAACGTCCAGTATCCCGGACGTTCCGGGATCCAGCGACCGGATCGCGCACGTCGAACATCCGCGCCGCCCGCGCGTTGGGCGGGGCAGGACCGGCGGGTGATCCTGCTGCGGTCGGACAAGGTATTATGATCATGAGAATCGGGTTTATCGGTCTGGGCCAGATGGGGCATGCGATGGCCACCAATCTGGTCGAGGCGGGTCATGAGGTGACGGTGTGGAACCGCTCGCCGGACAAGGCCGATGCGCTGGTCGAACGTGGCGCGACTCGGGCCGCGACGCCCGCCGAAGCGGCGCAGGGCGACGTGGTGATGACGATGCTGGCGGACGATGCCGCGCTGGAGGCGGTGGTCTACGGCAATGACGGGATCCTCGGTGCGCCGGCGGTCCATGTATCGCACAGCACGATCAGCGTCGCGCTGGCGGAGCGGCTGACGGCGGACCAGAACGAGGCCGGTGGCTATGTCGCGGCCCCCGTCTTCGGTCGTCCGCCCGCGGCGGCGGCGGCGATGCTGTTCGTCGTCGCGGCGGGACGCGACGATCTGATCGCCCGGTGCGAGCCCGCACTGGATGCGATCAGCCAGCGCGTGTTCCGTGTCGGCGAGATGCCGTCCGCCGCCAATCTGGTGAAGCTCAGCGGCAATTTCATGATCATGGCGGCGGTCGAGGCGATGGCGGAGGCGATGACGCTGGCGGAAAAGGGCGGGGTCGAACCGGCGCTGCTGCTCGAGGTGCTGACGGGTACGCTGTTCAACGCGCCGGTCTACAAGACGTATGGCGAGATGCTGGTCGAACAGCGGTTCACGCCCGCAGGTTTTGCCGCGCCGCTGGGGCTGAAGGACATGAACCTCGTCGACACCGTAGCGGGGCGACTGCGTACGCCGATGCCGCTGCTCGGCGTGGTGCGCGATCATCTGCGCGCCGCGATCGCGCAGGAGGGGGAAGATGTCGACTGGTCGGCGGTGGGCGCCGCCGTCCGGCGCAACGCCGGGCTTTAACGCCGCCGCTCGCCCGCCTGTCGGCCGTGCAGTGCGGCCTGCAGGCGGGGTCGCACCACGAGAAAGCCGAGATAGGCGCGCTCGAGCAGGCGGAGCGCGGTGCGATTGCGCGCGAGCAGGCCGAGCGGCCGCAGGACCGGGATTGCGCGCCACATCGCAGCGAACGCCGCCGCGCCCGACAGCATCGTCCCGTCCTCACGGGCATGAAACCGCGCGAGTAGGTCCCGGCGGTCGATCGGGCAACTCGCATCGGGATCGGTGGCATCGACGAACGTGATCGCACCGCGCCGGTCGAGCCGCCGCATGAGCGCGATCTCGCGCCGGCATAGCGGGCAGTTGCCATCATGCCAGACGACCAGATCGGTCACCGGGCGTCCGCCGCGTCGGCGTCGGGATTGCGCGCGCTGATGCGCGTGGCGAGCAATGTCGCAAAGCCGAGCCAGCCCACGAACGGCACGCCGAGCAGTGCCGCGGGACGATCGACCTTCGCCGCCGCCGCAACATACGCGCCGCCGGTCGCGACCATCGAGCCTGCAACGACCGCGCCGGATCGCAGCGCTCGCTTGCGGAAGAAGATCTCGGTCCAGCCGCCGACCATCGCGGTGTTGAGCAACCAGAGCCCGACCGCACTCGTGCGACGTGGCCCTGAGGGCTGGCGGAGCAGACGATATCCACCGACGGCGAGCCCGGTCTCGAGCACCGGCCACACCGCGCCGAACACGGCATCGGGCGGCGTATAGCTGGGCTTGTCGAGCCGCTTGTACCAGCGGCGGGTGCGCGGGTGGGAGGGGTCGGGCGCATTGCGACGACCGATCGCGGCGCTGACGCCGAGGACCGACAGGACGATCAGCGCGGCAGCAGTCCGCGACAGTGCTGGCGATGGCGCAAGCGGCGGAACGGGCAGCGCGACGGGATGGTGATCAGGATGGGCCATCGCTCAGCGCTCCGCGAGATAGCGTTCGAGATCGTCGCAGCCACCGATCGTCTCGCCATCGATGACGATCAACGGGGTCGTCGCGATACCGTGCTCGGTCTTGAACGCCTCGACCGTGTCCCGATCGCGCAGAATCTGGTCGTCGACGTCATAGCCTTCGGCCTGAAGCAGCTGCTTGGCGCGGACGCCGAACGGGCAGGTGTGATCGGGCAGCACCATCCGGTGCAGCGTCGCGGTACGGGTCTGGGTCATCATCGTCCTCGGATCTGCGGCCTCTCGATACGCCGATCGATGCCAGATCCTATAGCGCGGGATGGCCCCAGACGTTCCCTGCGGACGTTGCGGGCTAGCGGCGCAGGGCGCGACGCACGGCGGTCCAGCTGACGAGCTTGAAGTTCTGCGTGTCAGGGGCATTGTCGCCGTCCTGCGCGACGAACAGGCCGCCCGGATAGGCCGGGCCGAAATCGCCGAGCATCAGGTCGATGCCGTCGGTATCGCTGGTCCCGTCGATCGCCCCGCCGCCGATCCGGAACCGCCCCGCATAGGTGACGCCGGGCAGGCGGTAGAGCGTATAGGCGTTGTCGCCCTGGCTCGAGACGACCAGATAGCCGCCGCGGCTACCCGAGGGCGCGAGCGCGAGGCCTTCCGCATCGGCGACGAGCGTCTTGCCGTCGACCTGCGCGATCGGCGTCGCGGTCCCCGGTGCCGACGGATCCGCGTCGAACCGCCAGAGCCCGACATCTTCCTCCGCGACGTAGAGCAGCCCGGTCCGGTCGTCGACGACGCAGCCCTCGGCCTGGCTCGCGAGCTTCATCGATCGGACGGTCGTGACCTTGGGGACGCCGCCCGAGACGTCGATCGCGACCTGATCGATCCGCCCGTCCTTCAGCACGACGAAGCCGAACAGCGCGTGATCGCGCGCGCGTGTCCACAGGCACATGCCGTAAGCCTCGCCCGGGCCGACCGGGAACCGGCCGAGCGGCACGAGCCTCGCCGCCGCGGTGTCGAGCGCGAACAGCGCCACATGCGCGACGTCGACATCGGCGCGGTCGCTCGCCGCCGCGATCACGCGCGTGCCGACGGTGCGAAGGTCGACATTGTTCAGCCGGTCGGCGGGCGTGAAGCTCAGCCGCTTGCCGGCCAGGCTGTAGACGTGGATGCCCGCCTTCTTGTCCGTCCCGATGACCAGGCTCTTCGCCGGGTCGGCGGGGTTGCGCCAGATGGCGGGATCGTCCGCCGCATCGGCCGCGGTATCGACCGGATCGGTTTCCGCGGTCGCCGCGACCAGCGGCGCGGTGGCCGTCTGGGGCACGCTCGTGGTCGCGCACCCGGCGAGGATCAGCGCGACGAGCGGCAGTCCGCGCATCAGAAGGTCACCCGCACGCCGCCGGTATAGCGCCGCCCGAACGTTTCATGCTCGATCGTATAGGCAGACGAGCCGGCATAGCGGCGGCCCGGGCCGTTCAGCAGATTGGCAAAATCGCCATAGATTTCGACATTGTTGTTGATCGCGTAGCGCACGCTGGCGTCGAGCTCATTGTCCTTCGCCCAGTAGAAATCGCCGCCGTCGATCCCGCGGACGACGCCGCCGATCGTGTCGGTGCCGCCGATCGCATCGAGCCATGCCGACCGGTTCTGGTAGGATACCCGCGCCGAAAAACCGTATTTCTCGTAATAGGCGATCAGATTGTAGATCGCGTCCGACGCGCCGGGCAGCGGCACCTTGCGCGAGGGCAGGGCAGCGGTCCCCGGCGTCTCGGCGCGGCTCTTGTTGATCGTCGCGTTGAACTGGACGCCGAAGCCACCCATCCATTCGGGCAGCCCGAGATCGGCGGTGAAGGGCTCGAGCTGCTGCTGGATCGCACCCTCGATGCCCATGATATAGCCGCTGCCGCCGTTGACGATCGTCGAATAGAGATAGCCCGATCGGTCGACGCCGCCGGTGTTCAGCGTCGTCCGCCCGAACGTCTGCGTCGAGTCGAACAGGACGTCGGTGACGTCCTTGTAATAGGCGCCGATCGACAGGAAGCCGCGCGGCATCGTGTAATATTCGACATAGAGATCGACGCCCTTCGCCTTTTCGGGCTTCGCATCGGGATTGCCGCCGGAGATGGTGGCGTTCGCATCGTTATAGCTGAGATTGGGGCGCAGCTGATCATAATCCGGACGCGCGGCGCCGGTGTTGAACGACAGTCGTGCCTTCATCCGGTCATCGACGTCCCAGTTGAGGTGGAGGCTGGGATAGACCAGCGTCTGGCTCGACTTCACGTCGATCGGGGTGGTGACCGTCGTCGCCGCGGTGCCGGTGCCGACCGTGCCGATCGAGAAGGCGCGTGCGTCATTGCGGATATGCTCGACGCGGGCGCCGCCGATGATGCTGCCCCAGCCGGTCGTCGCGGTCGCCATACCATAGGCCGAATAGACCTTTTCGCCGACGTCGTAGAAATTGGCGTCGCTACGGACATAGCTGCCGACCGCCTTGGCTTGATCGACCAGTCCGAGAACCTTGTCGCGGTCGAAATACTGGAAGGTGTAGCCGAGCGGGATCTCGCCCTGGAACCCGCCGGGCTTGGCGATCGCCGAATAGTTCGTCGCGATGCCCGCCGCGGCAAACTGCGCGGGCGTCGACAGGTCGAGCAGATATTCGTTCGACGTCTTGGTGCGGTCGTCATAGCGCACGCCGGCGGCGAGGATCGTCGAGGCGCCGAACACCGACGCCTCGCGGCTGATGTCTAGCTTGGCGGTATAGGCCTCGGTCACGTCCTGCGCCTTCAGCGAGCGCAGGCGCGACAGGGTGCGCGGGAAATCCTCGATCGCCGTGACCCGGTCGCCGCGCGAGAAGCTGCCATCGGCGTTGCGGATCGTCCGGTACAGCTGCACCTTGGCGAGCTGCGGATCGGTCAGGTCATAGCCGACGGTCAGGCGGTTGGCGGCATTTGCGCCATTGGTCCCGAACGAGGGGCTGTCATAGTTGAGCTGCGCAGGCTGCGACCGGTCGTCGATCGAGCGAGTGTAGTTGCCGCGCCACGCGACCTTCCAGTCGCCGAGTTCGTGATCGCCGCCGAGCGTGTTGGTGAACACCGACTGCTTGTACTTGCGCACCGTGAAGTTCGAATTGAGATCGATCCCGTACACCGTGCCGAGCAGGGGGGTATTGCCCGTGCAGACATCGGCATAGCCCGTGGTGCCCGAGGCGGGTCGCGCATTGACCGCGCACGCTGCGGTGCCGTTCGGGGTGCGCGACTGCTGGTCGTCGAGATCGAAGATGTAGTTGTTGCGCTGCTCGTCATCCTCGAACGCCGAATAGATCGTCTCGGCGAACAGCTTGTGGCCGGGGGCGGGGCGCCAGTCGAGCCGGCTCGACAGCGAATAGTTCTTGCGCGTCAGCCGGTAGAGCTTGTTCTCGGTCTCGCGCGCCCAGTTGCGCGTCTCGTACCCGGGGCGCAGGTCGCGGTCGACCGCTTCGAAATCGGTCTCGAAATTGTCGGTGACCATGCCGCGGCGATAGAGGCTGGCGGACGAGACGATGCCGAATTCGCCGATCCCCGTGTCGAATCGGTCGGACACGACGAGCGAGCCTTCATATTCGGTCTTCTTGCCGAGCTCGACATGGCCGAGGCCGCCCTTGGCCTGAACCTTCAGCCCCGGATAGTCGAACGCCGACCGGGTGATGATGTCGACATTGCCCGCGATCGTCTCGCCGGTCATGTCGGGGGTCACCGCTTTCCGCACGATGATCTGCGACGCGATCGCCGAGGGGATCGAATCGAACCGTGCGTCGCGACCTTCCGGGCTGACCACGTTGATCCCGTCGAACGACAGCGTCGTCCAGTTGATCGGGCTGCCGCGCAGCGTGATGTAGCGGGCCTGGCCCTGGTCGCGCTGGACGCCGACGCCGGGCAGGCGGCTGACCGCCTGCGCGACATTCTGGTCGGGCAGGCGCCCGATCGAATCCGACGCGATTACCGAGACAAGCGAGGGGCTGGTCCGCTGAATCTGCAGCGCTGCCGCTTCTGACTCGGCGATCGGGCGCGATCCCGAAACGACGATCTCGTCGCCGGCCGCGTTGGTCTCGATCGTCATTGCGACATCGAGCACGACCGCCGCGTCGGTGACCGTGACGCTGCGCCGGGCATCGGGAAAGCCGACATAGCGGACGACGACGTCATGCGTCCCGGCGGGGATCCCGGCCAGCGTAAACTGGCCCGCGCGATCTGCCGCGGTCGCGAGCCCCAGCGCGGGGATCGAAACCGATGCGCCGTCGAGATAGTCGCCGCTGCCGGCCTGCGAGATCGTCCCGGTGATGCTGGCATTGCCACGCGGGGCGGGGGCTGCGGCTGCGGCAGGGCCATCGACCGGTTCGGCGCGGGCGATCCCGATCGCGAGCGGGATCATCGCGCTGCCGATAAGAAGCGCGCGCAAGACAGCAGGGCCGCGTGCGCGGTGTGACAGGCCGATGATCATGATGGTCCCCCGATTGGTCCAGCTATGGGCTGGCTTGCCGGGGTGCCTATTGCAGACCAATGGCAGCGTGGTGACACGGGGGTGACAGTTTCGTTACGTCGTGCCCCGCGTCCCTCGACACAGCGCGCCATTCCGCGTCGAGAAGCATCTTGCGTCGCTAACGCCGAGCCGATAGACGCTCGCCATCGCATCGCGACCGCCGGCGCTCATCCGCCGCACGGACGTACAGTCGATATGCGGGTGTAGCTCAATGGTAGAGCTTTTGCTTCCCAAGCAAGTGACGAGGGTTCGATTCCCTTCACCCGCTCCACGCCGACACCGTCGGTGCCAACGCAAATCCCTTTCCACGCCGACCACCGGGTCGCGATCGCCTGTCCGGCGATGCGACCGCGGTGTCGCGTTCGTTCACTTGATCAGGATGACCGCCTTCGACAGCGTCATGTAGATCCCCCAGAGGATCGGCACGCCCACCGCCAGCCAGGCGAGGATGACGGTCGACCGCGATCCACCGCCATGCTGTGCGCTGGTGGTGGCCGTCGCGGCGTCGACGGCAGTCGTCGACGCCACACCCTCGGTAACCGGCATGTGGAAGCGGCTTGCCACCGGCTTGACGAACAGGTTGGCGACGAAGCCGACCACGAGCATCGCCGCTAGCATCAGGAAGATCGGCTGATAGACCTGATCGCGCGGGATCCCTGCGGCGATCCGCCCGTCGCGCATGTTGGCGACGAGCAGCGGCCCGACGACGCCCGCGGTCGACCAGGCGGTCAGCAGCCGGCCGTGGATCGCGCCGACGAACTTTGTCCCGAATATGTCCGCCAGATAGGCGGGCACGGTCGCGAAGCCGCCGCCATAGGTCGAGGCGAGGATGCAGAAGACGAGGATGAAGAGACCGAGGCTGGTGCCGGCGAGTGCGGGGGCGGCGATACCATAGAGCACAGCGCTGATCGCCAGGATCACCGCGTAGAGCGGCTTGCGCCCCAGCCGGTCAGAGAACCACGCCCAGAAGAAGCGGCCACCGATGTTGAACAGGCTGATCGCGCCGACGAACCCGGCACCGACCGCCGCCGCGGCGACCTTCTGACTGTCGCTGAATGCGGTGAAGAGCACGCCCGGCGCATCGATCAGGCGACCGCCGAAGATCTCCTGGAGCATCGGCGAGGCGACACCGATGATGCCGATCGACGCGGAGACGTTGAGCAGCAGGACGATCCAGATGAGCCAGAATTGCGGCGTCTTGTGCGCATCCTTCAGATCGACGTTGAACCGGCTGATCGTTGCCTTGGCATCGGTCGGCGGGGTCCAGCCGGCGGGCTTCCAGCCCTCGGCAGGCACGCGGTAGCCGAGCGCGCCGGCCATCATGAACACGAAATAGATGACTGCGAGGACGAGGAACGTCTGCCAGACGCCGACGCCGGTCGGGCCGGAGAAGTGCTTCATCAGAGAATTGGCGAGCGGGCTGCCGATCATCGCGCCGCCGCCAAAGCCCATGATCGCCATGCCCGTCGCCATGCCGCGCCGGTCGGGAAACCATTTGATCAGCGTCGAGACGGGCGAGATATAGCCGAGACCCAGACCGATGCCGCCGATCACGCCCGAACCGAGCCAGATAAGCCACAACTGGTGCATCGACACGCCGATCGCGCCGATCCCCATCCCGCCGCACCAGCAGAACGCGGCGACGACGCCGGCCTTGCGCGGACCGGCGCGTTCGAGCCAGCCGCCCCAGATCGCCGCGGCGGCGCCGAGGACGACGAAGAAGAGCGTGTAGGTCCAGACGAGGTCGCTGACCCGCCAGTCGCAGGTCGTGGTCGTCAGCGCCTGGGCCAGCGTCATGCTTTCGCAGAGCACCGGATCGGTGATTCCGATCGCGCGCGACAGCGGCAGCCAGAACACGCTGAAGCCATAGGCCATGCCGATGCACAGATGGATGGCGAGCGCGCAGGGCGGCACCAGCCAGCGATCAAAACCCGGCCCCGCTACCGTCCGTGCCCGGTCGAGCAGCCCGCCGGTTGATCCATCCGCCATCATCATCCCCTTTTTATGAAGGGGATGCATGCGGGCGGGCGGCGACAAAGGAAAGCCGACTAAGGTCGGGGACGACTATATTTATACAAAAACATCGTCCCCGCCACGTCGATCAGGGGTCGGTCAGGCGTCGAACAGGATCTCGAGCGGCTCGAGATCGGTGATCGTCGCGCGGACCTGTGCCCCGGGCAGGATCGGCCCGACGCCCGCGGGGGTGCCGGTGAAGATCAGATCGCCGGGGGCGAGCTCGACCTGACGCGACAGCGCGGCGACCACTTCGGCAACCGACCAGATCATCATTGACAGGTCGCCCGACTGGCGCGGTTCGCCGTCGATCGTCAGCCCGATCGCACCCGTTGCGGGCGGCGCGCCGGGCGTGAGCGCGGCGATCGGGGCGGACCGGTCGAACCCCTTGGCCATGTCCCATGGCCGCCCGGCCGCCTTGGCCGCCGCCTGCAGGTCGCGCCGCGTCAGGTCGATACCGACCGCATGACCGAAGATCTTCGCCGTCGCCTCCGTCGCATCGATGTCCCGCCCGCCCGCGCCCAGCGCGACGACCAGTTCGACCTCGTGATGCAGATCCTGCGTCATGCTCGGATAGGGCAGGGTGCCGCCTCCGGGCACGACGGCATCGGCTGGCTTGGAGAAGAAAAAGGGCTGCTGCCGATCGGGATCCGACCCCATTTCGCGCGCGTGGTCGGCGTAATTCTGCCCGACGCAGAAGATCCTGCGGACCGGAAACCGCGCCGAGGATCCGACGATCGCGATCGTGGGGGCGGTGACGACGGGAATCTGCATCGGTTTCTCCTTCGATGGGCGCCGACCGCGTGGACCGGGGCGCGGTGCTTTGCAACAGCGTGCGGGATCGTACCGATCGCCCGTGCAGCGGGAACGTCGCGGAGTTCGGCGGGTTTGGATCGGAAACGACAGGAGATCCGCATGTCCACCCAGCCCGTACGATTCGCCCCCTCGGTCGAAACCATCGCCGACGACGAGGCCGAGACGCTGGCGTCGCTCAAGGACAGCTTTCGCGAGATCCTCGAGACCACGTCGCAGGACTATGCGCATGCCGTGCGCGCGGTTCATGCCAAGGCGCATGGCATCGCGCGCGGCACACTCACGATCGCCGACGGCCTGCCCGAAACGCTCGCGCAGGGCATTTTCGCGCAGCCGGGGCGTCATGAAGCGGTGCTGCGCATCTCGACGAACGCGGGCGACATTCTGGATGACAGCGTCAGCCTGCCGCGGGGCGTCGCGCTGAAGATCTTGGACGTCCAAGGCGATCGCCTGCCGGGTTCGGAAGGCGAGACGACGCAGGACTTCATCATGGTCAACGCGCCCGTTTTCGCGGCACCCGATCCCAAGGCCTTCTCGAAGAACCTCAAGCTGCTCGCCAAGACGACCGACCGTTTCGACGGTGTGAAGAAGGCGATGTCGGCGACCTTCCGCGTCGTCGAATCCGCACTGGAGGCGGTCGGGGCGGAGTCCGCGACGCTCAAGACGCTCGGCGGCGCAAAACCCGTCCACCCGCTTGGGGAAACCTATTTCTCGCAGACGCCGCTGCGCTACGGCAATTATATCGCCAAGGTCGCGCTGTTCCCGGTCTCGCCCGCGCTGACGCGACTGACCGGCGATACGGTCGACATCACCGCGCGCCCCGATGCGTTGCGGGAAGTCGTGCGCGAGGAGCTGATCGAGCATGGCGGTGTCTGGGAACTGCGCGTCCAGTTGAACACCGACCTCGACGCGATGCCGATCGAGGACGCGACGGTCGAATGGGATCAGCAGGTGAGCCCGTTCGTCACGGTCGCCACGCTCGAGGTGGCGCCGCAAATCTCCTGGGAACATGGCGTCACCGATCATACCGACGATGCACTGTCCTACAGCGTTTGGCACGGGGTGGTCGACCATCAGCCGCTGGGCGGCGTCAATCGCGTCCGCAAGGAGACCTATGAGCTCTCGGCGGGATTCCGCGGGACGTTCAACGGGTGTCCGATGCACCAGCCCAAGACGCTGGCCGAACTTGCCTGACATGGCAGATGTTTCAGGACGCTCGCACACGCTGTTTCACGTCAGCGACGTTCATTTCGGGGCGGAGGATCCGGCAGCGCTCGCCTGGTTCTCCGCCTGTGTCGAGGCGGAGCGGCCCGACGCGGTGATCATGACCGGCGATCTGACGATGCGCGCCACGAAGGAGGAGTTCCAGCGTGGCGGCGACTGGTTGCGCAGCCTTGGCGTGCCCGTCACGCTCGAGGTCGGCAATCACGACATCCCCTATTACTGGGACCCGTTCCGCCGGTTCTTCTCGCCCTATCAGCGTTACGCTGCGGTCGAATCGATGATCGAGAAGCCCCTGGAACTGCCCGGGATCACGATCGTCCCGCTCAAGACGACGGCACGCGCGCAGTGGCGCTGGAACTGGTCGAAGGGGCGTGTCAGCCCGGGGTCGCTGTCGCGCGCGCTGGCGATGATCGAGGATGTGCCGAAGGATCACCTGGTCTTCGTCGCGGCGCACCATCCGCTGATCGAAGGCGGCACGACCGGGACAGCAAAGACCCGCCATGGCGACAGCGCATTGACCGCACTGGCCGATGCGGGAGCGCATGCCGTGCTGTCAGGTCATGTCCACGATCCCTTCGACATTCCCGTCGAACGCAGCGGCCGGGAAATCCGCATGATCGGTGCCGGCACCCTGTCCAAGCGGACGCGCGGCAGTCCGCCCGCGTTCAACGAACTGCGCGTCACCGGCCAGCAGCTCCGGACGATCCCGCGCACGATGGGCGAAAGCGCCGGCTGAAGCCGTGACGGGGCGCGCTTCGACCGGTCCGCCCCGCCATTCGCCTGAAACGACAAAGGCCGCCGCCCGGATATCCGGACGGCGGCCTTTTTATTGGCGTCTGATGCGCCCGATTACTCGGGCTTGTTCAGATACTCGCCGGCATCCGCATCGGTGCCGGTGCCCGACGTCACGACTTCGCCAAGCGCGTCGTCCCCCGTGCCGCCGGAATCGCGCGGCGAGCGGGCGAGTTCGGCGTCATGCTCTTCCTTCGCCGACTTCGGCGCGATGATCGAGGCTTCGGCCATCTTGCGCTGGGCGACGCGCATCGAGGCATCGCGGCTGTTCGCCACGACCCGCAGGCGGTTGAGGCCTGCGCCGGTGCCTGCCGGGATGAGCCGGCCGACGATCACGTTCTCCTTCAGACCCATCAGCATGTCCTGCTTACCCTGGACCGCGGCCTCGGTGAGAACGCGGGTGGTCTCCTGGAACGATGCCGCCGAGATGAAGCTGCGGGTCTGCAGCGACGCCTTGGTGATACCGAGCAGGATGGGCTTGCCCTGTGCACGGGTCTGCTTCTTGTCGAGCTTCTCGTTGGTCGCGTCCATTTCCTCGCGATCGACCTGCTCGCCCTTCAGCAGCGTGGTGTCGCCGCCGTCGGTGATCTCGACCTTCTGCAGCATCTGACGAACGATCGTCTCGATGTGCTTGTCGTTGATCTTCACGCCCTGGAGTCGATAGACCTCCTGGATTTCCGACACGAGATACTCGGCGAGGGGCTCGATACCCATCGTCTCGAGGATGTCGTGCGGATCGGGCGAGCCGCCGATCAGGTTGTCGCCGCGCTTGACGTAATCGCCTTCCTGCACGTCGATGACCTTCGACTTCGGCACCAGATACTCGACGACGTCGCCGCCATCCTCGGGCTGGATGCCGATCTTGCGCTTCGCCTTGTAATCCTTGCCGAACACGACGCGGCCCGAGATCTTGGCGATGATCGCCGAGTCCTTTGGGATACGCGCCTCGAACAGCTCGGCAACGCGCGGCAGACCACCGGTGATGTCGCGCGTCTTGGCGCTCTCGCGGCTGACGCGGGCCACGACGTCGCCGCCGAACACCTGTGCACCATCCTCGACCGACAAGGTCGCACCGATCGCCAGCATGTAGCGGCCGGTCTCGCCCGACGTCTCGTCGAGCAGGGTCATGCGCGGACGCAGATCCTCCTTCGACTTGGTCGCCGCACGATATTCGATCACGACGCGCTGGGCGATGCCCGTGGCTTCGTCGGTCTGCTCGGTGAGCGTCTTGCCCTCGATCAGGTCGACATACTTGATCGTGCCCGGGTTCTCCGTGATCACCGGCATGGTGAACGGATCCCACTCGGCCATCCGGTCGCCGCGCGACACGATGTGGCCATCGTCGAACAGCACATATGCGCCGTACGGGATACGATCGACCGAGAGCTCGCGGCCGTCCATGTCGACGATCGCGATTTCACCCGAGCGGCTGAGCACCACACGACGGCCACGCTGGTCGACGATGATACGCAGATCACGGAACTGCACCGTGCCGTCGGCATGCGCCTCGAGGTTCGACGTCTCGTTGAGCTGCGCTGCGCCACCGATGTGGAACGTACGCATGGTCAGCTGCGTGCCCGGCTCACCGATCGACTGCGCAGCAATGACGCCGACAGCTTCACCGATGTTTACCGGCGTACCGCGGGCGAGATCGCGCCCGTAGCACTTGCCGCAGACGCCGATCTTGGACTCGCAGACCAGCGGGCTGCGGATCTTGCACGACTGCGTGCCGAGGCCTTCGATCGTCGTGATCATCGGCTCGTCGAGCAGCGTGCCCGACGGGATGATGACCTTGCCGGTCTTCGGATCGGTGATGTCCTCCGCGGTCGTACGACCGAGGATGCGCTCGCCGAGGCTTGCGATCGTCGAACCGCCCTGAAGGATCGCCTTCATTTCGAGTGCGCGCGTCGTGCCGCAATCGGGTTCGATGATGACGCAATCCTGCGACACGTCGACCAGACGACGCGTGAGGTACCCCGAGTTCGCCGTCTTCAATGCCGTATCCGCGAGGCCCTTACGAGCGCCGTGGGTCGAGTTGAAGTACTCAAGGACGGTCAGACCTTCCTTGAAGTTCGAGATGATCGGCGTCTCGATGATCTCGCCCGACGGCTTGGCCATCAGGCCACGCATACCGGCAAGCTGCTTGATCTGCGCCTGCGAACCACGAGCACCCGAGTGGGCCATCATGTAGATCGAGTTGATCGGCTTTTCACGGCCGGTCTCCGTATCGACCTTCACCGCACGGATCTCGTCCATCATGGCGTTCGCGACCTGGTCGCCGCAACGGCTCCAGGCGTCGATCACCTTGTTGTACTTCTCCTGCTGCGTGATCAGACCGTCCTGATACTGCTGCTCGAAGTCCTTCACGAGCGCCTTGGTGTCGTCGACCAGACCGACCTTGGCGTCCGGAATGATCATGTCGTCCTTGCCGAACGAGATGCCGGCGCGGAAGGCGTGCCGGAAGCCGAGCGTCATGATCGCATCGGCGAACAGCACGGTCTCCTTCTGGCCGGTGTGACGATAGACCTCGTCGATCACGTCGCCCACGTCCTTCTTGGTGAGCAGGCGGTTGACGGTGTCGAACGGCACCTTGTGGCTGTGCGGCAGGCACTCGCCGAGCAGCATGCGGCCCGGCGTCGTCTCGTAGCGCTTGAGATACTGCTTGCCGTTCTCATCGGTCTGCGGAACGCGGCTGATGATCTTGCTGTGCAGCGTCACGGCCTGTGCGTTCAGCGCCTGATGCACTTCGGCCATGTCGCCGAGCAGCATGCCCTGGCCTGGCTCGTTCTCCTTCATCATCGACAGATAATAGAGACCCAGCACCATGTCCTGCGACGGCACGATGATCGGCTTGCCGTTGGCGGGCGACAGGATGTTGTTCGTCGACATCATCAGGACGCGCGCTTCCAGCTGCGCTTCGAGCGACAGCGGGACGTGGACGGCCATCTGATCGCCATCGAAATCGGCGTTGAACGCGGAGCAGACCAGCGGGTGAAGCTGGATCGCCTTACCCTCGATCAGCACCGGCTCGAACGCCTGGATGCCAAGACGGTGAAGCGTCGGCGCACGGTTCAGCATGACCGGATGCTCGCGGATCACCTCGTCCAGGATGTCCCAGACTTCCTTGCGCTCCTTCTCGACCCACTTCTTCGCCTGCTTCAGGGTCATCGACAGACCCTTCGCATCGAGACGCGCGTAGATGAACGGCTTGAACAGCTCGAGCGCCATCTTCTTCGGCAGGCCGCACTGGTGCAGCTTGAGCTCAGGCCCGGTCACGATGACCGAACGACCCGAGTAATCGACGCGCTTGCCGAGAAGGTTCTGGCGGAAGCGGCCCTGCTTGCCCTTGAGCATGTCGGACAGCGACTTGAGCGGACGCTTGTTGGCGCCCGTGATCGTGCGACCGCGGCGACCATTGTCGAACAATGCGTCGACGGCCTCCTGCAGCATGCGCTTCTCGTTGCGGACGATGATGTCCGGCGCGCGAAGCTCCATCAGGCGCTTCAGGCGGTTGTTGCGGTTGATCACGCGGCGATACAGATCGTTCAGATCCGACGTCGCGAAACGACCACCGTCCAGCGGCACCAGCGGGCGCAGCTCGGGCGGGATGACCGGCACGACCTCGAGGATCATCCATTCGGGGCGGTTGCCCGAATCGATGAAGCTCTCGACGACCTTCAGGCGCTTGATGATCTTCTTAGGCTTCAGCTCGGACTTGGTGACCGCGAGCTCTTCGAGCAGCGTGGTACGCTCACCCTCGAGATCGAGCGACTCCAGCATGATGCGGACCGCCTCGGCACCGATGCCGGCCGAGAACGCGTCCTCGCCATACTGGTCCTGCGCGTCGAGGAGCTCGTCCTCGGTCATCAGCTGATACTTCTCGAGCGGGGTCAGGCCCGGCTCGATGACGATGTACGCCTCGAAGTACAGCACGCGCTCGAGCTGCTTCAGCTGCATGTCGAGCAGCAGGCCGATGCGGCTCGGCAGCGACTTCAGGAACCAGATGTGCGCGACCGGGGCGGCGAGCTCGATATGGCCCATGCGCTCGCGGCGGACCTTCGAGACGGTAACCTCGACGCCGCACTTCTCGCAGACGATGCCCTTGTACTTCATGCGCTTGTACTTGCCGCACAGGCACTCGTAATCCTTGATCGGACCGAAGATGCGCGCGCAGAACAGGCCGTCACGCTCGGGCTTGAACGTGCGATAGTTGATGGTCTCGGGCTTCTTGATCTCGCCGAACGACCAGCTGCGGATCTTGTCCGGCGATGCGATGCCGATCTGGATCTGGTCGAACGTCTCGGCCTTGGCGACCGGATTGGCGAAGGGGGTCATCTCGTTCATATTTGAACTCCTTAGCCCCTCCCCTTCAGGGGAGGGGTTGGGGTGGGGCCTTTAATATCGGGCGAGGCGTGCGCGGCACGACCCCACCCCCAACCCCTCCCCTGAAGGGGAGGGGGGCATGACGGTTACTCCGCCGCGATCTGGATGCCGTCGCTGTCGAAGCCGGGCTCCGACTGCTTCAGGTCCACATTCAGGCCCAGCGAGCGCATTTCCTTGACGAGCACGTTGAAGCTCTCCGGAATGCCCGCCTCGAACGTGTCGTCACCCTTGACGATCGCCTCGTAGACCTTGGTGCGGCCGACCACGTCGTCCGACTTCACCGTGAGCATTTCCTGCAAGGTGTACGCCGCGCCGTAGGCCTGGAGAGCCCAGACCTCCATCTCGCCGAAGCGCTGACCACCGAACTGCGCCTTACCACCCAGCGGCTGCTGCGTGACGAGCGAGTATGGCCCGATCGACCGTGCGTGGATCTTGTCGTCGACCAGATGGTGAAGCTTGAGCATGTAGATGTACCCGACCGTCACCTTGCGATCGAACTTGTCGCCGGTACGTCCGTCGAACAGG
This sequence comes from Sphingomonas sp. STIS6.2, assembly GCF_000732685.2. NCBI lineage: Bacteria > Pseudomonadati > Pseudomonadota > Alphaproteobacteria > Sphingomonadales > Sphingomonadaceae > Sphingomonas > Sphingomonas sp. STIS6.2. The sequence goes on from NZ_JPDP02000041.1 coordinate 303,499, forward strand.
TCCGACTGGCCCGACGGGTCAAGACCCGCCAGTTCCAGCATCGCCGACACGTCCGCCTCGCGCGCACCGTCGAACACCGGCGTCGCCATCGGCACGCCGCCCTTCAGGTTCTTGGCCAGCTCGATGATCTCGTCACCCGAACGGGCGTCGATCTCTTCGTGATACTGCTCGCCATAGACCGTCTTGAGACGATCGCGGACCGCCTCCGGCATCGCGCCGGCCTTGGCCTCCGGATTCTCCTCGCGCCAGGTTTCGAGCGCGTGAGTGATCTGCTGACCCAGACCACGTGCGGCCCAGCCCAGATGCGTCTCGAAGATCTGCCCGACGTTCATGCGCGACGGCACGCCCAGCGGGTTGAGCACGATATCAACCGGCGTCCCGTCGGCGAGGAACGGCATGTCCTCCGCCGGCAGGATGCGGCTGATGACGCCCTTGTTCCCGTGACGGCCAGCCATCTTGTCGCCCGGCTGTAGCTTGCGCTTCACCGCGACGAACACCTTGACCATCTTCAGCACGCCCGGCGACAGCTCGTCACCACGCTCCAGCTTCTCGCGACGATCGTGGAACTTGTCCGTGATCAGCTTGGCGGCATCGTCATACTGGATCTTGACCGCTTCCAGATCGCTCTGGATCTTGTCGTCGGCGACCGCGAACTTCCACCATTCGTGGCGGTCGACGCTGTCGAGCAGATCCATGTCGATCACGACGCCCTTCTTGACGCCCTTGGGCGCCGAGGTGGCCGTCTGGTCGAGCAGCATCTCGCGAAGACGCGACCAGGTCGCACGGTTCAGGATCGAACGCTCGTCGTCCGAATCCTTCTTCAAGCGCTCGATCTCCTCGCGCTCGATCGCCATCGCGCGCTCGTCCTTGTCGATGCCGTGGCGGTTGAAGACGCGAACGTCGACGACCGTACCCGACACGCCCGGCGGCAGGCGAAGCGAGGTGTCGCGCACGTCGCTGGCCTTCTCGCCGAAGATCGCGCGGAGAAGCTTCTCCTCCGGCGTCATCGGCGATTCACCCTTCGGCGTGATCTTGCCAGCGAGAATATCGCCCGGCTCGACCTCTGCACCGATGTAGACGATGCCCGCTTCGTCGAGGTTGCGAAGCGCTTCCTCGCCGACGTTCGGAATGTCGCGCGTGATGTCCTCAGGCCCGAGCTTCGTGTCGCGGGCCATCACCTCGAACTCGTCGATATGGATCGACGTGAACACGTCGTCCTTCACGATCCGCTCGGAGATCAGGATCGAATCCTCGTAGTTGTAGCCGTTCCACGGCATGAACGCGACGAGGCTGTTACGCCCCAGCGCCAGCTCGCCGAATTCGGTCGACGGACCGTCGGCGAGCACGTCGCCGGCACGGACCACGTCGCCCACCTTCACCAGCGGACGCTGGTTGATGCAGGTCGACTGGTTCGAACGCTGGAACTTCATCAGCGTGTAGATGTCGACGCCAGACTTGCCGGCATCGATCTCGCCGGTTGCACGGATCACGATACGGGCCGCGTCGACCTGGTCGACGATGCCCGCACGCTTTGCCGAGATGGCTGCACCCGAGTCACGCGCGACCGTCTCTTCCATGCCGGTGCCGACGAACGGCGCCTCGGCCTGGACGAGCGGCACGGCCTGACGCTGCATGTTCGAGCCCATCAGCGCGCGGTTGGCGTCATCGTTTTCCAGGAACGGAATGAGCGATGCGGCGACCGAGACGAGCTGCTTGGGGCTGACGTCCATCAGCGTGATGTTGTCGGGCAGCGCCATCAGGAATTCGCCCGCCTGACGCGACGAGACGAGTTCCTCGGTGAAGCCGCCGTCACCGGTCAGATCGGCGTTGGCCTGCGCGATCGTATGCTTGGCCTCTTCCATCGCCGACAGGTACACGACGTCGTCGGTCACCTTGTGGTCGACGACCTTGCGGTACGGCGTCTCGATGAAGCCGTACTTGTTGACGCGCGAGAACGACGCGAGGCTGTTGATCAGACCGATGTTTGGGCCTTCCGGCGTCTCGATCGGGCAGATGCGGCCGTAATGCGTCGGGTGAACGTCGCGGACTTCGAAGCCGGCGCGCTCACGCGTCAGACCACCTGGTCCAAGTGCCGACACGCGACGCTTGTGGGTGACTTCCGACAGCGGGTTGGTCTGATCCATGAACTGCGACAGCTGCGACGAGCCGAAGAATTCGCGGACCGCGGCAACCGCAGGCTTCGCGTTGATCAGGTCGTTCGGCATGACCGTCGACACGTCGACCGACGACATGCGCTCCTTCACGGCGCGCTCCATGCGGAGCAGGCCGACGCGATACTGGTTCTCGAGCAGCTCGCCGACCGAACGGACACGACGGTTACCGAGGTTGTCGATATCGTCGATCTCGCCCTTGCCGTCCTTGAGGTTCACGAGCGTCTTGATGACCTCGAGAATGTCCTCGGTGCGCAGCGTCGTGACGGTGTCCTCGACGTCGAGGTCGAGACGCATGTTCAGCTTCACGCGGCCCACGGCCGACAGGTCGTAGCGATCCGGATCGAAGAACAGACCCGAGAACAGCGCCTCGGCGGTCTCCAGCGTCGGCGGCTCGCCAGGGCGCATCACCCGGTAGATGTCGGACAGCGCCTGCTCGCGCTCTTCGGCCTTGTCGACCTTGAGCGTGTTGCGGATCCACGGGCCGGTCGCGACGTGATCGATGTCGAGCAGGTCGAGACGCTCGATGCCTGCCTGGTCGAGCAGTTCGAGGTTCTCGGCGGTCACTTCGTCACCGGCTTCGATGTAGATGCGGCCGGTCGACTCGTCGATCAGGTCGTACGCCGAATAGCGGCCGAAGATTTCCTCGGTCGGGATCAGCAGGTCGGTCAGACCGTCCTTGAACGCCTTGTTCGCAGCGCGTGGGGAGATCTTCTGGCCGTTCGGGAACACGACTTCGCCGGTCTTCGCATCGACGATGTCGAACATCGGCTTCTGGCCACGCCAGTTCTCGACCTGGAACGGAACGATCCAGCCACCCTGGCCGCGGACGAACGTCACGCGGTTGTAGAAATAGTTGAGGATTTCTTCCGACGTCATGCCGAGCGCGTAGAGCAGCGCCGTGACAGGCAGCTTGCGCTTGCGATCGATACGGACGTTGACGATGTCCTTCGCGTCGAACTCGAAATCGAGCCACGAGCCGCGGTACGGAATGACGCGGGCAGCAAACAGATACTTGCCCGAAGCATGAGTCTTGCCGCGATCGTGATCGAACAGAACGCCCGGCGAACGGTGCATCTGGCTGACGATGACGCGCTCGGTACCGTTGATGAAGAACGTGCCGTTCTCGGTCATGAGCGGCATGTCGCCCATGTACACGTCCTGCTCCTTGATATCGATGACCGACTTGGCCTCGGTATCGGGATCGACCTCGAAGGCGGTCAGACGCAGCGTGACGCGCATCGGCGCGGCATAGGTGATCCCGCGCTGGCGGCACTCCTCGACGTCGAACTTCGGTGGCTCAAGGACGTAATCGTCGAAATCGAGATAGGCGGTGCCGGCGAAATCCTGGATCGGGAACACGCTGCGCAGCGTCTTCTCGAGACCCGAGACATGGCCGATCGACTTGTCGGAGCGCAGGAACTGCTCGTAGCTCTCGCGCTGGACTTCGATCAGGTTCGGCATCTGCACGACTTCGTGGATGTTGCCGAAGACCTTGCGGATGCGGCGCTTTGCGGTGCCGCCGTCGCGACGCTGCTTGGCAGCGCCCTCGTTGATCGCCTTGGAAGCCATAGGTTATTTGCCCTCAATAAACTGACGGGTCAGCCGTAATTTCGTGCCCGGGAACCCCCGGACGGGGCGTGCCGTAACGCAAAAAGGCCGCGCGCAATCACATGCGGCGGCTTTCGGCGAATGAAACCCCGGCATCCAATACGATCGACATGCTGCGCGACGGCCTGTCATTTCCCGGATGCTGTGGTGAGTGGCTCATATAGGACGGTGGTCGGCGCTTGTCAAAGCGGTCCGGTCTCGCGCGGAAAATGTCGAAGGCGGGATGCCCTTGCGACCGGGCGGGCGCAGCGCAGCGGCTCGTGGAAAAATATTTGTAATAAAATCACAATGCCACGCAACGGCTTATTGGGCGACGAGCGACTTGGTGCGAATGCGGCGCGGTTCGCGGGGATGACAGTCCTGATCAGGATTAGTAGATACCAATTGGCTACCGGGATTGAATCCGCCGCACGGCGGGGCCTTGCCGGTGTCGTTCAGCCGTCAGTCGTCAGCGTCCACCCTATTGCCGAGTTCACGCCCATGTCGATAGCCGCCCGGTCGGACCCGTCCGCGTGAGCGCCGATCCCAGTCTGGCGCCCCAAACGGGTGCGGCAGCAGGCTTCGGCCCGGGGCTGGGAAGCCCGGCCTCCGCTTGTCTGCCTGTGTCGGGCGCTTGTCTGCCTGTGGCGGGGGAAGGGCGCGCGGTTCTGCCGCGACTGCTGTTCATCCATGCCGCCGACGCGGCATCGTGCCAGGCGCATGCCGAGCTCCGGTCGCGCGGCTATGCCGTCGCCTGGATCGGCCATGCGGCGGAGATCGCGGCGGGAACGGCGTTCGCGCCTGACGTCGTGATAGCCGACGCGCAATCGCGGGGCGACGATCTGATCACCGTGCTCGATCAGATCGGGCACGACGGCCGGATCTGCCCGGTGATCGAGTTGCGGCCGCCGGGCGAATATCCGTCCGCCGTCCTCGGCGAGGCGATGATCGGCGAGCATCCGCTCGTCGGGTCGCTCGAGCGGACCTACAAGATCGGCGCACTCACCGCGATCCTCGCGTCGCTCGCGACCGGAACGGGCCGGTCGGAAGACGCTGCGGGCGACCGGCGCATGATCGCGGCGCTGCTTGTGGAATCGCGGCTGCTGCCGAACCTGCATTACGAGTTCCTGCCCAAGATCGATCTGACCACCGATCAGGTTGCCGGCTATGAAGCGCTCGCCCGGCTGCGCAACATCCCGGGTGTGAACCCCGAATGGCTATTCGCCGCGATGACCGACGCGGGGATCGAGGCGGCAGCGACAATGAAGGCGGTCACCGCCGCGCTCGACCTCTGGCTTGCGCTGAGCGTCGAGCAACGGTCCGCGCCGGTCGCGATCAACTGCAGCCAGGCGGTGCTGGCCGATCCGCTGTTCCAGGCGGCGCTGGGCGATGAACTGCGCCGGCGGGGCGTCGCGTCGAACGGGCCGGGACGGGGCGTCCTGATCATCGAGATCACCGAGGATGCCCGGCCGGTCGATACCCAGCGGCTGGTCCGCGACATGAACGGGTTGCGCGATCTGGGCGTGGTGTTCTCGCTCGACGATTTCGGCAAGGGGGCGACGAATTTCGATCGCGTCTTCACGCTGCCGATCGCCGAGCTGAAGATAGACAAGGACTTTTTTGGCCATTGCGCACGCCACGTGCACGAACTCGGCATCCTGCGCGAGGTCGTCCGGTCCTGCCACGCGCGGGGGCTGAGCACGGTCGTCGAGGGGGTCGAGACCGAAGAGCATCTCGCGATCGCCCGCGATCTGGGCGCTCGCTGTGCGCAGGGCTTCTACTGGGGCCGGCCGATGGCGGCGGGGAGCTTCGCGCACGTCCGCGTGATCTGAAGGCCAGAGGTTCGCGATGCGGACGATCATCTGGTCGCCCTGGCGGCGCGGCTCATCGCATGGCGACTTGCCGCCGCGACCCGTTCGGCCTCCCCGCGCTAGCGTTGCAGGAGGGAATTTTCGACGATGAGCATACAATGGCGCCGCGCGCTTCTGATCGTGCCGGCTGGCCTGGCGCTAGCGCCGCCCGCGGTCGCGCAGGAGGCGGGCCAGACGTCGGACACCGCGTCGCAGCAGTCGACCCCACCGGCGCCCGCCGGGACGGTTCGCGGGCTCGAGCCGCTTCAGGCCCGCGACACGGGGACGGCAGCGGTTCCCGTACCCGATACGCCGCGGCTGGTTCTGCCGGCTCCGGCGACTGCGGAGGCGCCGCCGCGCGGCCGCACCCCCGCGCGGGCGCCGGCGACACGCACTGCAGACCCGGATACGCCGAGGGCCGGGCGGGTCGATGCCGCGACGACGTCCCGACGTGCAGCGGAGGCGGTGCCGTCCGCCGCACCGCGCGACGCGGCGGACGTTCGGCCGGATCCGGCGCCCGCATCGACCGCCACCACCGCGCCGACGGCTCCGGCACCAGTCGTTCCGGCAACCACCGCGAGCCCCGAAGTCGCCCCCGCCGCCGCGCCGTCCTCCGCTCCCGTCGAACGCACGATCGCCGCGCCGGAGCAGGGCAGGGCGATGCCGTTCTGGCTCTGGCTGGCGGTCATCCCGATCGTCGTCATCGCGCTGTGGTTGCTGCGCAGGGGGCCGCGTAAACGGCATGATCGGCTGGACTATCACGAGCCCGAACCGCTGATTGAAGCCGAGGCACCGCCGGCAAGACCGGTTCCCCCGCTACCCACGCCGGCGCCGGTCCCGCCGATCCCCGCGCGGGTGGTAGCGCCGACCCCGGCAATCGCACCGCCGTCAGCGCCTGAGCCTGCGACGACGGCAGCCCCGCAATTTCTCGACCGGCGCGCGCGCGAGCCGGAGCGGGCGCGTCTGTCGGTCGAGCTGCGCCCGCTTCGTGCTGGACTGAACCTCCTCAGCGCGACGGCTGAATGTGAGCTCGTGGTGACGAACGTCGGCGCGGGCGTCGCGGAGGCGATCCGCGTCCAGGCGGTCCTGCTGAGCGCGCATGCCGGTCAGGACGCCGATCTGACGGCGGTGAATGCGGGTCAGGTCCCGCGTCCGGCGACCGCGCCGTTCACGCTCGCGCCGGGCGAGTCGCGCACGATCCGGACGGTCTCGGCCATGTCGCGCGAGGCGATCCACAGCATGACCGCAGCCGACCGGCCGATGTTCGTGCCGATCGTCGCGGTCAACATCCGCTATGCCAGCGGGGCGATTGCCGGTCAGACCGCGCGTGCCTGGGCGATCGGTGTCGAGCGGGTCGACTCGGCCAAGCTTGCGCCGTTCTGGCTCGATATCCCCGCGCGCATGTATGACGGGATCGCCGCGCGCCCCCATGCGCCCGCGATCATAGTCTAGGCGCTCAGACGACAGGCCGGGTTGCATCGATCCGGCCCGGTCGCGTTCTATCAGGCACAAAAAAAGGGCGACCCCATCGCTGGGGCCGCCCTTTTTTTAGCTGCGGCCAGCAGGGGCGGAGCCCCTGCTTCGTCGGTCGGCATGAATGCCGCCGGCCGGCCTTGCGGGGAGTGCGCTTCAGCGTGGCTGAAGCGTCTCTCCCGCTGCGGCTTACTTGACCTCGACGGTCGCGCCAGCTGCTTCGAGCTGTGCCTTGATCTTGGCGGCTTCGTCCTTCGACACGCCTTCCTTGACGGCCTTGGGAGCCGACTCGACCAGCGTCTTGGCTTCGGTCAGGCCGAGCGACGTGATCGCGCGGACTTCCTTGATGACGTTGATCTTCTTGCCACCGTCGCCGGTCAGGATGACGTCGAATTCGGTCTGCTCTTCAGCGGCCGGTGCGGCTGCGCCGCCGCCAGCTGCCGGTGCTGCGACCGCTGCTGCGGCCGAAACGCCCCACTTTTCTTCGAGCAGCTTCGAAAGCTCAGCTGCTTCGAGAACGGTCAGTTCGCTCAGGCTCTCAACGAGCGCGTTCAGGTCTGCCATGATAAATCTCCATCTCGGGGCATGTGCCCCATCAGTTCAAAAAGTAACGAAAGAGCCTGCAAGATCAGGCGGCTTCCTTCTCCGCGTAGGCGGAAAGCACGCGCGCGAGCTGCGCTGCCGGAGCCTGCGTGATCGTCGCCAGCTTCGTGGCAGGTGCCACGATGAGGCCGAGGATCTTGGCACGCAGTTCATCCAGCGAGGGCAGCGTTGCGAGCGCCTTCACACCGTCGACGTCGAGGGTCGTCGCGCCCATCGCCCCACCCACGATTTCGAACTTGTCGTTCGTCTTCGCGAATTCCACGGCCACCTTGGCGGCCGCGACGGGATCGATGGAGCTGGCCAGACCGACCGGACCCGTGAGCATGTCGCCCAGCGAGCTGTAGTCGGTGCCGTCCATTGCGATCTTGGCAAGCTTGTTCTTCGAGACCTTGTAGGTCGCGCCGGCGTCGCGCATCTTGTTCCGCAGCACAGTGGACTGTGCGACGGTCAGGCCGAGGTTGCGCGTCACAACGACGACGCCGACCTCGGAGAAGGTGCGGTTCAGCTCGGCTACGGCCGCGGTCTTTTGATCACGATCCATGCCATTCTCCACGTTTTCAGGTTCACCATTTGCACGGTGGACCCGGTTACTAACCGGAGGCGCAGACAAGCCCGCGCTTCCGGGTGTCTCGTCGATGGGGCATGGGAGAGGGCAGGCGCCGGAGCGCTCCGCAAAATCTCATTCCCCGTCTAGGTGGGAGATTAAGCGCCGGCAAACCCGGTGCACCCACTGTCTCGGACGGAGTTCGGCAGGCAGACCCGCCGAACGAAGCCGCCGCATAGCCGAATCGGTCGCGAAGTCAATCGCCCAGATGCGGTCCGGTGCGTGTCGCGGAACCGTCACGCGACTGACGCGAAGGTGTCTCCGTTCCTTCACCGCACTGCCGCTTTACCCGGCCAAAGCTCAGTCCAGCGGTCAGATCGGCCGATCCCGGGGGGACGTATGAAAATTCCGACGAACATGACGATGGCCTATCACGATGGCGATATCGACACGAACACCAGCGCCAATCCGCATCTGAACGATCTGATCGCGGTGCGCTATTCCCGTCGCCAGACACTGATGGGTGGCCTGTCCGCCGCGACCGCCGCGGTGTTCGGCGGCATGTTGCTCGCAGGGTGCGACGAGGATGATCCGCGGCGTGCGGTCACCGTGCAGGCCGGTGCATCGGGCGCGACCTCGGCAGGCAAGACGGTCACGCTGACGGGCACGGTAGCGTCGGGCAGCGCGACGGGTGTCGCCTGGGCCCAGACCGGCGGCCCGGCCGTGACGCTCGCCAACGCGAACACCGCGACCGCGACCTTCACCGCACCCAGCGTCGCTGCCGACACCACGCTCACCTTCACCTTCACCGGCACCAGCACCGACGGCATCCGCAGCGAGACCTCGACCAGCGTCACCGTCAGCCCGGCGCGGCTCGACTTCACCGCAGTCCCCAAGAGCCTTGCCGACGTCGTCGCGGTGCCGGCCGGCTACAGTGTCACCGTGCTCTACCGCCTGGGCGATCCGATCGCGAGCGGTGTCGGCGCCTATGCCAATGACGGCAGCGATACAAACTTCGCACGCCGTGCGGGCGATCATCACGACGGCATGAGCTATTTCGGGCTGGCCGCGACCGGCAGCACCCCCGACGCCAACGGCAACACGCGCGGCCTGCTCGTGCTCAACCACGAGAATATCACCCAGGCCTATCTGCACCCCAACGGCGCGACCAGCACTGGCGGCGCGATCGGCGCGGGCGGTGTCCGCCCCGAGTCCGAGGCGCTGAAGGAGATGGAATGCCACGGCGTCTCGGTGATCGAGATCAGCCGGTCGGCCACCGCCTGGAGCTATGTCCCGGCCTCGGCGCTCAACCGCCGTATCACGCCGCTGACGCCGATGAGCTTCAGTGGTCCGGTCCGCGGCAATGCGCTGCTCAGGACGCGCTATTCGACCGACGGCACAGCGGGCCGCGGGACGATCAACAATTGCGCGAACGGCACGATGCCGTGGCACACCTATCTGACCAACGAGGAGAATTGGGCGGGCTATTTCCGTCGCCAGTTCGGTGACGTCGCCGCACGCGGCGGGTCGACCGCCAAGCAGAATGTCTCGCTCGCCCGCTACGGCATCCGCGAGACCGCCAACGCCACCACCTTCAACGGCAATTACGGCTGGGCCTCGGTCGTGCCGGCCGATTCCGCCAACACGCTCTATGCGCGCTGGAACGTCACCACGACCGCCGCGGCCGACGCCACCGGCGATTTCCGTAACGAGGCGTTCCAATATGGCTGGGTGGTCGAGATCGATCCGTTCGATCCCGCTTCGACCCCGCGCAAGCGCACCGCGCTCGGCCGCATGAACCATGAGGGTTGCGAGATCGGCCGGACGATCGCGGGCGTCAAGCCGGCCTTCTACATGGGCGACGATGCGCAGAACGAATATATCTACAAGTTCGTGTCCGCCACGCCCTGGTCGGCGGCAGACGCGACCGCGACCAACCGGCTCGCGATCGGCGACAAATATCTCGACTCGGGCACGCTCTATGTCGCCAAGCTCAACGCCGACGGTTCGGGCCAGTGGCTGCCGCTGGTGTTCGGTCAGGGGCCGCTGACCAGCGCCAACACGACCTATCCGTTTGCGGATCAGGCCGATGTGCTGATCAATGCGCGTTTGGCGGGCGACGTGCTGGGCGCGACCAAGATGGATCGTCCCGAATGGACCGCGGTGAACCCGGCGACGGGCGAGATGTACTGCACGCTGACCAACAACTCGTCGCGCACTGCGGCGAATGTCGATGCGTCGAACCCGCGGGCCTATACCGATCCCAAGACCACCGGTGGCCAGACCACGGGCAACGCCAACGGCCATGTCATCCGTCTGCGCGAGACCGGCGACACGTCGGAGGCGACCGCCTTTACGTGGGACATCTACGCATTCGGTGCGGGCAGCGATCTTGATGCGACCAACATCAACCTGTCGGGGCTCGACGCGACCAACGACTTCTCGTCGCCCGATGGCCTGTGGTTCGGCCTGCCGAGCAATCCGACCGGCAACGTCACGCCGGTGATGTGGATCGAGACCGATGACGGCGCCTATACCGACGTCACCAACTGCATGCTGCTCGCGGCGATCCCGGGCCGTGTCGGCGACGGTGGCACGCGCGCCGTGACGAGCACGCTCGGCGGGACCAGCAACACGGTCACGACGCGGATCGGCAAGGCACCGGCCACGACGCTGCGGCGCTTCCTGGTCGGGCCGAAGGAATGTGAGATCACCGGCATCCACTCGACCCCGGATGGCCGCTCGCTGTTCGTCAACATCCAGCATCCCGGTGAGAATGGTGGTCCCACCAACATCACCAGCAGCTGGCCCGCGAACCAGGCCGGCGCGGTTGCGACCCCGTCGCGTCCGCGTTCGTCGACGATCGTCATCACCAAGAACGATGGCGGTATCATCGGGCTGTAAGCAGGGCAGGGGGCGGGTCGCACAACGGACCCGTCCCCGGCTTTCGGCGTTACCTCCTGCGAACGCGTATCCAGCGTATCCGGAAAGGTTCGTCCATGACTCTCCCCGCATCGCCCGTCTGGTTCATCACGGGTTGCTCCACCGGCTTCGGCCGCGATCTCGCGAGGCTGGTGCTCGATCGCGGGTGGCGCGCCGTCGTCACCGCACGCGATGCCGACCGCGTAGCCGATCTTGTCGAGGGCCATGACGACACCGCGCTTGCCCTTGCGCTCGACGTCAACGACCAGGCGCAGGTCGAGGCGGCGGTGGCGGCCGCCAAGGCGAAGTTCGGCCAAATCGACGTGCTCGTGAACAATGCTGGCTATGGCTATCAGGCGACCGCCGAAGAGGGGGACGAGGCCGAGATTCGTTCCCAGTTCGACACCAATGTGTTCGGACTGTTCGCGATCACCCGCGCGGTCCTGCCGATCATGCGCGCGCAGGGCAGCGGCAACATCGTCAACTTCACCTCGGTCGCCGGGCTCATCGGGTTTCCGGGATCGGGCTATTATGCAGCATCGAAGCATGCGGTCGAGGGTTGGTCCGACGCACTGCTCGCCGAGGTCGGGCCACTTGGCATCGGCGTGACCTGTGTCGAGCCGGGCCCTTTCCGCACGGACTGGGCGGGGCGATCACTGCGCCAGACGCCAAGCCAGATTGCCGATTATGCCGATACCGCGGGCGCCCGGATGGCGGGAACGAAGGACGTCAGCGGGGCACAGGCCGGGGATCCGGTCCGGGCAGGTGAGGCGATCATCGCCGCGGTCGGCCAGGACGTGCCGCCGCGCCATCTGGTGCTCGGAGCGTTCGGCTATGAGGCCGTGACCGCAAAGCTGCGTGAACGGCTCGCCGCGATTGAGGCGGCGCGCGACATCAGCCTGGGTGCAGACTTTCCAGCCGAGGCGACCTGAGCGCATCAGGCGGCCGTGACGCAAAAAGGGGCCGGGAGATCGCTCTCCCGGCCCCTTTCCTAACACTCGAAAGCGCGAACGCCGATCAGGCGCCGGCGACTTCCGTCGTGTCGACCTTGATCCCGGCACCCATGGTGCTCGAAACCGCGATCTTGCGGACATACTTGCCCTTCGCGCCCGACGGCTTGGCCTTGACCACGGCGTCGACCAGCGCGTCGAAGTTCGCGCGCAGGTCTTCTGCCGGGAACGACGCCTTGCCGATGCCCGAGTGGATGATGCCGGCCTTCTCGACGCGGTATTCGATCTGGCCGCCCTTGGCGTCCTTGACCGCCTGCGCGACGTTCATCGTCACCGTGCCGAGCTTCGGGTTCGGCATCAGGCCCTTGGGACCCAGCACCTTACCGAGACGACCGACGATGCCCATCATGTCCGGGGTCGCGATGCAGCGATCGAAATCGATCGTGCCACCCTGGATGGTTTCCATCAGGTCTTCCGCGCCGACGACGTCTGCGCCTGCTGCGAGGGCCTCTTCAGCCTTCGCGCCGCGGGCGAACACGCCGACGCGGACGGTCTTGCCGGTGCCCTTGGGCAGCGTCACCACGCCGCGGACCATCTGGTCTGCGTGACGCGGATCGACGCCCAGGTTCAGCGCGACTTCGATCGTCTCGTCGAACTTCGACGTGGCGCCCAAGCGTGCGAGCGCGATCGCTTCGTCAATTGCGTGAAGCTTGACGGTGTCGACCGTGACGGCCTTCTGCTTCTTGGTCAGCTTTGCCATGATATCAGCCCTCCACCACTTCGAGGCCCATTGCGCGGGCGCTGCCTTCGATGATCTTCGTCGCAGCGTCGATATCGTTGGCGTTGAGGTCCTTCATCTTCGTCGTGGCGATCTCGCTCAGCTGCGAGCGCTTGATCTTGCCAGCGACGACCTTGCCCGGCTCCTTCGAACCCGACTTGAGACCGGCGGCCTCCTTGATCAGGTACGATGCCGGCGGGGTCTTCGTCTCGAACGAGAACGAACGATCCGCATAGACCGTGATGACGGTCGGGATCGGCATGCCCTTCTTCAGTTCGCTCGTGCCGGCGTTGAACGCCTTGCAGAACTCCATGATGTTCACGCCGCGCTGACCCAACGCAGGCCCGATCGGCGGCGCGGGCTTTGCCTCGCCTGCAGGGACCTGCAGCTTGATGTATCCGGTAATCTTTTTAGCCATGTCACTCTCTTGATAGGGGCCGCCCGCATAAGCGCGTACAGCCCGGTTTCGAGTCTAGCGGTACGAACGACGCACGCTCGACGCGCGTCTCCCGCAGGTTCCATCATCAGATGTTGGAAGCTGGCGCGCATAGCCGAGGCGTGCCGCTCGTGCAAGCCCATGCACCGACCAGTGGCTATTGCTGCGCAGGCGCCCGCCATTCCCAGGCGTCGGGACTACCCAGGCGGTCACAGCAACGGCCGACGCCAAGTATGCAACCGATTGCAGTCCGAAAGTCTCCACCTTCATCGCAATGATGCAGATCAGCAAATTTCAAGTTATTCGTACAAGATGATCTAAATCATGAGCGAAAACACAGTAAATGTGGCAAGTCCTGCACGAGGAGAGATTAGGACAGCCATGAGAGCGGCCTTTGATCATGACAGCGGAACATTGAGATTCCTTACAATGGCGCTCGGGCTAGCGCTTGGTTTAATGATCCCGCTTGGATTCATATTGGCATGCTCGCTTATACTTGATCGGCCGGTGACGATACTTATCGTCGGAATTATCTTTGGAATATCCGCAACCTATGCCCTGTCGGTGATCCTGATGCGGCCGTCGAAGCATGACGAGGAGCATGTCGGGGACGCCGTTCCCAAGGTTTCGCTTGCCATGATTTGCCTGGCAACGGCGCTGATCGTCTGCGGGTTCAGCATCTATGTGTCCGACCGGCCGCATTATCTTCTCTACCGGGACATGCCCCATATCGCCGCAGCGATGCTGTTCCTCCCCGGCATGCTCATCGGGTCTGGCTGTATCCTCTGCATGATCGCCGGGCGCGCCGTCTCGCGCTAGGCCGCACGGTTCGTAGCGCGGACCGCGCCAAAAAAGTGCCGACACGCCCGGGGCCCCATGGTGCCGGCCTATAATGGAGGCCGGACGTGTCGTTGCACGCCCGTCACTCCGAGAGTTTCGGCATGGATACGATGATCAACGTCGCGGACGGCGGCGGCAGATGGGATATGGCGAACGCCCCGTTCGTCGTCGACGCGCTGGCACGTTCGATCCCAACGGTGCAATTCTCGATGGAAGGCGAGGTGCTGGCGGTCAATGATCGCTATCTGCGCATTTTCGGTCGCGAGGCGCAGGACCTGATCGGCGGCCATCATAGCAGCTTCGTCCGGCTGACCGCGGCGGGGGCGGCGGACTATGCGACCGTCTGGAACACGCTGCGCAAGGGGCGGCTGATCCAGACCGAGTTCGGCAGCGTCGCCAAGGATGGTCGCGAAGTCTGGTTGCAGGCGACCTATATGCCGGTGCTGAACAGCAACGGCGTCCCGCAGCGCGTGTTCAAGCTCGCCAACGATATCACGCATGAGCATCAGCATGCCGCGGACAAACTCAAGATGATCGAGGCGATCTCGCGATCGACCGCGATGATCGAATTCGCGCTCGACGGGACGATCCTGTCCGCCAATCCGCTCTATCTCGCAATCACCGGCTATACCGAGACCGACATTCGCGGTCGGCATCACCGCATGTTCGTGACCCCCGAGGACGCCTGTGATCCCAGATATGAGCGATTCTGGGAACGGCTGCGCGAGGGGGAGTTCATACGCTCCGAATTCCGCCGGATCGGGCGGGACGGGCGGCCGATCTGGCTGCAGGCCAGCTACAACCCCATCCTTGACGCGTGCGGCAAGCCGACACGGATCGTCAAGATCGCGACCGACATCACCGAATCGGTCGAGCTGCGCCTCGAAAACGCGCATCACGCGTTCAGCGACGCGCTGACCCAGCTCGCCAATCGGCGACGGTTCAACCGGACGCTGGCGGAGGAGGTACGCCGCGTGATCCGGTCGGGTGACGACCTGTCGCTGATCCTCATCGACATCGATCATTTCAAGCGTTTCAACGATACCCATGGTCATCAGCAGGGCGATGCGTGCCTGCGGATCGTCGCGACCGCCATCCGGTCGGCGGTGCGGCGCGCCAACGATCTGGTCGCGCGTTTCGGCGGCGAGGAATTTGCGGTGCTGCTGCCCAGTGCCGGTGCCGATGTTGCGGCGACCGCGGCGGAAACGATCCGTGCGGCGGTCGAGACGTTGCGCGTCGACCATCAGGACGGGACACGCCCGGTGCTGACCGTCAGCGTGGGTCACGCATCGCTCAGCCGGGATCACCGCAGCGCCGACGTCCTCGCCGATGATCTCGTCGAGCGCGCGGACCGTGCGCTCTACCGGGCCAAGGAAGCCGGCCGCAACACCGTGTGCGACGACCGCGCCATCCACCCGAGGGGGTCCGCGACGCCGTCGTCCCGCGCCCCACTTTCCCGCTCGATCTCTCCCAAAGGATAACCCGAATGCTATGGTTCAAAGCCGACGCGCCTATCCGCCTGAAACTGCTGATCGCCTTTTCCAGTTTCGTCGTTCTGGTCGCCTGCACCGCGATTGCGGGATTGGTCCTTAAGGGCACCGCGCTGATCGGCGCGGGCGTCGCGGCAACGCTGATCGCGGTTGGGCTCGGCTATACCTATCGCGAGATGATCGCGGTGCCCTATGTCACCACCGTCGTTCGTATGGAGGCGCTGGCCGCGGGTGATCTCGAAAGCCCGATCGAGTTCACGAACTTTCGCGACTGCGTCGGCCGCATGACCAAGGCGATGGGAACGTTCCAGGAGAATGCGCGGGTGCAGATTGCACTGAACGTCGAGGCGTCGCGCAACGCCGATGTGGTCAACCGCATGGCGCAGAATTTCAAGCAGGTGGCCGAGGGCAATCTGACTGTCGACATCACCGAGGACTATCCGGCGATCTACGAGGACCTGAAAGCGAACTTCAATATCGCGCTTGCCAGCTTGCGCGACCTGATCCGCTCGGTCGCGCAGGGCGCCTCCAGGATCCAGATCGGCTCGGGCGAGATTGCGCAGGCGTCCGAGGATCTGGCGCGGCGAACCGAGAGCACCGCGGCGAGCCTGGAGGAGACGTCGGCGGCGATCCATCAGATGGACAATCGCCTAAAGGATACCGCGCAGGGCGCGACGCGGTCGGTGGCGACCTCCGAGCAGGCGCTGAGCGCGCTCGATCATGGACGCCACAAGACCGACACAGCGGTCCAGGCGATGGAGCGCGTCAGCGATAGCGCCAAGGGGATCGACAGCGTCATCGAGGGACTCGACAAGATCGCGTTCCAGACCCGCGTCCTAGCGATGAACGCGGCGGTCGAGGCGGGACGCGCAGGCGATGCCGGACGAGGCTTTGCGGTGGTCGCCGATCTGGTGTCCGCGCTGGCGATGCGCGCCGAGGAAGAGGCCAAGCGCGCGCGTAACCAGCTGACCGTGACGCAGGTCGATATCGGAGCGGCGGTCGACGCGGTGCAACTGGTCGATCAGGCACTGTCGGGGATCGTCGCCTCGGGGCGTGAGGCGGCGGATATTTCGCGGCAGATCGCGACCGACAACCAGGCGCAGGCCCTCGCGATCACCGAGGTGAGCGCCGCGGTCGGCAGCATGGACCAGGCGACGCAGAAGAACGCGGCGATGGTCGAGCAGACGTCCGCCGCGGCGCGGCAGCTCGCGCAGGAGGTCCAGCTGCTCGCGCAGCACGCGCAACGCTTCGTCGTCAATGGCGGCGGGGCCCGGCAGGCGGCACCGGCCTCGGCGGCGCAGCCGGCAACGGGCGGACGCGACCATTATACGCTGGCGAGCGATACCCGGCGGCTGCCCGCCTCCGCGATCACCGCGCTGACCCGGCCGAGCTGGTAGGATCGACCAGCCGGGTCGGGGGCGGGTCCCGGTCTAGAAGCGGGCTCGCATGCCGAGGCGGTAGATGCGGCCGAGCGTGTCGTAGAGCGCGGGGTTCACGTCGAGGCCGGTATTAGTCTGCGGCGCGGGTTCGGGATCGTGATCGAACAGGTTGTCGACCTTGAAGAACAGACTGACCTGTTTGGACAGGTTCACCGACCCGCCGAGATCGACGTAGAAGGCGCCTTTCATCGTGTTGTAATCGATCGTCGGGTTATTGGCGGTCGAAGCGGGGCAGGCGGTCGTGCACACGACATACTGGTTGCCGAAATTGCCGTCGGAGAACCAGCGTTCCTGCAACGTCAGGCTGAAGAGGTCATTGTCGTAGCTCTGCGTAGCGAGCCATTTCCAGTCGGGTGTCGCACCATTGTTGGCGCCCGCCTGGTCGACCGTCGCGACACCGGCGATGCCCGCCTTCACTAGGAACTCGCGAACATTGGTGCCGAGCGCGCGGAGGGTGAAATTGCCCGGCAGGCCGAGCGGCTGCTTCCACTGGTAGCTCGCCTCGATGTCGAACCCGCTGGTCTTCCACGAGGCGAGGTTGAACGGTTGGACGTTGATGAAGTTGCCGCCTTGGGTCGGGCTGTTCAGCACGAAGCCGCCGCAGAACGCCTGATTGCCCTCGAAGCAGAAGCGCACGATCTGGTCGGCCGACAGCGTCGAGATCACGCCGTCGAGCTTGATGCTGTAATAGTCGAACGACAGGCCGAGCCCGGGCAGCCAGGACGGGTGTGACAGGACGATGCCGGCTTCGGTATTGCGCGCGATCTCGGGCTTCAGGTCCGGATTGCCGATGGTGTTCTGGAACGCCTGGACGCCGCCGCCGGGGGGGAAGGGGTTGGTGAAGTTGGGCAAAGTCGTGACGGTCGGCGCGGCGAACAGTTCGGACAAATTGGGCGCGCGAACGTCGCGCGACGTCACTGCGCGCAGGCGGATGCCGTCGAGCGGCGTCTCCCAGGTGCCGCCGATCTTCCATGCCCAGATCGTCCCCGACGTGCTGTAATGCGTGACGCGGCCCGCGCCGTTCAGGTTCGCGCGGCCGATCGCGTCGCCCTTGAACAGCGGCAGGTTCAGCTCGAGAAAGCCTTCATAGACCTCGTATTTGCCGCCACCGTTCTTGTAGTTGCCCGCCGCCCAGTTGCTGCCCAGCGTCGAATTCAGCAGCGGGTCCGCGGGATAGTCGGCGCTGTTGGGGCTGAGCGCCGTGACCCCGGCGCCATAGGGATCGCCGTGGACGCGGTAATATTCCCGCCGATATTCGCCGCCGAACGCGACCGCGAGCGGCCCCGCCCACAGGCCGAGCGGCTCGCCCGAGAAGTTGAGGCTGGCGACGTCCTGCGTCAGCTTAGTGCGCTGCAACGGTCCGTTGACCGGCGTGACATAGGCGAGCGCCGCGGCGGAGGGGGGCGACCCGCCGAAGATGTTGATCGGCTGACACCCGGCAGCGCGAGCGGCGGCGTCGGCGCAGACGATCGCGCCGTTCAGCGTGATCGCGTTGGCAGCCGCGACATAGCGGTTCTGCAACACGGTGTTCTCGACATCGATATGCGCGATCGTGATGCCATGTTCGTAATAGCCGTCGTAATTCCAGTCGGTGCCGGCCAGATCGAACCGCCCCTTAAGCCCGCCCACGAACCGGTATTGGCGGCGGTCGGTCTGCACCAGCGGATCGGGGAAATTGCCGTTGCTCGTGCCGAAGCCGAACTGCGTGATCCCGGCGGTCGCGCAGCGATCGCGGATCAGCTGCGGCAGATACGGATTGGCGCACTGCACGGTCAGACTGGGGCGGTTATAGCCCGGGCTCGGTTGGTTGCTCGTCTTCACCTGCGCGAGGTTGACGGTGACATAGGCTTCGTTGTTCTCGGCAAAGTCGAAACCGACGCGGGTAAAGCCATTGAGGCGTTCGAGTGAGGACTTGAGCGACGCGCCCGACCCCGGCGCACCCGACAGGTCGCCGCCGACGCAGAAGCTGTTGCCGGGGAAGCAGCCGGTCACGCCACCCGTTCCGGTCGGGCGGCCGTTCGACCCGTAGTTGAAGTTGAACGGCGCGCCATTCTGGTCGAACGCGATCCCCTGCAAGGGGCCGTTGTTGATCAGCCCGAACCGCGCATATTGATAGGGCTGGGCATAGTCGCGATAGTTGAACTGCGGCAGGCCGTTGTTCGCCTGGCCGGTATTGACCAAAGTCGTCGCGCGGTACCAGTCGCGCCCCTTGGCGAGATCGGTGCCGAAATCGCCGGGCCCGACGCCGTCCTCATGATCATATTCGGCGCTGACGATCAGGTGCAGCCGGTCGCCCAGCAGCGATTTGCCGAACGCCGCCTGGACCAGCGCCTGCTGATCGTCGCCGTAATTGGTGATGCCGCCCTGGATATTGCCCTTGAACCCGGTGAACCGCGTGTCGGTGATGAAGTTCACCACGCCGCCGACCGCGTCCGAGCCATAGGAGGCGGACGCACCGCCCGTGACGACGTCGACGCGCTTGACGAGCAGCTGCGGGAACATGCTGATGTCCGGAACGCCCGTCACGTTCGCGCCGACGACGCGTTGCCCGTCGAGCAGGGTCAGCGTCCGGATCGGTCCAAGACCCCGCAGCGAAAACGAGCTGAGCCCCTGCGTTCCGCTCGACGTGCTGAACGTGCCGGTCGCCGCGCCGGTCGAGCCTTGCAGCGACGGCAACTGCGCGATCGCGTTGAAGATGTTCGGCTGGGCATTTTTGAGAATCTGTTCCTCGCCGATCACGGTCGTCGGCGTCGGCGCGTTGAACCCGCTGGTGGTGATGCGCGTGCCGGTGACGACGATGTCGGCCGCGGACGCCGGCGGCGGGCTGTCCTCGGCAAGCGGCGGCGCCGGCGTCACGGTCGGGGGCGGGGCCGGGGGGGCGGTCTGGGCGAGAACGGGTGTCCCGATCAGCGCGATCGCCGACACCATCATCCCGGTCGCGGTGCCGCCGATGCGTGCGGCAAAATCTCGGTCGTGCCTGGCCTTCGCCATGATCCCATCCCCTTTCGGTCATGGCCCAGACCGTCTGTCCGGTCCGGGTCCGCAATCCGTTATGCGGCGATCCTATCGTGGACCGGCGGGGGGAACATCTACGACCATCGTCGCAACGTTCGGGGGGCAATCAGGGCATGAGACGCTTGCGGCCCTGCGACAAATGCCAGCGCATCGCCAGCGCGGCACCGTCCGCGTCCTGCGCCCGGATCGCCTCGACGATCGCGTCATGCTCGTCCATCATCGCGCCGATCACCTCCGGCGCGCGCGATCGCGATATGTCCACACCGGCGCGCAGGATCCGCATCACCGCATCCTGGAGATGCTCGAACACCGGCAGGAACGCCGCGTTGGCGGTCGCCTCGACGATCGCGCGGTGGAGCAGCCAGTCCTCGTCATGCGCCGGGGCGTTCGACAGCAATGCCGCGCGCAACGCCTCCAGCGCCTGCTCGATCGCCGCAAGCTGTTCGTCCGAGCGTCGCTGTGCCGCCAGCCGCGCCGCCTCCGCCTCCAGCACGAAGCGGACCTCATAGGTGCCGAGCGTCGCGGCGAGCGCATCCATCGGCATGTGCGTGCCGAGCCGCGCGGACGGCCGCCGCTTGACATAGGAGCCCGCGCCAAGCCGTGCCTGGGTGATGCCGTCCGAAGCAAGCCGGGCCAGCGCCTCGCGGACGATCGTCCGGGACATGCCGAACATCGCCGCGAGCTTCGCCTCCGATGGCAGCCGGTCGCCGATCGCGAGTTCGTCATCGGTGATGATCCGCACGATCGCGGTATAGGCGCGATCCGCCAGCCGCCCCTCGCTCACGAGCACCCGCCCCCTCTCGTCACCGCATCCTGTCCCATCTCAGACGACATAGCTCAGCGCCAGGACGAGGACGAGGCCGACCACCGAGATCGCGGTCTCGAGCAGCGACCAGGTGCGGAAGGTGTCGGCAGTGCTCGTGCCGACATAGCTCTTAACCAGCCAGAAGCCGGGATCGTTGACATGGCTGAAGAAGACCGAGCCCGCGCCGATCGCGAGCACGACGAGTTCGGGGGAGACGCCCGAGTTCGCAACGACGCCGGGCATGATCCCGACCGCGGTGATCGTCGCGACCGTCGCCGACCCCGCCGCGAGCCGGATCGCGACCGCGACGAGCCAGCCCAGCAGCAGCGGGGAGATTGCGTACATCAGCACCGTCCGCGCGAGCAGGTCGGACAGCCCGGCGGTCACCAGCACCTGTTTCAGTGCGCCGCCCGCGCCGATCGCCAGCAGGATCGCCCCCGCCGCGCCCATCGTTTCATGCCACACCGCGTCCTGGATCGCCGCCTCGCGCAGCCGTCGCCCGAACAGCAGCGGCAGCGCGACGAGGTTGGTCAGCAGCAGCGCGACGACCGGGTTGCTCGCCGCGACGAGCCAGCCCGCCCCCTTCAGCGCGGGCATCATCTGCCCCAGCTCACCGGTCGCGATCATCAGCACCGGCAGCAGCACGATCAGCAGCGACCAGAGCTGCGGCGGCGGTGTGATGGCGAGCCCGGCATCGGTCGCAACCGGTGACGCAAGCCGGACGCCGCGCGTCGTGATCTTCGCCAGCAGCGGACCCGCGATCACCGCGGTGGGGATCGCGATCAGGATGCCGTACAGCATCGTCCGCCCCAGATCCGCGCCCAGCGCCTCGACCGCGAGCAACGGGCCGGGATGCGGCGGGACGAGCGCATGGACGACGCCGAGCCCCGCCAGCGCGGGCATGATCAGCCGGAGCTTGGCGGCATCCCGTACCGGGCCGTCCTCGCCCGTCATTTCCTCCGCGGCGGCGACGACGATCGGCAGCAAAAGGACGAGCCCGGTTTCGAAGAACAGCGGCAGGCCGACGACGATCGCAATGCCCAGCGTTGCCCAGGGGGCGGCGCGTGCGCCGGTCATCTGCAGCGCACCGCGGGCGAGCGACGCCGCGGCCCCCGACAGATGAAGCATCGCGCCAAGCGACAGGCCGAGCGCGACGACCAGCCCGGTCCCGCCGATGATGTCGCCGACACCCTTCTGCACCGCCTTGGCGACGTCGGGCAGCGGCAGGCCGGCCAGCAGCCCGACGGTGAACGCGCCGCACAACAGGCCGATAAAGGGATGCAGCCGGCCGCGGACGATCATCACGACGGCCAGCGCGATCCCCGCCAGCGCCGCGATCACGAGCCTCAGGTCGCCGCCGATCACGGATGGGTGCCGTTCGTTCGCATGCGACCGCGCTGTGACTGCATCATCGACATCACTCCCAATGATCCGACGACGCGTTCGCCTGTCGGTTTGGTGACAGCTGTAGGACAGGTTTCTGTCTGACGACACCGAAAAGGCTTGATCACCGCGAAAATGCGGAGGCATAGTGAGGACCTGTCCAACCGACTCCGCAAGAGAGATGGGTGGGCGGGCACTGAGAAGCCTTTGACCGCGGCGATCGACCGGGGCGTGAAAAGCCGACAGCAGAGGAGGATGACCATGGACGGGACTGCCCAGACCGCACGGCAAATCCAGCACGCCCCCACGACCTCGAACGCGATCTCGAACGCGGGCCAGGCGCTGGCGATGCGCGCGCCGCTGCCGCGGCTGACGCCGACGCAGATCAAGGTCCTGCGCGGGGTGCATTCGGGATTGCTCAACAAGCAGATCGCCTTCGATCTCGGCATAGCGGAAGCGACCGTGAAGGCGCACATGACGGCGTTGATGCGCAAGCTCAACGTGCGCAACCGCACGCAGGTCGCGGTGCTCGCGCATACGCTCATGCTGCAGGCGGCCTGACCGGACTACGACCTTTGTCGCGCCTGAAGCGATCAGCGGCCTTCGTTAGGCCGGCACCCGGGCGGCACTCACGGAGAGATGAATGATGGACGTGAAATGGCTGGCGGGCACAGCGCTGCTGCTGCTCGCGACCCCGGCGTTCGCCGGGACGACGTCGGTCTATCACACCGCGCCGGCCGATCCGCGGGCGATCACGGTCCGCGGTGTCGGCGATGGTCGTGCCGATGACAGCGCCGCGATCCAGCAGGCGATCGACGCGGCGGCGGCGGGCGGCAAGGGCGGCGTCGTCTTCCTGCCATCGGGGCGGTACCGGATCAGCCGGACGATCTTCGTCCGCTCGGCGGTTCGCCTGTTCGGGGTGGGACTGACCCGGCCCGAGATCCTGCTCGCGGATAACAGTGCAGGCTTCGCATCCGGGGTGGCCGCGATGGTCAGCTTCACCGGCGAGGATCAATATCGGGTCGGCAAGGCGCCGGTGCCGCCGCGGACCAGCGTGCCGTTCGATCCGAGCATCTTCGACGCGACGTCGAGCACCTTCTACTCGGCGCTGTCGAACATCGACTTCCGGATCGGCGCGGGCAATGCGGGCGCGGTCGCGGTGCGCTTCCGTGTCGCGCAGCATGGCTATCTGCGGCATGCCGACTTTCACATCGGATCGGGGCTGGCGGGCGTCTATCAGGCGGGCAATGCCTTCGAGAATCTGCGCTTCTTCGGTGGGCGCTATGGCATCATGTCGGAAAAGACGTCGCCCGCCTGGCAGTTCACGCTGCTCGATTCGGAATTTTCCGGGCAGCGCGATGCAGCGATCCGCGAGCATGAGGTCGATCTGACGCTGGTCAACGTCGTCATCCGCGACACGCCGGTCGGTATCGAGATCGATCGCGGCTATTCGGATTCGCTGTGGGGGAAGGACGTCCGGTTCGAGAAGGTGACGCGCGCCGGCGTCGTCGTCTCGAACGAGGGCAGCGTCTTCACGCAGATCGGGTTCGACAATGCGGTGGCGGTCGATACCCCGGTCTTCGTGCGGTTTCGCGATAGCGGCAAGACGGTGGCGGGATCGGGCGCGCGCTACCGGGTCAGCGATTTCTCCTATGGCCTGAAGCTGCCGGCACTGGGTGTGATCGGCGACTATGCGACCGACGTCGCGATGACGCCGCTTGCACGTACGCCCGCGCGGCCCGCGCGCGCAATCCGGGCCATGCCGCCGGTTCAGGACTGGGCCAATGTCCATGATCTCGGCGTCAAAGGCGACGACGAGACCGACGATACCGCCGCGCTGCAGCGCGCGGTCGACACGCACCGCGTGCTGTATTTCCCGACCGGGCGCTACCGGGTCACCGACACCATCCGCCTCCGGCCCGACACCGTGCTGATCGCGCTCCATCCCGGCCTCACGCATCTCTATCTGGCCGATTCGACACCGGCCTTCATGGGGGTCGGGGGACCCAAGGCGCTGATCGAAAGCGCCAAGGGGGGCGATGCGATCGTGTCCGGGCTGGGGCTGTGGACCGGTGGGGTCAACCCGCGCGCGACCGCATTGCTGTGGAAGGCGGGCGAGGCGTCGATGGTCAACGACGTCAAGATCCAGGGCGGCGGCGGCACCGCGCTGACCAAGGGAAGCCCGATCGGCTTCGGCGATCCGCGGGCGCGCTTCGACGGGCAATATCCCAGCATCTGGGTGACGGACGGCGGCGGCGGCACCTTTGCCGCCTTGTGGTCCCCCAACACGCTGGCATCGGCGGGGTTTCACGTGTCGAACACCAGCACGCCGGGCCATGTCTACCAATTGTCGGCCGAGCATCATTATCGCGCCGAAATCGTGCTCGATCATGTCGCGAACTGGGAATTCCTCGCACCACAGACCGAGCAGGAGGTTCGCGACGGCGTCGACGCGATCTCGACCGAGATCCGCCATTCGCGCAACATCCTGTTCGCCAATTATCACGGCTACCGCGTCACCCGCTCGATCAAGCCGATGGATGCGGCGATCAAGCTCTACGAGTCGGGCGATATCCGCTTCCGCAATGTGCATGTGAACGCGGAGAGCGGCTTTGCGAGCTGCGATGCCAAGGGCTGCGGCACCTTTCTGCGGGCGAGCAAATATCCGTTCGAAAACGCGATCAAGGACATCACCGGCGGACAGGAGGTCCGCGAGCGCGAATTCGCCCGGCTCGACGTGCCTGCGACTCCCGCGCCCAGGGTTCCGGCTCCGACGGCGGTCGAGAAGCTCGCCGACGGCTTCTATTCGATCGCCGGCGGTGCGGTCGACGCGAACGGCAAGCTCTACTTCATCGACCGCCATTTCCAGCGCATCCATGGCTGGTCGAAGCGCGAAGGGCTCTCGATCGTCGCGGAGGCACCGCTCGATCCGGTCAATCTGATGGTCGATCGATCGGGGCGGCTGCTGGTCCTGTCGTCGGCAGGACGCGATGCCACGGTCTACAGCATCGATCCGGCAAAGCCCGCCGATGTCCGGGTCATCGCGCCGACCGCGATCGCCGAGTCCGGCCCGGCGAACAGGGATGCCGCCACCGTGCTGCCCGTCAACGTCTGGGAAAACGGCGAATTCGCGGACCGGATCGATCCCGTCACCTATCAGTATCCGACGATGGCGGACCTGTTCGCGGCGAAGATGGGCGAGGCCAAGGCGGCGCACTATGTGTCGCCCGACGGTTCGCTCGCACTTCCTGCCTTTCGCGTGTGGAATCAGGGGCCAGACGATCATCAGGGATGGCGCTGGTCGGATACGCTCAACGCGAACGGCTTCGTCGCCGCGCGGCCCGGCGAGCGCGTCGTCCAGACCAACGCGTCGGAGAACCGCACCTATAGCGGCCTGGTCGGGGCGCAAGGCAGGGTCACCGACCTGAAGCCGGTGGCCGATCGCGGCGGTGAAAGCGTCGCCCGCGATGCCTCGGGCCGGCTCTACGTCGCCAATGGGCAGGTGTTCGTCTACGATGCCGGCGGCGCGCTGGTCCGGCGGATCGACGTGCCCGACCGTCCGCTGCAGCTGGTGATCGGCGGCCCCGACAATCACACGCTCTTCATTCTCTCCCACCATGCGCTGTACGCCACAGCGATCTGAGGGCGCGGGTGGTGGTGCGGTCGGGTGGAGGAGTGGTGCCGGTTGCAGGAATCGAACCCGCGACATCCAGTTTACAAAACTGGCGCTCTACCAACTGAGCTAAACCGGCAGCGGGCGCCTCATGCGTCAGGTGACGCCGAACGTCCAGCCTTCGGTTGCAGCAATAAGCGAAGTCATCGCTCGAGGACACCAGAAATCGGCGTTCTTCGCATTGGCGCGGAGCCAGGCTGCGGTAAGGATCGCGTCGGTCGCATGGTCGTCATAGCGCGCGAGGGGGTGGTGCGGTGCGGAGCCGAGCGCTGCGAGCGCGTCGTCGAGCGTCGCGCCGTCGCGCATCTTGCTGCGGCCGACGGGGCGCCCCGCGGCGCGTGCGGCGATGCTGGTATAGATTTCGACGATCGCGGCGCCCGATCGCGGCGGGGCATCGAACGGCCAGACCGGGATCCGCCCGTCGAGACGGTGCAGCAGGCGCATCCCGGCAAAGCTCGCCTTGGCGACCTGCGCCGCGCCGATCGCGTCATACACGGTCGAAGGTTTGCGGCTGCCGTCGTCCGGCATCTCGCACCGACGCCAGTGCAGGAAATCCGCCTTGGTCCCGTCCGCCGCGCCGAGATAGAAATGCGTGCCGCGGCGGCGCTCGATGAACGATGCCGCGCCGAGATCGGCATCGTCGCTCTGCGCGTCGACCATCGCCCAGAGCGCGCGGGCATCGGCGGTCGGCGGTTCACCGGGCAGATGCGCACCACGGGTCACGAAGGGGGCGGAAAAGCTGAAGTCGAAGCCGGCAAGCAACGGCAAATCGCGGCGTGCGACCAGCCAGTCGAGCACCGCCTGGCGTGACCAGATCCCGTCCGGCGCGGGGACAAGCGTCGGGGCGGCGTGATCACGGCCACAGATCGCAACGGCGATCCCCTTGTGCCGCTGTCCTTTCGCGCCGGACCAGTCGATCGCGACGAACTGCGTGAAGTGATCGGGGGTCATCGAAGACGCACGCAGCACACATCGACCCGGCGGGGCGCGGGCCGTCCAGTCGTCTCACAGGCGTTCATGCGGGGCTAGGCGTCCTTGGCCTGCCGGCGTTCGTCCCACCAGGCGAGGCGCTCGGCAATACGCTTCTCGAACCCGCGGTCGGTCGGCGCGTAGAAGGTCTGCGGCGTCATCTCGTCGGGCCAATAGTCCGACCCCGAAAAGGCGTTCTCGGCATCATGGTCATAGGCATAGCCCTTGCCATAGCCGATATCGCGCATGAGCTTGGTGGGGGCGTTGCGGATCGCGGCGGGCGGCATCAGCGACCCCGTCTCGCGCGCCGATTTCCAGGCCGCCTTCTGCGCCTTGTAGACCGCGTTCGATTTGGGCGCGGTGGCGAGATAGACACAGGCCTGGGCGATCGCGAGTTCGCCTTCGGGACTACCAAGGAAATCATAGGTGTCCTTGGCGGCGATACACTGGACGAGCGCCTGGGGGTCGGCGAGACCGATATCCTCGACCGCGGCGCGCGTCAGGCGGCGCAGCAGGAACAGCGGTTCCTCGCCCGCGGTAAGCATACGTCCGAGATAATAGAGCGCCGCCTGCGGATCGCTGCCGCGGATCGATTTGTGCAGCGCGCTGATGAGGTTGTAATGCCCTTCGCGATCCTTGTCGTACACCGCGACGCGGCGCTGGAGGAAGTTCGACAACCCCGCCGGATCGAGCGGTTCGGGCAGGTCGACCGAGAACAGCGTCTCGGCCTGGTTGAGCAGGAACCGTCCGTCGCCATCGGCACTGGCGATCAGCGCATCGGTCGCCTCGGGCGTGAGCGGGAGCGGGCGGTCCATCAGCGTCGCCGCGCGGGTCAGCAACAGCTCGAGCGCACCGCGGCCCAGTCGCTCAAGGATCAGTACCTGCGCACGGCTGAGCAGTGCCGCGTTGAGCTCGAAGGACGGGTTTTCCGTCGTCGCGCCGACCAGCGTCACCGTGCCGTCTTCCACATAGGGAAGAAATCCGTCCTGCTGCGCGCGATTGAAGCGGTGAATCTCGTCGACGAAGAGCAGCGTACGCTTGCCCAGTCGCGCGTGGTCGCGGGCTTCGGCAAACGCCTTTTTTAGATCGGCCACGCCCGAAAACACCGCGGAGATCGCGACGAACCGCAGATCGACCGCGTCCGCAAGGAGGCGCGCGATCGTCGTCTTGCCGGTGCCGGGCGGTCCCCAGAGGATGATCGACGACAGTCGTCCCGCCGCCACCATGCGCCCGATCGCGCCGCCTGCGCCGGTGATGTGATCCTGCCCGACAACCTCGTCGAGCGTCCGCGGACGCAGGCGATCGGCGAGCGGTGCGTTTTCGGGATGCGCGTCGGGTGGGGGGGCGGGTTCGAAACCCGCAAAAAGGTCGGCCATGCTCGCAATGTAGTCGATACGCCCGACTCTGCCACCCTGGGCCTAGCCTCGCGTTCCGCTGTCTGACCACGCGTCCTCTGCCCAAGACATGCGAAAGATATATCTTGGTAGATCTTGCGAAGCACAGCTGAAGATATATCTTGCACGTATCGGGATGCGCTCGACAGGAGATTCGAATGTTCATGCACATGCACGGCCGCGGATGCGGTCATCGTGACGGACACCATGCCGCGATGGGCGGCGGCTATGGCGGCGGTCGGGGCGGCGGGCGCTTCGCCTTCGCCTGGGGGCCGGGTGAGGGTGAGCGGCCGGGTGGCGGGCGGCAGCGGCGGATGTTCGACGGGGGTGAACTGCGCCTCGTCCTGCTCAGGCTGATCGCCGACTCACCGCGCCACGGCTATGACCTGATCCGCGCGATCGAGGAGTTGACCGGGGGCGCCTATGCGCCGAGTCCGGGCGTGGTCTATCCGACGATCACGCTGCTCGACGAAATGGGGCTGGTCGAGGAGCAGCAGTCCGAAGGCGCGAAGAAGCGCTTTGCGATCACGCCGGCCGGCACCACGCATCTTGACGAGAATGCAGAGCAGGTCGCGGCGTTGATGGCGCGGCTGGCCGCGGTCGGCGAGCACCGCGAACGCGCGGATCGGGCTCCCATCCGGCGCGCAATGGGCAATCTGCGCCATGCGGTGCAGGACCGGCTGCTCGGCGACGGCTTTTCGGAAGAGGCGGCGCACCAGGTGGCGGCGCTGATCGACGAGGTCGTCCAGAAGATCGAGCGCGTGAAGTGAGCGTGTCGGTCGCACGCGTGCCGACGCAGTCGGCGAGCCGATATCTTCAGCAGCTCGCCAAGCACTGGAGCCACAAGATGGAAGTGCGCTTCACCGAACAGGAGGGGCGTATCGCGTTTCCGGGTGGTGCGGTGCTCGAGATGCGCGCGGACAGCCAGACGCTCGACGTCGCGCTGACGGTGCCCGAGGGCGGGGATGTCGAACGGATGCGCGACGTGGTGTCGAGCCATCTCGACCGGTTCGCGTTTCGCGAGGCGCCGCTGACGTTCGATTGGGTGGACGCGTAACCTTACGGGTGCGCGTCGCCCGCAATTACTCCGACGATTATCGGTGCCGGCGCGCCGTCACCGCCAGATAGGTGTCGAGTACCGTCTGGTTGATCGTGTCCCAGCGATAGCCCGCGGCCTTGGCGTGTCCGGCTTCGCCCATCGACTGCCGCAGCGCGGGATCCGACACGATCCGACCGATCGCATCCGCATAGGCGCCGATATCGGTGGGTGGTACGAGGAAGCCGGTCGTGCCGTCCTCGATCAGGTCGACCGCGCCGGTCGCGCGCGCGGCGACCACGGGCACGCCCGCCGCCATCGCCTCGAGCGTCACGTTGCCGAAGGTCTCGGTGATGCTCGGATTGAAGAACACGTCCATCGACGCGACTGCGCGGCCGAGCGCGTCGCCCGACTGGAAGCCGGCGAACACGGCTTCGGGGACATGGCCCGCGAACCAGTCGCGTGCAGGACCCTGACCGACGACGACCACGCGGTGCGGCACGCCCCGGCGGCGCAGTTCGGTGACGACGTCGGCAAAGACGTCGAGGCCCTTTTCCTTCACCAGCCGGCCGAGAAACCCGACCACCATCTCGTCGTCCGCGATGCCGAGCGACCGGCGCCAGGCCGTGTCGCGCCGCGCCGGGTCGAACCGCGCGTGATCGATACCGCGCGACCAGATGCCGATCGACGACTTCACGCCCCAGCCGCGGAGCAGCTCGGCCATGCTGGTCCCGGGCACCAGGACCTCTTCCACGCGGTTGTAGAAGCGCGTCAGCCGCTTCTTTGCGATCGGCTCGAGGAAGCCAAGCCGGTAATAGCGAAAATAGGTCTCGAACCGGGTGTGGAAGGAGGCGACGGTCGCGATGTCGCGTTTGCGCGCATAGGCGACCGCGGCATGGCCGAGAAACTCGGGCGCCGAGACATGGACGATATTGGGAGCGAACGCGTCGATGTCGCGGCGGACGCGCGGCGTGATCCCGAGTGCGGCGCGATATTCGCCGCGTCCGCCGACCAGCGGGATCGCGGGCACGTCGACCAGATCGCCAATTGCGGGGAAGGCGGGCTCCGCGACCGTGGGCGAATAGACCCGCACCTTGACGCCGCGCGACAGCAAATGGCCGACGAGCAGGTTCAGCGACTGGTTCGCACCATCGCGGACGTAATTATAGTTGCCGCTAAACAGGGCCACGCGGAGGTCGGTCGGCTGCATCGCTCGGGCGGATAGCGTTGCCCGTCGGTTAGCGCCAGACAATCCTCCGTCGCCGAGGCGGTGGCGTTTTGCCGCGCGGGTGATCGCTGTTCCCTTATCGTTCCTATCTGGCTACACCGCGGCGATGGCGAAAATTCAGAAACGGTATGTGTGTCAGGCGTGCGGTTCGGTCGCATCGCGCTGGGCCGGGCAATGCGCCGACTGCCACGAATGGAACACGCTGGTCGAGGAGGCGAATACCGCCGCGACTCCGTTTCATTCGAAGCACAATCTGCAGACCGGCGGCCGCGCGATCCAGCTCGTCGGGCTGGATGCGGAGATCAAGCTGCCGGACCGGATGGCGACCGGTATCGCCGAGCTCGACCGTGCGCTGGGCGGGGGCTTTGTCGAGGGGTCGGCGACGCTGATCGGCGGCGATCCGGGGATCGGCAAGTCGACCTTGCTGTTGCAGGCGGCGGCGAAGATGGCGCTTGCGGGCCAGTCGGTGGCCTATGTCTCGGGCGAGGAGGCGGCGGACCAGGTCCGGCTGCGCGCGCGGCGTCTCGGGCTCGGCAATGCGCCCGTGCAGCTCGCGGCGGCGACCTCGACGCGCGACATCCTGACGACGCTGCAGACAAGACCGCCGGCGATGCTGGTAATCGACTCGATCCAGACGATGCATTCCGACCTGATCGAAGGCGCGCCCGGTACGGTCAGCCAGGTACGGGCATCGGCGCAGGAGCTGATCCGGTTCGCCAAGGAGCGCGGGACCGCGGTGGTGCTGGTCGGCCATGTGACGAAGGACGGCAGCATCGCGGGGCCGCGCGTGCTCGAGCATATGGTCGACACGGTGCTGAGCTTTGAAGGCGAGCGTAGTCATCAGTACCGGATCCTGCGCGCGATCAAGAACCGCTTCGGCGGCACCGACGAGATCGGCGTCTTCTCGATGCAGACCGAGGGGCTGGCGGAGGTCGGCAACCCGTCGTCGCTGTTCCTGACGACGCGCGACGACGCGATGACCGGCGCCACGGTGTTCCCGGCGCTGGAGGGGACGCGACCGGTGCTGGTCGAGATCCAGGCGCTGACGGTGCGGCTGGCGAGCGGCGCCACGCCGCGGCGCGCTGTCGTCGGATGGGATTCGGGGCGGCTGGCGATGATCCTCGCGGTGCTCGAGGCGCGGTGCGGGCTGAGCTTCTCGTCGGCCGAGGTCTATCTCAACATCGCCGGCGGGTACCGAGTGCAGGATCCCGCCGCCGATCTCGCGGTAGCTGCGGCGCTGATATCGGCGATGGCGGAGCGTCCCGTACCGGTCGATGCGGTCGCGTTCGGCGAGGTCGCCTTGTCGGGCGAGATCCGGCCGGTCGCGCACGGTCCGCTACGGCTGAAGGAAGCGAGCAAGCTGGGGTTCGAGCGCGCGCTGGTCCCCGCATCGATGAGCGACGAGAAGAGCGGGATGCGGCTGTCGGGGTTCAAGACGCTCGCTGCGTTCGTCGACCACATGCTCGGGCGGGGATAAGTCGGGGCGGGGCGTCCGGCGTCGGGGCGGGCGACCGCGGGGTGGCGATGATCGGGCGGTTCGCGCGGCTGCACTAGCGGTCCGCGGCGCTCGTCCCTATTCCAGACATCATGAACCTCACCGCCCTCGATGTCATCGTCCTGCTCGCGGTTGCCGGCGCCGCCGTACTCGGCCTGATTCGCGGGTTCGTGACCGAGGTGCTGTCGATGTTCGCCTGGGTCGCGATGGTCGCGATGCTCAAGCTGTTCCACATCCCCGTCGCGGCCGCGCTGACGCCGGTCATCGGGACGGTCAGCGGAGCGGCGGTCCTTGCCTTCGCACTTATCACCGGGCTGACCTATATCGGCGGGCGGCTCGTCGCCAACGCGATCGGCGCGCGGACGCGGACGTCGATCCTGGGGCCGGTCGACCGCGCGCTCGGGTTCGGGTTCGGGGCGCTGAAGGGACTGATCCTCGCCAGCCTCGTCTTCCTGCTGGCGACGCTGGTGATCGACACGATGAGTGGCGGGGCAGCGCGGCGGCCCGAATGGATGACCCGCTCGCGCACCTATCCGCTGCTCAATGCGACGAGCGCGAGCATCGCCGATTTCGTCGATCGCCGCCGTCGCGGCAAACCGGTGTTCGGCACGAAGCCGAACGTCTCCCGATCCGATACCGCAAGTGAGCCGACCCCATGAACGCCCCCCTCTACAATGCCGAGATCCTGCGTCTTGCCGCGTCGATTCCCCATCATGAGCGCCTGACCGCGCCGATGGCGACCGCGGAACGCCGCTCGCCGATCTGCGGCAGCCGCGTGACGGTGGACGTCGATATGGGCGCGGACGGCCGCGTCGCCGCGGTTGGGCTGCTGGTGCGCGCCTGTGCGCTGGGTCAGGCGTCCTCGTCGTTGCTCGCCTCGAGCATCGTCGGGCGGACGCCTGCGGAGCTGGCGGCGGCACGCGATGCGATCACCGCCTGGCTCGCGCGCACCGGCGAGGCGCCCGACTGGCCCGGGATGGATGTCTTCGCACCCGCACTCGACTATACCGCGCGGCATCCGTCGATCCGCCTCGCCTTCGAAGCGGCGGCGGAGGCGGCCGAGACGGCGGCGAACAGCGCGTCGGGTCATGCGGAAGTGTCGGTCACGGCCCCCGCGAGCGCATCTGCCGGGACCGATGTCTGATGCATGACGGCACGCCGACGTCGCTGTTGCGGGACGGGGTGGTCCTGCTCGGCTTCGGGCTGGTGTTCGTACTGCTGTTCCGAAGGATCGGCCTCGGCGCGACGCTGGGCTATCTCGTCGCGGGGGCGGTCGTCGGGCCGCATGTCCTGGGACTGGTAGGCGACGCCGAGGCCAAGCTCGGCTTTGCCGAACTCGGTATCACGCTGCTGCTGTTCATCGTCGGGCTCGAGCTCAACCCGAGCCGGCTGTGGCGGATGAAGCATGAAATCTTCGGGCTGGGCCTGATGCAGGTGGTTGCCTGCGGTCTCGCGATCACCGCGATCGTGTGGCTCGGCGCGCGCTTCTCGCTGCCCGCCGCGCTCGCCTTGGGACTGCCGCTCGCGCTGTCGTCGACCGCGCAGGTGTTGCCAATGCTGCAATCCTCGGGGCGGATGCGGACGCCCTTTGGCGAGCGCGCCTTCTCGATCCTGTTGTTCCAGGATCTGTCGATCGTCCCGCTGATCACGATCGTCGCGGCGATGAGCCGCAATCCCGCCGATGCGAATGCGCCTCCTGGATGGCTGCTAGCGCTTTACACGGTCGCCGCGGTCGTCGGGCTGATCATCGCCGGGCGGTTCCTGTTGCGGCCGTTCTTCCGGCTGATCGGCAATATGGGCGAGCGCGAGATGTTCGTGTTCGCCGGCCTGTTCACCGTCATCGCCAGCGCCGCGGTGATGGAATGGCTCGGCCTGTCGACGGCGCTCGGTGCGTTCATCGCCGGCGTGATGCTCGCGGACAGCCCGTATCGGCATGAGCTTGAGGCGGATGTCGAGCCGTTCCGATCGATTCTGCTCGGACTCTTCTTCCTCGCGGTCGGCATGCTGCTCGATCTCGGCGCGATCGCCGAGCGGCCGCTGTTCGTGCTGGCGATGGCCGCGGCACTGATCGCGACGAAGACCGGCGTGATCATGGCGATCGGCATGGCGTTCAAGATGACCTGGCGGCAGGCCTTCGCGCTCGGCCTGTTGCTGAGCCAG
Organism: Sphingomonas sp. STIS6.2; assembly: GCF_000732685.2. NCBI lineage: Bacteria > Pseudomonadati > Pseudomonadota > Alphaproteobacteria > Sphingomonadales > Sphingomonadaceae > Sphingomonas > Sphingomonas sp. STIS6.2. The sequence goes on from NZ_JPDP02000041.1 coordinate 337,743, forward strand.
GGCGGCGAATTCGGGTTCGTGCTGTTCGCACAGGCACAGGCGGGGCTGCTGATCGATCCGGAAGCGGCGAGCCTGTTCGGCGCGATCATCACGCTGTCGATGGCGACGACGCCGTTCCTGATGGGGATCACCCGCCGGTTCAGGACCGAGCCGATCGCACCGGGCACGGATCGCGAGGGGCCCGTCGCCGATGGCGCCAATGCGATCATCGTCGGCTATGGCCGGTTCGGGCAGACGGTCGGTCAGATGCTCCTCGCTCAGGGCATCCCCGTCACGCTGATCGATACCGATATCGAGATGATCGACATTGCCGGCGAGTTCGGCGCCAAGGTCTATTATGGCGACGGCACCCGGCTCGACCTGTTGCGTCAGGCGGGGGCGGCGGACGCCGAACTCATCTGCATGTGCATCGACGGCGATCAGATCGAACCCGAGACGATCGCGGCGATCCACGAGGCGTTTCCCAAGGCGGAGATCTATGTCCGCGCGTTCGATCGCCGTACGCTGGTCAAGCTGAAGAACGGCCCGGCGACCTATGTCGTTCGCGAGGTTCTCGAATCGGCGGTAAAGATGGCGCGGCTGGCACTACGTGGGCTCGGCGTTGCGCCGGCCGAGATCGATCGTGCCGAAGAAGCGTACCGGGCGCGCGACAAGGAGCGGTTGCGCATCCAGATCGCAGCCGGCGACATCCGCGCGGCGCGCACCGAAACCGCGCAGCGCTTTCCATGGGGGAATGATCCACAATGATGCTCGTGGTTCTGGCGGCGCTGTCGGGCGCCATGGCAGTCGCGGCAGGCGCGTTCGGTGCGCATGGCGCAAGCGGTGCTGCTGTGGAGTGGTTGAAGACGGGCGCGCAGTATCAGTTGATCCATGTCGTCGCGGCGCTAATCGCGGTGCGAATGGAGGCGCGGGGGCCGGCATGGCTGTTCGTCATCGGTGCAGCGATCTTTGCGCTGACGCTTTACGCCATGGCGCTGGGGGCGCCGCGCTGGTTGGGTGCGATTACGCCGATCGGCGGCGCGCTGCTCATCGGCGGCTGGCTGTGGCTGGCGTGGAGCGCGGCGCGCAGCTGACTTCCTTGTTCATGCGCTAGCGTTTCTTGCGGCAGGCATCCGAGCAGTAGATCACCGAATCCCAGTCCCGCGCCCATTTCTTGCGCCAGGTGAACGGCCGTTCGCACGCCGGGCAAATCTTCGTCGGCAGGTTCTGCTTGGCGACGCCATTGGGCATCAGCGGGGCTCCGCATCGAGGAAGGCGGCGACATCGGCGAGGTCGACGGTCGTGTCGAGATAGGTCCGGCCGATCCCGTGGGCGAGCAGGAAGGGCAGGGTGCCCGCCGCCATCTTCTTGTCGTGGCGCATGTGATCGACGAGCGTCGCGCCATCCGCGGCGACATGCGCGCCGGCCAGTCCGTCGGGGAGCTGAACAGCGCGCCAGTGCGCCGCCACCCGATCGGCCTCGTCGCGCGAACAGAGCCCGTGGGCCGCGGAATAGCGGAACGCCAGCGCACAGCCCGCGGCGACGCCCTCGCCGTGGATCAGCGTCTGCGAAAAGCCCGTCTCGGCCTCGAGCGCATGGCCGAAGGTGTGGCCCAGATTGAGCAGCGCGCGCGTGCCGGTCGTCTCATGTTCGTCCGCCGCGACGATGCGCGCCTTGGCGGACACGCTGTGTATGATGGCGTATTCGCGCAGTGCGATGTCGCCGGCGAGCAACGCCGCACCGTTCGTCTCGCACCAGGCGAAGAAGGCGGGGTCGTCGATCAGCCCGTATTTCACCACCTCGGCATAGCCCGCGCGCAGCTCGCGGATCGGCAGCGTGTCGAGCACCTGCGGGTCGATCAGGACCATCGCCGGCTGGTGGAAGGCGCCGATCAGGTTCTTGCCCGCGCGCGTGTTGATCGCGGTCTTGCCGCCGACCGAACTGTCGACCTGCGCCAACAGCGTGGTCGGGATCTGGACGAAGCGGCAGCCGCGCTTGAGGATGGCGCAGGCAAAGCCGACAAGATCGCCGATCACCCCGCCGCCAAGCGCAACGACGTGATCGCCGCGCTCGATGCCGATGTCGAGCAGGCGGTCGCACAGCCGTTCCAGCGTCGCCCAGCTCTTCGATCCCTCGCCGGGCGAAAGCACGATCGCCTCGCTCGCGACACCGTGCGCCGTGAGTGACGCCTGCAGCGTCGCCAGATGGCCGCTCAGATTCTCGTCGGTGACGATCGCCATCGTCCGACCGCGCGCGAGCGGCGCCAGATGATCGCCGGCATCCTCGAGCAGCCCGGCCCGGATATGGATCGGATAGGTCCGTGCGCCCAGGTTCACGGTGATGACGGTCATAGGCCGATGGCTTTCAGGATGGAGGCGACGGTCGCCTCGTGCGGCGCCTTGTTGCTGGCGATATGGATATGCGCCTTGGCGTAGATCGGGTTGCGGACGCGCGCGAGCTCGGCAAGCACCTGGCCCGCGTCGCGGTTGCGCAGCAGGGGGCGGGTGTTGCGACGCCCGACGCGCTCGACAAGGATCTCGGGCGGCGCGCTGAGCCAGATCGCGGTGGCTTCGGCGAGGATCAGGCTGCGCGTCTCGTCGTTGATGAACGCGCCGCCGCCGGTCGCGATGACCTTCGGCGTGCCGTCGATCAGCCGCGCGATCACGCGGCGCTCGCCGTCGCGGAAATAGGCCTCGCCATATTTGGCGAAGATCTCGCTCACGCTCATGCCGGACGCCGCCTCGATCTCGTGATCGGCGTCGACGAAGGGCAGCCGCAAGCGGTGCGCGAGGCGGCGGCCGACGGTGGTCTTGCCCACGCCCATCAGGCCGACGAGCACGATCGGGGGGCCGCTCCAGGGGGCAATCGGGTTGTGGCTTTGCAACATCGCGGTCCGCGCTATACAGCGGCACTGCGCGGGGGGAAACGGCATCCGCATGCCTATTCGCATCCGTCAGCAATGTCCTATCAGTCATTACAAGGTTTTGCGTATGTCCCGCCTGATAGTCTCGGTCGTCGTTATCCTGGTCGTCGTCGTCGGTGGGTTGTTCCTGCTCGCCGGTCGCGCAACCGAGCGCCCGCAGACGCAAGTCGAGAAGGCCGTGACGCTTGCGAACCTGTCCTAAGGTCACGCTGGCGGCGCTCGCCGCCGCCTGCAGCCTTGCCGCGCTCGCGCCGGCGATCGGGCAGGACCGACCGGAATCGCTCCTGCCGCCCGGTTTCGGTGACACGACGCCAACACCGGCGCCTGCACCGCGGCGGACTCCCCCGTCCGCCAGCCCGGCGCAGTCCCAGCCGCCCGGACAGGCACCAGCCCGGTCCGCACCGACGACCCCGTCTCCGGGGCCGACCGCGTCCCCCGGCGCTCCCGTTCCGGCGCCGCCGGCCGGGATGGCGACGATCCAGCCGCTGCCCGCACCTGATGACAGCGTTGCGCCGCTGACGACGACGCCTGCCGCTGACACGCCGCCACCGATCGATCCGGCGGTGCTCGCGCAATATGAGATGCCGGCCTCGGCCCGCCGTTCGCTCGACCGTGTGGGGCCGATCGGTCCCGGCGAGGGCGGCCTTGCGGCCGACGCGTTCGGCGATGCCGAGGGCCCCTATCTCGAAACGCTGATGCGGCGGTTGAGTGCGCCGCTCCCGTCGCGCTGGATGTCGATCCTGTTGCGGCGAGCGCTCGTGTCGCGGGTCGAGACCCCGGTCGGCGTCAACGGCGCGGATTTCGCCGCCGAGCGCGCCTGGCTGTTGCTGCGCATGGGCGAGTCCGTCGCCGCGCGTGCGGTGGTGCAGGGCGTCGATACCGGCAATTACACGCCCAAACTCTATCAGGTGGCGATGAACGCCGGTCTCGCCGCGGGCGATCCGGGGGCGTTGTGCCCGCTCGTCGAGGGCGCGATGCAACGCGCGCCAGCGCGTGGCTGGATCATGGCGCAGGCGATGTGCGCGGGGCTGTCGGGATCGCCGACCCAGGCCGGCGCGCTGATCACCGCGGCACGGCGCCGCAACGTCGCGTCGGGCGTCGACATGCTGCTCGCGCAGAAGGTCGTTGGCGCGGGCGGGCAGGGGCGTCAGGCGGTCACGATCGAATGGGATTCGGTCGACCAGCTGACCTCCTGGCGGTTCGGCCTGGCGATGGCGACCGGCGTCGCCGTTCCCGATGCGCTGTACCGTACCGTGGGCGTGCAGGCGACCTATTGGCGCGCGCTGTCCCCTGCGATGACGATCGCCGACCGCCTGCCCGCTGCGGACGCCGCCGCGGCGCAAGGGGTGCTGTCGAGCGCAGCGCTGGTCGATCTCTACGCCGCAGCGGAGGCGGACGACAGCGTGCAGAGCGCGGTGGCCGCGACCGTGCAGGACCTGCGCACCGCCTATGCCGACCGCAATGCCGAAGGCCGGATGACCGCGCTGCGATCGATCTGGGGCAAAGCGGAAGATGCTTGGCCGTCCTATGCCCGGATGGTGCTGACCGCGCGGGCGGCGGCACGGATCCCGCCCGCAAATGGCGAACGCGATGCGGACCGGATGGTCGCCGCGATGCTGTCCGCGGGGCTCGACCGGACTGCGGCGCGCTGGCGCGGCACGGTCGCCAAGGGGGGCGATGGCTGGGCGATGATCGCGCTGACGGATCCCGATGCGACCGGTCGCCTGAGCTATGGCGATCTGGCGGCCTATAGCGGTGGCCGTGGCGATTCGGCCCTGAAGCAGCGTCTGCTGTTCGCCGGACTGGCCGGTCTCGGGCGTCTGAGCGCGGGCGATATCGAACGCGCCGCGCAGGCGCTGGCGGTTCCGATCGGCACCGAAAATGGCTGGACGCGTGCGCTTGACAAGGCAGCGCGAGCGGGCCAGCCGGGGACGGTCGCGCTGCTCGCGGCGACGGGCATGCAGACCGCCAGCTGGCACGGCATGCCGCCCGAGGCCTTGTACCGGATCGTCGCCGCGTTGCGCGCTGTGGGTCTTGAGGGCGAGGCGCGTATGATCGCGGCCGAGGCAATCGCGCGCGCGTGACGCGGGCCCGATCATGACCGATGCGGTCGCCGGGGCGGATGCGGTCGAGCGCGCGCCGCCGGCGGCGAGCGACCGGGCGCTGATCGAGCGGTTCCTCGAGATGATGGCGGCGGAATCGGGCGCTGCGCCGAACACGATTGCGGCGTATCGCAGCGATCTCATGCTCGCATCACGCGTTGCCGAGGGTGCGCTGGCGGGCGCGGACGGCGATGCGCTGGGGCGGCTGGCGGACAGCTGGAGCAGCCTGTCGCGCGCGACGGTCGGCCGCAAGTCTGCAGCCTTGCGCCGGTTCTTCGGATTTCTCGCGGACGAAGGGCATCGCAGTGACGATCCGGGCAAGGCACTGCCGCGGCCAGGGACGGCACGCCCCTTGCCGAAGATCCTCAGCCACGGCGATGTCGACCGGTTGTTCGCCGCGATCGTCGAGCGCGTGGCGCGCGATCCGATGGATCCGGTCGACCTGCGGCTCTCCGCGCTGATCGAACTTCTTTACGGATCGGGGCTGCGTGCGACCGAGCTCGTCAGCCTGCCACGCGCCGCGGTGCACCCCGACCGGCCGTTCCTGATCCTGCGCGGCAAGGGCGGACGCGAGCGGCTCGTGCCGATCTCGGACCGGGCGCGTGCCGCCGTCGCGCTGTGGCGCACGCACGTCGCGGCGGATCAGCCCTGGCTGTTCCCCTCAGGCAAGGGGCATTTGTCACGAATTCGCCTGTACCAGATCGTCAAGGCGCTGGCGGCAGAGGCGGGGGTGCCCCCCGACCGCGTCAGCCCGCATGTCCTGCGCCACGCCTTCGCGACGCATCTGCTCGCGGGGGGCGCCGATCTGAGGGCGTTGCAGGTGATGCTCGGGCATGCCGATATCGCGACCACGGAGATCTATACGCATGTCGAGGCGAGCAAACTCATCGAGCTCGTCAACACCCGCCACCCCCTGACCGATCCTGAGCACGCGACCTCACGTTGACGTTCCGGCGCGCGCCCCGTAACCGACGCGGATGCCAAGCTTCCTCGACTTTGAGAAACCCATCGCCGAACTGCAGGGGCGGATCGACGAACTTCGTGAGACCGCCAGCGATGGCAATCTCGATCTGTCCGCCGATATCATGCGGTTGCAGGCGAAATCCGACAAGCTGCTGAAGGACACATTCGCCCGGTTGACGCCGTGGCAGAAGACGCAGGTCGCGCGCCATCCCGAGCGGCCGCACTTCAAGGATTATGCGGCCGCGCTGTTCGAGGAATTCGTGCCGCTCGCCGGTGACCGGGCGTTCGGCGACGACCAGGCGATCCTGGGAGGCTTTGCGACGTTCCGCGGCCGCAAGATCATGGTGCTCGGCCATGAGAAGGGCGACGATACCGCGAGCCGGTTGCGGCACAATTTCGGCATGGGCAAGCCCGAGGGCTATCGCAAGGCGATCCGCCTCGTTGAACTCGCGGACCGTTTCGGCCTGCCGATCGTGACGCTGGTCGACACGTCGGGGGCGTTTCCCGGCATCCAGGCGGAAGAGCGCGGACAGGCGGAGGCGATCGCCCGGTCGACCGAAGCCTGCTTGAACGCAGGCGTGCCGATCGTCTCGGCGATCGTCGGCGAGGGCGGATCAGGTGGCGCGGTCGCGCTGGCGGCGGGCAACCGCGTGCTGATGTTCGAACATGCCATTTATTCGGTGATCAGCCCCGAAGGCTGTGCGTCGATCCTGTGGCGTACCGCGGACAAGGCGGCCGAGGCCGCGGAGGCGATGCGCATCACGGCGCAGGATCTAAAGGCGTTCGGCGTGATCGACACGATCGTCCCCGAACCGCTGGGTGGCGCGCACCGTGACCGCGCGGTGGCGATCGACGCGCTGGGCAGCGCGCTGACGGATGCACTCGACTCGCTCGTTCCTTTGTCGCCGGTCGAGCTGCGCAAGGAGCGCCAGGCCAAGTTCCTCAAGATGGGCCGTCTCTGAGCCCGACAACGAAAGGGCGGCGGATCCGAAGATCCGCCGCCCTATGCGTTTCGTTTCGATCCTGGGACCGAGCAGATCAGGTCGTCGAGCCGTTCAGCTTGGTCGAGACGTTGTTGAACGTCTTGTTCAGGCTGCCACCCAGGCCCTGCATCGCGGCGATGGCTGCGACGGCGATCAGCGCGGCGATCAGGCCGTACTCGATTGCGGTTGCGCCCTTGGTATTCTTGAAAATCTTCCGAAGCGTCTGCATTCCGGTCTCCATCGTTAAAAGCATCAGTCACCCGGCCGCCCGGGGCTACACCGGATCAGCAATTTCGTGACTAGACGTGACCCATTGAGAAAAGCTTAAACGGGCGGATTTTTGCTATGGTTAGCGCGCGTTAGCCACTCGGTTGTGCAGCATACCCCAGAGCGCCGTGGTGCCATCAGCAAGATAGACGAGTCCGGCAATCATGCCGAGAACGACCAGCGCAAGAATAAGGCCGTATTCGACTGCGGTAGCGCCGCGCCGATCGGTGATAAGCGCGGCCGCAGCGGCGCGGATCTTGCGACGCATGGTCTTTACGACGATCAGCTTCGGCCTCATGGCGTGCCTTATACAGCGCGGAGATTAACGAATGACCAAAGCCGCTTACCTATTGCCGGTCGTCGCCGCCGCGCTGGTCGATGCGGATGGCCGCGTCCTGTTGCAGCAGCGCCCCGAGGGCCGCTCGCTGGCCGGGCTGTGGGAGTTTCCGGGCGGCAAGGTCGAGCCAGGCGAAACGCCCGAAGCCGCCTTGATCCGCGAGCTTGAAGAGGAACTGGCGATCACCGTGCCGCAGGCCTGCCTTGCCCCCGCCGCGTTTGCCAGCGCGCCGCTCGACGACCGGCATCTGCTCCTGCTGCTCTATATCACGCGCAAATGGATCGGCGTGCCTCGCGCGCTCGAGGCATCCGCGTTGCGCTGGGTCCGCCCGGCGGACATGCACGACCTGCCGATGCCACCTGCCGACCGGCCGTTGATCGGACTGCTCGACGCCTTGCTGTAAGCGCACCCTCGGCGTTTCGGCGCCAAAGGGCACATTGCGTCAGTCGATCCGGTACTGGATCGGCTTGAACGCGCCGCCATTGGACTGGAGCGCGGAACAGGCGGTCAAGCCGATGATCAGGTCCATCTCCGCGCGGAACGTGACGGTGTCGCCGGCGCGGCTGAGCGGTGGTTCGACGGTAAACGCCCCCGTCGTGCCATCGATCGGCACGTTCATGAAGCAGTTGAACGCGACCGGGATCGCATCCGGCTCGATACCATAAGGCGCGAGCGCCGCCGCGAGATTGCCGAAGCAGCCCCGGTGCGGATCGGTGTCGCCGTAGATGATGGCGAAGGTTTCCTTCGAACACGGCGTGAGCAGGAAATCATGCCGGCCGACATCATCGGCGATGATGTCGAGCATCACGGTGCTGCGGTTCGAATAGAGCCGGTCGCCGGTGGTGAGATACAGCCGGCTGGCATAGTCCAGCGTCCGCCCCGACGAAATCACCTCGCGCGTGTCGGCGCGGCTATAAGCCAGAAGATCGGCGACCTGCCGACCCTCGGGATCGATCACGGTCAGCGTCTGGCCACGATCGAGCGTGAAGGCGGTCCCGGACCGGGGACTGATCGTCTCAACCATGCGCACTGCTCCGCTTGAACGGGCATTTCCAAGAATCGTCGACGGCCCGCCCGCTATACTGGCGTGCCTCGCTCGATTCGCCGTGCCGCGCAAGCATCGGGTTCATCGACCCCGCCAGCTCGAGATCGCGCGCCAGGATCGACGTGCGCAACTTGTCGTAGCGCTGTTGCGTCCGCAGCACCTCGAACTGATCGTGGAGGTTGAACACCATCGCCGGCGCCTCGAAACGACGCGCGGGGCGGCTGGCCTGCGGATGCAGGCCGACGACGAAAAACGCCTCGCCGGAAAAGCTCAGCGAAAAATGCGGATCGTCGGGATCGGCGCTGACCGAGGGATCGGGACGATGGCCTAGCCACGCGTCCTTGTCGCTCAGCGACTGGGCCCGCGCCCAGAGGTGCGATTCGAATTCCTCTTCGCTCAGGTGCGTGGCACTGTCGGCCGGGCCTTCGAACAACACCACGAGCGTACGGAAGATCGCGCGATCCTGGTGATATTTGCGGACCGTGTCGCCCAACATGGGCAGGATGCGCAGGTCGTCCCATGCCGATCGAAGGTCGCGCGCAACGATGATGTCCATCTGCCCCTTCGCCAGCGCCGACTTGGCGCCGACACACGGGAAGGCAGTGTCCTTGATCGTCGCGATGAACGCGCGTGCGAGCGGATGGTCGTTTTGGGATTGCGGCTGATACATGGTCGACGAGGAACAGATGGCCGGCGGCTTTGTTTCGCCTTCGACGCGATTGACTCATCTCGATCAATATGAATCCGCTGATGAGCGCGTCACGTGCGCGGTATTGCGGTGGGGAAACAGGCATGCTGACGGAAAAATTTTTGCTGGGCCGAGGCCGCGAGGACCTGAGCGCACAGGAAAAGCAGATCCTGGAGGACAGCGTCGCCGAGGTAAGGTCGCTGCCGCCGCGCCATCGCCTCGTGCGTGCCGGCCAGCCCGTCCAGACGAGCACCCTGCTGCTCGAAGGGTTCATCTGCCGTTACATGGATGATCGGGATGGTCTGCGGCAGCTCGTCGCCGTCCATATCCCGGGGGATTTTGTCGATCTTCACGCCTTCCCGATGAAGCGGCTGGATCATGACGTCGCCACATTGGGGCCGGTAAAGGTCGCGACGTTCGACCATGCGACGCTGAAGACGATTACGGAACGGCATCCGCATCTGACGCAGCGGCTCTGGTTCAGCACGCTGCTGGATGCAGCGATGCACCGCGAATGGATTTTCCGGATGGGGCGGCTCGGCGCCGAGGGCCGCGTGGCGCATCTGTTCTGCGAGATCTACGCAAGGCTGGCGATGGTCGGCTTGGCGAAGGACGGCTGCTACACGCTGCCGATGACCCAGCCCGATCTGGCGGAGGCCTGCGGCATCACCGGCGTCCATGTCAATCGCGTGCTGCGCTTGCTGCGAGAGCGCAAGCTGGTGACATTCCGGGCAAATACCGTCGAGATCATGGATCCAGCCGGGCTGGCGAGTGTTGGTGAATTTCAGCCCGACTATCTTTACGGGACGAGCGCCACCCCCGCCGGAGCCTTTGCATGAACGACAGGTTGAAGCCGGAGGATGAGCCGGGCGTAGCGGCGGCCGAGCAGGGGCAGGTGACGCTCGATGGTCCCAATGGCCTGGCGATCGCGATGACGCCCGCGGCGGCGGCCGAAACGGGCCGCCGGCTGATCGAGGCGGCACGTTTGGCTGAACAGCAGACCCCGCCTTTAAACGCTATGGATGGGCATTCAGAGGCGTCTGACGACGTCTAGTCCCGGGCAGCCTGACCGGTCCTTTGGCACCATGGACACGGCCTGCCAGCGCGGGCCGGGGGGTGCCGCCGCGGTACGCGGGGTTCCGCATCTGCACATTGTCTCTATGATGGCGTCAACATCGTCCGGGAGAACCATGTGCATTTTCTATCCCTCGCGATCAGTGCAGCCGCATTGATGGCGTCAGCATCTACCATGGCGCAGACCGCGGTCGCGCCCTCCGCCAATCCGCTGCTTGCCGACTGGACCGGCCCCGCCGGCGGGGTGCCGCCCTGGGACAAGGTTCGCCCCGAACTGTTCCCGCAGGCGTTCGAGACGACGCTCGCCGAGCGCACCGCCGAATATCGCAAGATCGCCGACAACCCGGCCAAGCCGACCTTCGCGAACACGATCGTGCCGATGCAGCTTGCGGGCAAGCGCTACGGGCAGGTGATGACGCTGTTCGGCGTGATGACGGGCAACATGAACACGCCCGCCTATCAGAAGCTCGACCGCGAATGGTCGCCCAAATTCTCCGCCGCGTCGGATGCCATCACGTTCGACAAGCCGCTGTTTGCGCGGATCCAGGCGATCTACGACGCGCGCAACTCGAGTGGGCTGGACGCGCAGCAGATCCGGCTCGTGACGCGGATCTATGACAGCTATGTGCGCCAGGGCGCGAAACTGAACGATGCGCAGAAGGCGCAGCTGTCTCAGTATAACCAGCAGCTCGCGACGCAGTTCTCGACCTTTGGCGAGAAGCTGCTCGCCGACGAGAGCAAGGCCATCTCGGTGACCGACGAGGCGCAGCTGGCCGGGCTTCCCGACAGCGTGAAGGCGGTCGCCAGGGCCGCGGCGGCCGAGCGCAAGCTGCCGGGCTTCGCGATCGTCAACACGCGCTCGGCGGTCGATCCGGTGCTGACCTACGCGACCGACCGCGCCCTGCGTGAGAAGGTGTGGCGCGCGTTCGTCAATCGCGGCGATAACGGCGATGCCAACGACACGAACGCGACGATCGCGCAGATCGTCAAGCTGCGTGCCGATCGCGCGCATCTGCTCGGGTTCAAGACGCATGCCGACTGGCGGATGCAGGACACGATGGCCAAGACGCCCGCCGCGGCGATGGACCTGATGATGCGTGTCTGGCCCGCCGCCAAGGGGCGCGTCGCCGAGGAAGTCGCCGACATGCAGAAGATCGCCGGCACGTCGCTGACGATCGAGCCGTGGGATTACCGCTTCTATCAGGAGAAGGTCCGCAAGAGCCGCTACGATCTCGACCAGGCGCAGCTCAAGCCGTATTTCGAGCTCGGCAACATCATCCAGGGATCGCTCTACGCCGCCAACCGGCTGTACGGGCTGAACTTCAAGGAGATCACCGGCACGGTGCCGGTGTTCGAGCCGAACATGCGTGTGTGGAGCGTGACGGACAAGGCCGGCAAGGATGTCGGGCTGTTCTACCGCGACGATTTCGCGCGGACCGGCAAGCGCTCGGGCGCATGGGCGAACACCTATCGCGGGCAGCGCGGGCTGGCCCCGGCGCAGCTGGTGCTGTCTTCGAACAACAACAATTTCGCCAAGGGCGCACCCGGCGAGCCGATCCTGATCAGCCTCGACGATGCGCAGACGCTGTTCCACGAATTCGGCCATGCGATCCACGCGATGCTGCAGAACGTCCAGTATCCGGGCCTTGCAGGGACGCCGCGCGACTTCGTCGAATATCCGAGTCAGGTGAACGAGCATTGGCTGCTGACCCGTGACGTGCTCGACAAATATGCGCGGCATTACCAGACCAAGGCGGCGATGCCGCAGGACCTGCTCGACAAGATCGAGAAGTCACGGACGTTCAACCAGGGCTTTGCCACCGCGGAATATCTGTCGTCGGCGATCGTCGACATGAAGATCCACACCGTGGCCAATGGCGTGATCGACCCGGACAAATTCGAGGCTGCGACGCTCGCCGAGATCGGCATGCCGAAGCAGCTGGTGATGCGGCACCGCGTGCCGCAGTTCCAGCATCTGTTCTCGTCCGACAGCTATTCGGCGGGCTATTACAGCTATCTCTGGTCCGAGACGATGGACGCGGACACGTTCGCCGCGTTCGAGGAGGCGGGCAGCCCCTGGGACAAGCCGACCGCGGACAAGTTCGCAAGGCTCCTGCTGTCGACGGGTAACGAGACCGATCGTGCCGAGGCGTACCGCGCCTTTCGCGGTCGCGACCCGGATGTGAACGCGTTGCTCAAGAAGCGCGGCTTCGCCCCAACTCAAGCCGCACAGGACGCGAAATAATGGCCCCCGATCAGAAAACTCGCCTGAAAGCGATCATCGGCGGATCGACGGGCAATCTCGTCGAATGGTTCGACTGGTACGTTTATTCCGCCTTCACGCTCTACTTCGCGCCGCATTTCTTCCCGTCAACGGATCGCACCGCGCAGCTGCTGAGTGCGGCGGCGATTTTCGCCGTCGGCTTCCTGATGCGGCCGATCGGCGCGTGGATCATGGGGGTCTATTCGGATCGCCACGGCCGCAAGGCGGGGCTGACAGTCGCGGTCACGCTGATGTGCGCGGGGTCGCTGATCATCGCATGTACGCCGGGATACGAAACGATCGGCGTGTTCGCGCCGATCATGCTGGTGATCGCACGCCTGATGCAGGGGTTGTCGGTCGGCGGTGAATATGGCGCGTCGGCGACGTATCTGACCGAGATGGCAGGCAAGGATCGCCGCGGGTTCTTCTCGTCGTTCCAGTATGTCACGCTGATCTCGGGCCAGCTGCTCGCGATCTGCGTGCTGCTGGTGCTGCAGTCGACGATGAGCGAGGCGGCACTCGATTCTTGGGGCTGGCGCATTCCGTTCGCGATCGGTGCGGTCCTGGCCGTGGTCGTGTTCTACATCCGTCGCGGGCTGGCCGAAACGCAGAGCTTCGAGAATGCCAAGTCCGAGGCGGGCGACGGCAAGCCCAAGTCGGGCTTCCTCCAGCTGATCACCAAGCATCCGCGCGAGACGATGACGGTGATGCTTCTGACCGCAGGCGGTACGCTCGCCTTCTATGCCTACTCGATCTACATGCAGAAGTTCCTGGTGAACACGAGCGGTTTCAGCCGCGAAGTGGCGAGCCAGATCAATGCCGCGACGCTGTTCGTGTTCATGCTGCTCCAGCCGATTGCGGGCGGGTTGTCGGATCGGGTCGGCCGCAAGCCGCTGATGATCGCGTTCGGCATTGCAGGCGTGCTGTTCACCTATCCGATCTTCACCGCGCTCGAGACGGCGACCAACCCGGTCTATGCCGGGTTGCTCGTGATGGCGGCGCTGCTGATCGTGACGGGCTACACCTCGATCAACGCAGTCGTGAAGGCTGAGTTATTCCCTGCGCATATCCGTGCGCTGGGTGTGGCCTTGCCCTATGCGCTCGCCAACACGCTGTTCGGCGGGACCGCCGAATATGTCGCGCTCAAGTTCAAGGATTCCGGGTTCGAGCGCGGCTTCTACTGGTATGTGACCGGCATGATCGCGGTGTCGCTGATCGTGTATCTGCGGATGAAGGATACGCGGACCAACAGCCAGATCGTCGAGGACTAGGGGCTTCGGCCCGCTCACCTCACAACCTCTGTCATCCTGACGAAAGTCAGGATCCAGAGCCCAATGTCGCAGCATGCGTGGCTCTGGATCCTGGGTCGAGCCCAGGATGACGGATTTGGGCAGGGGTGCGCGCCCGATTTGGCCTTAGCGCGGGAGTTCGATGATCGCGTCCAGGCCGCCGCCCGTGCGGTTGACGAGGCGTATCTCGCCGCCGGCCTCGCGGATGATGGCGCGGGCGAGCGCAAGGCCCAGCCCGATGCCCCCGGTTTCGCGGTTGCGCGACGTTTCCAGCCGGGTGAAAGCATCGAACACGTCGCCCATGCGATCCTCGGGGACCCCGGGTCCCTGATCGGCGACAACGATCGCGACGCGGCGCGCATCCGCCTCGACGCGGACCTCCGCCGACACACCATATTTGACCGCATTCTCGATCAGGTTGCGAACCGCACGCCGGATCAGCGACGGGCGCAGGTGCATCCGCAGCCGGCCCGCCTCGACGAAGGTCACGTTGTCACCAATATCGCGGAAATCCTCGACCACCGCGTCCACCAGCGCCGCCAGATCGACATCGGTCGGCGGCTCGCTCGGACGGCCGAGCCGGGCAAGCGACAGGATGTCGTCGAGCGTGCGGTTCATCTCGGCGATCGTGTCCGCCATCCGCGTGCGATCGGTGTCGTCCTCGACCGATTCGATACGAACACGCAGTGCTGCCAGCGGCGTGCGCAGGTCATGGCCGATCGCACCGAGCATCCGATCCTTCTCGTCGAGCATCGCGGTGACGCGCAGCCGCAGCGCGTTGAATGCGCCGACCAGCGCGGCGACGTCGTCGGGGCCGCGAACCGACAGCGCGATACCCGGCTCGCCCGGCCGGAACGACTCCGCCGCAGCGCGCAGATCGCGCAACGGGCGCGACATCCGCCGGACGATCCACAGCACCGGCAACAGCACGATGACGTACAGGATCGCGGTCTGGCTGAGCAGTGCGAACAGCAGCCGCCAGCCCGGTTGCGGCCACGGCGCGGTGATCGCCAGCCACCCGCGGCCCGGCTGTTCGACCGCGATCACCAGCGTGGGGCCCTGCAGGTCGCCCCGCCGGTCGGCGTTGCGACGACCCTCCCGCCGCCGGGACCCGGCATCGTCGTCGGAAACCGGGCGCAGACCGGTATCGATCCGGCCCACCGTCAGCCCCTGGTCGGCAAGCTGGCGACGGAGTTCTGCCGCGACCTCCGGATGCCGTTGATAGGCGAAAGGGGCAAGCGGATTGGCGGTGAGGCGACGGACCCGGCCGCGGTCGGCGGTCAGCGGTCGCCCGGCATGCGCCTCGCGTTCGAGCGCATCGGCAATCCGGGTCGCCACCGGTCGCGTCGCCTGGGCGAGACGGAATTCGGTCCGGTCGCGAAGGATGAGCCCGAAATTGATCGCCTGCGCGACGAACAGGGCGAGTGCGATCAGCAGAGCCATCTGCCCTGCCAGACTGCGCGGCCAGGGCCGGGACGCCGTCACGGGTGCGCGATCACAGACGGATGACCTCGGCCGCCAGCGTATAGCCGCCGCCCCAGACCGTCTTGATCAGTTCGGGCGTCTTGGCATCCGCCTCGATCTTGCGACGCAGCCGGCTGACCTGGTTGTCGATCGCGCGATCGAACGCGGCGGCCTCGCGCCCCTGGGTCAGATCGAGCAGCTGGTCGCGGGTCAGGACCTGGCGCGGTCGCGTGACGAGCGCGAGCAGCAGGTTGTACTCGCCGGTCGACAACGGCACCGACACGCCTTCACGGTCGACCAGCGCGCGTTCGCCCGATTTCAGAACCCAGCCGGCAAAGGCGTAGGAATTGGCCTCGGGCGCATGCTGACGTGCGCCGCCCGCGGTGGCGCGGCGCAGGACGACCTTCACCCGCGTCGCGAGTTCGCGCGGCGAGAAAGGCTTCACGACATAATCGTCGGCGCCCATTTCCAGCCCGACGATCCGGTCGGTTTCCTCGGCGCGCGCGGTCAGCAGGATGACCGGCACGTCGCTGGTCGCGGCGATGTGGCGGCACAGGCTCAGCCCGTCCTCGCCCGGCATCATGATGTCGAGGATGACGAGGTCGATCGCATAGGCGGTCAGCCGCGTCCGCGCGGCTTCCGCGTCGCCGGCCTGCGTGACGCGAAATCCCTGCTTGGTCAGATAGGCGGCCAGCGGCTCGCGGATCGAACGCTCGTCATCGACGAGCAACAGATGCGGCATGTCTCCCATGGGGGCGACGTCTAGCATGGTGCGTGTCCAAAGGAAGCGCCGGACGATCGCAGACCGTCCGGCACGCAGGGGCAGGGGGGCGGATTACTGATCGGTGTCGCCGCCCGGCCGGTCCATCCGGTGCCCGCGACCATGGCGCATCGCACGGCGATCGGGCCGCTCGCCCGCGTCGAGCCGTCCGTCATGATTGGCGTCCATCCGGTCGAAACGCTGCCCGGCACGGTCGATGAATTCGGCGCGTGTGAGCACGCCGTCATCGCCGCCGCGCCTGCCGCGCATCATCTGGCCCTTCCTGCCGTCCGCCATGCCTGCGCGCTCGGGCGGGAGCGTCTTGCCGCGTGCCGCCATCCGGGCCTCGCGACGGTCGCGCATCGCTTCGCGCGCCGCCTGGCGTTCGGCGGCGGTCACGATGCCGTCGCCGTCGGCGTCCAATCGGGCGAACTGGGCCTCTGCCTGCGCGACGACTTCGGCGCGGGTGAGGACACCGTCGCGATCGGTGTCAGCCTGCATCATCGGCCCGCCGCGCATCCGCCCTGCGTGCCGCGGACCGGGACCGCGGGGGGCCGGTGCGGGCGCCGCCTGCGTCTGGCCGGCGATGGTCGTCTGCAGCGCGGCGCGGTTGGCGGCGCTGGTGGCGGCGGCGTCGGCGCGGTCGGCGGGGGCGGACTGTGCGCCGCATGCCGTGGCGGCAAAGCTGCTGGCTGTCAGCGCCAGCGTGAGCAGGGTCTTGCGCATCGCGTATCTCCGGTCGGACGGGGCTGATCCCCATCGAATGTCCCGGTTATGACGATCGGCTGTCGCGACGCTTTGTCAGGTGAGGGATAAACTGTCGCAATCTGTATCGTGCAGGTCACATTCGCGCGCGGCCGACCTGACGTGGCGGTCAGGCGAAGATCGCGACGCTCTGCATCTGTTCAGCGATCGGCAGGCCTTGTGCGTTCCAGATCGCCATCGACTGGCTCGAACTGCCGTCGCGGACATAGTCGGTCGTCGCGCGCAGCAGCCACCAGCCATCGTGCGTCACCGGTTGCGGGCCGAGAATGTTGAGCAGCCAGGTCATCGAGCTGAGCGGTGCCGGCCCGCCGAGCAGCTTGAGCGCCGAGGGTGGCAGGCAGTCCGCGACCGCGATCAGTTCGACCATCGGATCGAGCCCGTCGCGCTCCGCCAGCCGGACCCAGCGCAGCCATTCGGCGGGGCCGACGCTGTCGTCGCGGCGGTCGAGCAGATCGAAATTGCGCGAGAAGGCGACCGCGCTGTGGCCGCGATAGGTCGCGGTGTCGGCGTCGGGTACCGCGAAGGCGGGCGCGGTGCCGGTGTGATGGTCGACGCGCGAGGCGATCGGCCCCATGAAGACGAAGGTCGCGCGCAGCCCGAGCCCTGCCGCGCTTTCGACGTCCGCCTGCACGAACGCGGCATTGCGGCCGCGCCGCAGCCGCGTCGCGCGGATCGTTATGTCGCCCGAGAGCGGGCCGATGAACGCGACCTGCGCCGAGCGGAGCGGTGGCAGGTCGGTGTCAGACATTTGCGCCGCATATAGTGCAAGCGCGGCCGAGAACCCGCCATAGGCGGTGCGCCCCTGCAGCCAGTTCTCCGGCACGGTCCCGCGCCAGCCGCCCTCGGTCGGGTGCAGCGCATCGATCGCCTGTCGGAGACTGGTCATGCCGCCGTGCCCGTCAGGGAATCGCGCAGTTCGCGTTTGAGCACCTTGCCGATCGCGCTGCGCGGGAGTTCGCTCACCGAATGGATGCCCGACAGGCGCTGGGTCTTGCCGAGCTGCGCGTTGGTCCACGCCATGATATCCGCCGGGTTCGCCTCGGGTGAGCGCGGCACGATGATCGCAACCGGAGTCTCGCCCCACGCCTCGGACGGCATGCCGATGACCGCGCAATCGGCGACGTCGGGATGTGTGGAAAGCACAGCCTCGAGGTCGGAGGGGTAGATATTAAACCCGCCCGAGATGATCAGGTCCTTCTTGCGATCCATCAGGATAAGAAAGCCGTCCTCGTCGAACCGACCGACATCGCCGTGGCGGATATAGCGGTTGCCCTCGGCGTCATACCATTCGGCGTCGCGCGTCGCAGCGCTCCGGCCGTGATAGCCGTTCATCATCGCGGGCGAGCGGCCGACGACCTCGCCCATTTCGCCCGGCGGCACCTCGACACCGTCATCGTCGATCAGCCGGATCTCGTGCCCCGGCATCGGCTGACCCACGCTATGCAGCTTGGTCGGATGCGCGGTCGCGTTGAGCGCGCAGCTCGCCCCGCCTTCGGTCATGCCGTAGAACTCGACGAGCAACCCTGGCCAGCGCGCGACGACGTCGGCCTTCAGCGCGGCGGAGAAGGGCGCGCTGGTACTCGTCTTGAAGCGGAACGCCGACAGGTCGAACGCGTCGAAATCGGGTAGCGCCATGATCCGCTGATACTGGACGGGGACGAGCATCGTGTGCGTCGCGCGGTATCGCTCGGCGAGCGTGAGATAGCCGCGCGCATCGAACTTGCCCATCAGCACGACGCTGCCGCCCCAGCCGAGCGTCGGCAGGACGCTGACCAGCGTGGTGTTTGAATAAAGCGGGGTCGCGATCATCGTGACCGCGGTGTCGAACCCCGCGGCGCTGTTGCGCGCGATATGCGCCCAACGCATCGCGTGGCTCTGGACGATTCCCTTGGGCGTGCCGGTCGTCCCAGACGAGTAGATGATGTTGAACGCATCGCCAGGCGCGATCGCCACGGGCGTGGGGCGTGCGGCATCGGGTGCGAGCCAGCTCTCCAACAGCTCGGCGTCGCCGGCCCCCTCGGGCGCCGGGGAGGCGTCCGACAGGAGCAGGATACGCGCGGTGACGCGTTCGTCGGCGAGAGCCTGCGCCATGACCTCGTCGAGAACGACGATCGGCGCGCCGCTGTCCGCGATCATCGCCGCGATCGCTGCGGGAGTCGCCGACGGCGCGATCGGGGTCGCAACACAGCCGGCCCGTACCGCGCCAAGGAAAACAGAAAGATAGCTGGTCGATGGCGCGGCGACGATCGCGATCGCCTGTCCCGCGGCGATGCCGTCGCGTTGCAGTGCGGCCGCGACGCGGTCCATCGTCCGGTCGAGCGTCGCATAGTCGATGCTGCCCTGCGAATCCGCGATGGCGGTCGAGGATCCGCGTTCGCGGGCGTGTGCGCGGATCAGATCCGGCAGGGTCGCGAAGTCGGTAGCGAGCAAATCGGAGGCGATCGTCATATCCGCGTGGCTAGGCGAAGTGTCCGGCGAATGCCATACGCGATATTCGAAAAGACGACTCGCGAAAGGACCAGCCGATGTTGTTCTACGGCAGTGCCTCGCCGGCGCCCAACCCGCGCCGCGTCCGGATCTTCCTCGCCGAAAAGCAGGTGCGCATTCCGATGGTGCAGGTGTCGATACCCAAGGCGGAGCACAAGGCGGCGCCGTTCCTCGCGGTGAACCCCTATGGCCAGACGCCTGCACTGGCATTCGACGATGGCCGCGTGCTGACCGAGAGCGTCGCGATCTGTCGATATTTCGAGGCGCTGCATCCGGAGCCCCCGCTGTTCGGGCACGGCGCGCACAATATCGCCGAGGTGGACATGTGGACGCGGCGGGTCGAATTGCGGCTGATGACGCCGCTGTCGCTGGTGTGGCAGCATACGCATCCCTGGACGGCGCGGATCGTGAAGCCGCAATATACCGAATTCGGCGAAACCCAGCGGCCCCGCGTCCGCGCAGCCATGGCGGAGTTCGACACTGCGCTGGCGGGCATCGAATGGCTCGACGGGGTGCGCTATACCATTGCCGACATCGTCCTGCTGACGACGATCGATTTTGCCGCGTTCGTCGGCATTCCTATTCCGGACGAGCTGACGCATCTCAGGGCCTGGCACGACCGTGCGTCGGGCCGCCCCAGCGCTCAGGCCTAGCGCCGCTGGCGTCCCGGGTCCTGGCCCCGGCCTCGTGCTCCGGACCGGCCCGACGTGGTCGGAGGGCTCTCAGGCCGGCATCCCCGACTTTAGTCCGGCATCCGCGACGGCCCCCGAACTTCCCTTTGCATCCCCCGGCGAATCATGCCAATAGCTGCCCATACCTGATGTTCAGTTTCGGAAAGAGACGGACTTAGGGTGGTTGAGCCTCGCAGCACTCTCGAAGTGCTCGGCATCACCAGGCAGGCAGTCCAACAGGTCGCCGCCTTGACGAGTTTGGAGAGGGGATAAGGCGGAAGGACGGCAAGGCCGTACCTTCCGCCGTCCTTCCTGAAGCCCCAGCATCAGCGAGCATCGTGCGACCTGGCCTGACGCCGCGTGCGCTGCCCCGTTTTGCGGAATCATCCGGCGTGACCTGACTGTGGCGCTTGAAGGCCGGCGGCGGCTGGTTTCCTTAGGTCGGACCGCTGCGGCAAAGGCCCTCTCCCCGGGGCCACATTATCGCAAGATCGAAAAATGGTTCTGGCCGATCCGGAACTGCCGAAAGCCGTCTACATGGCAGTATTGGCAGGAATTAGTAGCAATATGCTACGATTTTCCCGCTTGACGCGTAAGGCGTAGAAGAATCTATTCGATGATGCGGTACGGGCCAAAGTGCTTCGGCCGAACAGGGGAGAGTGATGTGGCCAAGCAGCGCTATTTCGTCGCGTCCGCGTTTTTCGTCATTGCATGGGCCCTTGCCGTTCCGGCGGCAGCGCAAATCGGGGGTGATCCACAACCAGTGGGAACGACGGGAGCGGGGCAGGTCACAGCGAATCCCGCGCAGTCTGCCGTCGCCCAGTCCGAAAATGCCGACATCATCGTCACGGGCTCGCTGATCCGCGGGTCGTCCGAGGATGCCGCCGCACCCGTCGACGTGATTTCGGGCGATGAACTCGCGAAGCAGGGCGCGCCGACCGCGGTCGAACTGCTCAAGAACCTGCCGACCTCGAACGGCGTGACCGGCGACGCGAACCAGTTCGACAGCCGCAGTCAGGGCAATGAGGGCGTCGCGTCGGTCAATCTGCGCGGGCTGGGGCCGCAACGTACGCTCGTGCTGCTCAACGGCAAGCGGCTGGTGCCCGTCGGTGGCGGTATTCCGATCGTCGATATCAACCTGATCCCCTCGGCCGCGATCGGCCGTGTTGAGGTGCTCAAGGACGGCGCCGCCGCCACCTATGGCTCGGACGCGATCGCGGGCGTGGTCAATTTCATCACACGGACCGACCAGCAGGGTTTCCTGGTGTCGGGCGACTACCGCTATATCGACGGGTCGAAGGGCGATTACGGCACGGCCATGAGCTATGGCCACAGCGGTAACGGCGTGCGGATGCTGGCGTCGTTCGGCTATCAGCACCGGTCCGAGCTCCGAACGACCGATCGGGACTTCACCATTCAGCCCTACGCCAACAATCCCCAGGGCGGGTGGACCGGCGGCGGCAACCCCGGCAACCTCGATTTCAACGCGACCGTCCCGTTTCTCGACCCGGTCAGCGGGCGTCTGTTCACCGGCTATGGCGCGAACGGCGTGTCGAACGGGGTAAATTTCGTTCGCGATCTGGGGTGTGAATCGCTCGGCGGATTCCGCAGCGTCGCGGGCTCGACGACACCGACGCCGACCGCGGTCGGGACGATCGCGGTGCCGACCGATCGATGCTTCAACAATTACGGTCAGTTCGGCAATCTGGTCGAGCCGGAAGACCGGTATCAGGCCTATGCCGAGGTCGCGATCGACCTCACCAGTTCGCTGCAATTCACCGCGACCGCGCTCTATGGAGCGACCTCGACGCGGATCACGACGTCGCCGACCTATCTGCCGACGCTGCCGCCATCGGCGAATGCGGCGGGCGGCGGTGCGGGCTTCTTCCAGGTACCGACCTATGCGCCGGCACTACGCGACTATTGCCAGGTCTATGGTACGGCGGCGGGCTGCCTGACCGCGAACGGCACGCCGCTCGCACCCGCGCTCGCCTTCCCCGTGCTCTTCCGTCCGGCACTGCTCGGTGGCAATCCGGTCATGCGGGGCGGGGACAATGACCGTGGATCGGCATTCTCCAAGCGCCAGTCCGAGGAAATGCGCTTTACCGCGGACCTGTCGTGGGATGTCACCGACCGGATCAACCTGACCGCGAGCGGGACCTATTCGCAATATGTCCGCGAGAATGAGGGGACCGACACGTTCGGTGACCTGCTGCAGAACGCGATCGCGGGTTTTGGTGGCCCCAATTGCGCCTATGCGACCACCGCGTCGCGCGCCGGGCTGACCGCTGCGCAGATCGCTTCGCTTGCCGGAACGAATGGCTGCACCTTCTTCAACCCGTTCTCGACCGCGGTGGCGGCCAATCCGGTCACGGGCCAGGTGAACCCCAATTACGCCGGGTCGCGGAGCACCAACGGGCTCAGCACCGCGCCCGGTGCGGGGCTGGTCAACGACATTGCGACGGTCGACAACTTCTTCCGGACGACGCGCACCGTCTACAACACGCAATTGTTCGTCGGCGACCTCGTGCTCGGTGGGCGGACCGGGCTGCGGCTGCCCGGTGGCGATGTCGGCTTTGCGATCGGCGGCCAGTATCGGCGCAATTATTATGCCGTGAACTATAATGCCGACAGCAATCTGGCGGTGAATCCCTGCCCGGGGACCCCGCTCAATCCACGTGCGACCTGTACGCCGCAGACGGGTGCGCTGGGCTTCCTCGGCACCAACCGGAACGCGTCCTCGGTGGGCGACGTGAAGGCGCTGTTCGCCGAGCTGCAGCTGCCGATCCTCGAGGCGATCAACGCCCAGCTGTCCGCGCGGTACGAGGATTATGGCGGCAATGTCGGGTCGACCTTCAATCCGCAAGGGCGGTTGCGCATCCAGGTGGCGCCGTGGCTTGCGTTGCGCGGCGGGGCCGGGACGACGTTCCGCGGACCGCCCGCGCAGCAGCTCGAAGGCAATCTGACCGCGCTGCAGATCATCGGCACCTCGTTCCGCGCGGTCGACATCAACGGCAATCCGGATCTCGAGCCTGAAAAGGCGACGACCTATAGCGGCGGCGTGATCCTCGACGCGGGCGGGTTCAATGCGAGCGTTGACTATTTCCGGTACGACCTGAAGGGGCCGATCGAGCAGGAGCCGACACAGGGCATCGTCAACGCATTGTTCGGTGCGAGCGGCGCGGCGAATTGCGGCAATGCCGCCTTTGCCGCTCTCCAGCAGCGTTTCACCTTCACCGGTGCGGGCTGCGGCGTCGGCAATGTCCAGCGGTTGCGCACCGTCTATGTCAACAGCGCCAATGTCACGACCTCCGGTCTCGACGTCCAGGCAAGCTTTCGCGGCGAACTCGGGCTGGCGACCGTCACGGTGGGCGCGACCGGCACCTATGTCATCGACTACAAGACCAAGGACGTGACGGTCGAGGGGATCGTCGTGCAGCCCGCATTCGACGGTGTCGGCCTGCTCAACTACCAGACGACGGCCTATCCGGTGCCCGAGATCAAGGGCAACTGGTATGTGCAGGGTGATTACGACGTCGCCAGCCTGCGGGTGCAGTTCAACTATATCGATGGCTATACCGATCAGCGCGGCGCGGCGATCTTCGGGCCGAACTTCGGTGCACTGGCGGGTGGATCGGTGACGGGCGGCAAGGAGATCGGCGCGTTCAAGACGATGGATGCCACGTTGAGGATCGCGTTGCCGACCGGATCGACGGTGTCGCTGTCCGCGCTCAACATCTTCGACCGCGCACCGCCCTTCGCACGGCTGGATCAGAATTACGATCCGTTCACCGCCTCGCCGCTCGGCTTCACCGCAAAACTCGGTTTGTCGCAAAAATTCTGATTGCTCTCGGCGCTGGCCTTGCTTTCAACGATTGGGTACGGTCCCAACAAGGTCGCAAGGCCAGCAACGATACGAGAGGATGACCATGGCGACAGCGTTGAAGACGCATTCCGACATCGCCGATTCCCTGGCCATGAAGCGCCGCGGCCTGACGCTCACCCTGCTCACGCTCACCTATTTCTTCAGCTATATGGATCGGCAGATCCTCGCGATCCTGCTCGAACGCATCAAGGCGGACCTCGTGCTGACCGACACGCAGCTTGGGCTGCTTTCGGGACTGGTGTTTGCGATCTTCTACGCCACGCTCGGCATCCCGGTCGCGCGACTGGCGGACCGGACGAGCCGTCGCAACATCATCGCGGTGAGCCTGACGATCTGGAGCGCGATGACCGCGATGTGCGGTCTGGCGCAAAACTTCACGCAACTCATGCTGTTCCGCATCGGCGTCGGGATCGGCGAGGCCGGATCCAGCCCGCCCAGCCATTCGATCATCGCCGATCTCTACCCGCCCGAAAAGCGCGCGGGCGCGATGGCGGTCTATTCGCTCGGCGTGGTGCTGGGGGCGGGGTTCGGGACGCTGATCGGCGGCGTCGTTGCGCACAGCTATGGCTGGCGGGTGGCGATGATGACCGTCGGGCTGCCCGGTATCGCGCTGGCGGTGCTCGTCCGGCTGTTCATGGTCGAGCCGCGTCGCGGCCTGTCCGACGCCGGCCCGGTCGCCGCGCCGGCGCCGATGCCGAGCGTCGCGCAGGGTTTCGCCTCGATGTGGGCGAGCGCGCCCGCGCGGCATCTCGTCGTCGGCGTGACCCTGACCTCGATGATCGGGTACGCGCTGACGGGGTGGGGGCCGAGCTTCATGCAGCGTTCGCTCGGCATCTCGATGCTCGACGTATCGCGCTATATCGCGCTGCCGGGTGCCCTGTTCGGGGCAATCTCGGCGCTCGCCGGCGGCAAGATCGCCGATGTGCTCGCCAAGCGCCACGGCCTTCACGTGCAGAGCTGGGTCGTGCTCGTCATGAAGGGGCTGTCGCTGCCCTTCGCGCTGGCCTTCTACCTCATCGACGTGCCGGCAATCGCGATCGGCAGCTATTTCGTCTACCTGATCTTCGCCAATTCGTACCTGGGGCCGAGCTTCGCGTTGATCCAGCATCTCGCGCCGCTGAAGACCCGTGCGATGTGGGCGGCGATCACGTTGCTGGTCATCAACCTGGTCGGCCTCGGCCTCGGCCCGACGATGGTCGGCTGGCTAAGCGACCTGTTGAAGCCGACCTTTGGCGAGGAATCACTACGCTATGCGCTGGTCATCATCGTGATGATGACGCCCTGGGCGCTCTATCATTACTGGCGTGCGGGCGTGCTGCTCAAGCGCGACGAGCATCAGGCCGCGTTCGCGACGGCCTGAGACATCGGGGCGGGGACCGGCGCGGCACGCAGCCTGTGCCGGTCCCCGCCGCCCCCCTGCCGATCAATCGTCGAACAGGCCGTACATCAGCGTCGAGGCATACATCGCCACGGCCCGTTCGCGCGGCATGGTCGACGCCCATTTGCGCATGTCGAAGGCGGCATTCTGGACCGCCATCAGCGCCTGTGCGGCGATGAGCGCATCGACCGCGCGGATCGAGCCTTCGCCGATCCCGTCCATCATCATCCCCGCATAGCGCCGCGCGATCCCGTTCGACCGCTCAACCATCGCGTCGCGGACGCTCGGCGGCAGGCCGCTGAGCGCGGTCGTGCGGAGCAGCGGACCGCGTTCGGCGAACTGGACGTCGAGCAAAGTCGCGACGGTGCTCGACAGCTTGTGCCAATAGCTGCCGCCCTCGGCCTCACCGCGTCCCTGCGCATCGGCGATCGTGTCGAAGCTGCGGCGATAGCAGGCGATGACCAGATCGTCCTTGGCATCGAGATGGTGATAGAAGCTGCCCTTGGTGACGTTCAGTTCGGACGCGATCTTCTGCACCGATGCGCCGCGATAGCCGAGTTCGTTGATCAGCCGCGTCGCCGCCAGCAGGAAAGCCTCGCGCCCCGGCTCGGCATCGTCATGGCTGAGGTCGAGCAGCGTCGGTGCCCAGCGCGCACCGGGTCCTGCGATGCCGTGCGCGAACACGTCCATCAGTCGCGCCTCGACACGGGCATATTGGTCGGGCTCGTATCGCGTCAGCCAGATCGGCAGCCAGAAGGTATTTTCGAGCAGGACGTGGGCACGCGCGCTCTGCATGTCGGTCTGCGCGCGACCGGTCGACGGGCCCCAGAGGAGGCGGGTGCGGCGGAACACCTCGCGCCAGCCGTTCATCAGCCGGCTGCGGATCGGGTCTTCGGTGGCGCGCAGATCGGACAGGACCGCGAACGCCTTTTCCTCGCCGCGTTGAATCCGGCCGAGCCGCGCCATGTTGAGCGCGAGATAGCGGGCGACGCGGGCCTGCGGGGTCGGCTCGACCATCGCCTCGTCAAGCATCCGCAGCAGATAATCGAGCGTGTTCTCGAACGCGGCGGCGGCGAGGTCTTCCTTGCGCTTGAAGTAATAGGTAACGCTCGTCGTGTTGAGCCCGACGCGCCGCGCAACGTCCGCGAAGGTCATGCCCTTGGCGCTTTGCTCGTTGATCGCCTCTGCGGCTGCGGCGAGGATGGCGTCACGCTTGGCACGGAAGCGCTTCGTGCCCTGTTCGCCGTCTTCGATCGCCTCTGCCGGAACCTTCATCAAAATACCCTAACAGCTTCGATTTGAAGTTACAGTGCTTTTTAGGCGCTTTCGTGACCGAGTGGAAAACCGGCTTTCGGCACGCTCCCGGATGCTTTACCGAATACGCGGTATGGTCTAATCGACCGCCAGACCGTGGACCGATGGAGAGCCCGCATGGATTTCAGCTTCAGCGACCGAGAGACCTATTTCCGAGATCGCGTGCGCGACTTCATCGACCAGAATATCCGCCCGCGTCAGGCCGATTACGACGCGCAGGCCCACCATGGCGAGCGCTGGAAGGTGATTCCGGTGATCGAGGAGATGAAGGAAAAGGCCAAAGCCGCGGGGCTGTGGAATTTCTTCATGCCCCCCCATTCCGGGCAGACCCACGTCGATGACAGCTTCGTGTTCGAGGGGACGCAGCTGACCAATCTTGAATATGCGTTATGCGCCGAGGAGATGGGCAAGGTCAGCTGGGCGAGCGAATGTTTCAACTGCTCGGCGCCCGATACAGGCAATATGGAGGTATTCCACCGCTATGGCACGCGCGAGCAGAAGGAAGCGTGGCTCGGCCCGCTGATGCGCGGCGAGGTCCGGTCCGCCTTTTTGATGACCGAGCCTGCGGTGGCGTCGTCGGATGCGACCAATATCGAGACGTCGATGGTCCGCGACGGCGATCATTACGTGATCAACGGGACGAAATGGTGGTCGTCGGGGGTCGGCGATCCGCGCTGCAAGATCGCGATCGTCATGGGCAAGACGAGCTTCGAGGGATCGCGGCATCAGCAGCAGAGCCAGATCCTGGTGCCGATGGACACCCCCGGCGTGACGATCAAGCGGATGCTGTCGGTCTATGGCTATGATCACGCGCCGCACGGGCATGGCGAGGTCGTGCTCGAGAATGTCCGCGTTCCGGTCGAGAACGTGCTGCTGGGTGAAGGACGCGGGTTCGAGATCGCACAGGGGCGTCTCGGACCGGGCCGCATCCACCATTGCATGCGGACGATCGGCGTTGCGGAGACCGCGATCGAGGCGATGGCGAAGCGGCTGCTGAGCCGTGTCGCGTTCGGCAAGCGGATCGCCGATTTCTCGGTCTGGGAGGAGCGGATCGCGACCGCGCGGATCGATATCGAGATGACGCGGCTGCTCTGCCTCAAGGCCGCGGACATGATGGACAAGGCCGGCAACAAATCCGCACAGATCGAGATCTCGATGATCAAGGTCGCCGCGCCGAACATGGCGCTGAGGATCCTCGACGATGCAATCCAGGCGCATGGCGGCGGCGGCGTGTCGGACGATTTCCGGCTCGCGCACGACTGGGCGGCAATGCGAACGCTGCGCTTCGCCGATGGTCCCGACGAGGTCCACAACCGGTCGATCGCGCGTAACGAATTCGGCAAATACGGGGACTTTCGCAAAGGCGGCGTGTCGAGCGGGGATGTCGGGGTGAGCCGCTAACCCTGTCCCGTTCGTCCTGAGCGCAGTCGAAGGACATGCCCCGAACGAGCCAGTCCTTCGACTTCGCTCAGGACGAACGGCATTTTTGATTGCGCGCCCGCCAAATCTGGAGCCAGACCACCCATGAAAGCCGCAGTCCTTTTTGAAGCCAATACGCCGCTCAGCATCGAGGACGTCACCGTCTCGAAGCCGGGTCCGCGTGAGGTGTTGATCCGTACCGTCGCGGTCGGGGTGTGTCGCTCCGACCTGCACTTCGTCGACGGCGCCTATCCGCATGCGATGCCGACCATTCCGGGGCACGAGGCGTGCGGCGTGGTCGAGGCGGTCGGTGACGAGGTCGCCATGGTCAAGGTGGGCGACCATGTCGTCACCTGCCTGTCGGCGTTTTGCGGCCACTGTGAGTTCTGCGTGACCGGCCGCATGGCGCTCTGCGTCGACAGTTCGGTGCGGCGTCCGAAAGGCGCGCCGCCGCGGCTGATGCTGGGTGACCGACCGATCGCGCAGATGCTCAACCTGAGCGCCTATGCCGAGATGATGCTGGTGCACGAACATGCCTGTGTCGCGATCGACCGCGACATGCCGATGGACCGTGCGGCGCTGCTCGGCTGCGCGATCACGACCGGGGCGGGCGCGGTGTTCAACACGACCGACGTGACGCCGGGCGAGACGGTGTGCGTGGTCGGGTGCGGCGGGATCGGGCTGGCAGCGGTGAATGCCGCGAAGATCGCGGGCGCGGGAAAGATCATCGCGCTCGATCCGGTGCCGGAGAAGCGCGCGATGGCGGAGAAGCTTGGCGCCACGCACAGCTTCGACGCGCTGTCCGAGACCGCCGCGGACGAGGTTGTCGCGCTTACCAGGGGCGGCGTCCATCATGCGATCGAGGCGGTCGGCCGGACGCAGTCGGCGGCGACCGCGGTCAAGGTGCTGCGGCGCGGTGGGACAGCGACGATCCTGGGGATGATGCCGCTGGGCGAGAAAGTCGGGCTGTCGGCGATGGACCTGTTGTCGGGCAAGCGGCTCCAGGGTGGGTTCATGGGGTCGAACCGGTTCCCGGTCGACATCCCGCGGCTCGTCGACTTCTACATGCGCGGGCTGCTCGATCTCGACACGATCATCGCGGACCGCATGCCGCTCGAACGGATCAACGACGCGTTCGACGAATTGCGCCGCGGCGACACGACGCGCAGCGTGATTACCTTTTCATGAGCGGCGACGCAGCCAGCACGATGGTCGGTACGATCCCGGTCGGCGAGCGGGACCGGCTCGATCTCGACCGTCTGACGGCATGGATGACGGAGGCTGTCGAAGGCTTTGCCGGGCCGCTCACCTATGCCAAATTCGCCGGCGGCCAGTCGAATCCCACCTATCGGCTCGACACACCGGCGCGCGCCTATGTCTTGCGCCGCAAGCCCTTCGGTCCGATCCTGCCCTCGGCGCATGCGGTCGAGCGCGAATATGCGGTGATCGCCGGGCTTCATCCGACGGGCTTTCCGGTGCCCCGACCGTACGGGCTGTGCGAGGATCCCGACGTCACCGGCGCGCCATTCTATGTGATGGAGATGGTCGAGGGTCGGACGATCTGGGACGGCGCGATGCCGGGTGCGACGCCCGCCGAACGCCGCGCGCATTATGACGCGATGATCGACGCGCTCGCCGCGCTCCACAACACCGATTTCGCGGCGGCGGGGCTCGCATCCTATGGCAAGCCCGGCAATTATTTCGAGCGGCAGGTCGGGCGCTGGACCAAGCAATATCGCGCGGCGGAGACCGAGCGGATGGAGTCGGTCGAGCGGCTGATCGACTGGTTGCCACGGACCTTGCCCGACCAGACGCGGACGTCGATCGTCCACGGCGACTATCGTATCGACAACATGATCTTCGCCCATGCGACGGACGGCGCGGGCGCGAAGGTGATCGCGGTGCTCGACTGGGAATTGTCGACGCTCGGCGATCCGCTCGCCGACTTTTCCTACATGCTGATGAGCTGGGTGACCGAGCCCGAAGGCCGGTCGGGGGTGCTCGGCCTGACCGGTCCGGAGACCGGGATTCCGACGATCGAGCAGGTCGTCGTGCGCTATTGCGCTGCGACCGGGCGGGACGGCGTCCCCGATCTGAACTGGTATTTCGCCTATAACCTCTTCCGCCTCACCGGGATCGTCCAGGGGATCAAGAAACGCATCATCGACGGCACCGCGTCGAGCGCGCAGGCCGAGGCGACGGTCGCCAAGGTGCACGCGCTGGCGGATGCGGCGTGGGGGTTTGCGGTGAAGGCGGGCGCGTGACGCACGTCCCGAATGCGGAAGGGGAGAGGCAGGGCATGACGCAGTTCGACCTGAGCGGGAAGGTCGCGATCATCACCGGATCGTCGCGCGGGATCGGCAAGGCGAGCGCTTTCGAGCTGGCGGCACATGGCGCGAGGGTGGTGATCTCCAGCCGGAAACAGGAGGCGTGCGATGCCGTCGCTGCGGAGATCAACGCGCGCTACGGCGAGGGCCGCGCGATTGCGGTCGCGGCGAACATCGCCGCCAAGGCGGCGCTCCAGCATCTCGTCGACACGACCCACAGCGCGTTCGGCCGTATCGACGTGCTGGTCTGCAACGCCGCCTCCAACCCCTATTACGGACCCCAGGCGGGGATCGGCGACGACCAGTTCCGCAAGATCCTGGACAACAACATCGTCTCCAACCACTGGCTGATCCAGATGGTCGCCCCCGGCATGACGGAGCAGCGGGACGGCAGCATCATCATCATCTCCTCGATCGGCGGGCTTCGCGGATCGCCGGTCATCGGCGCCTATTGCATCAGCAAGGCGGCCGACATGCAGCTCGCACGCAATCTCGCGGTCGAGTTCGGCCCGTCGGGCGTCCGCGTGAACTGCATAGCGCCCGGACTGATCCGCACCGATTTTGCGCGCGTGCTGTGGGAGGATCCCGAGCGGATCGCCGCGGCGAATACCCGCGTGCCGTTGCGACGCATCGGCGAACCCGAGGAGATCGCGGGCGCGGTCGTGTTTCTCGCTGCATCCGCGAGCCGTTTCATGACCGGGCAGACGCTGGTCATCGACGGCGGCGTCACGATCTAAAGGGGAGGGCATCATGCGGTTCGAGAACAGGTCGATCATCGTCACCGGTGCAGGGTCAGGTATCGGCCGCGCGGCGGCATTGCTGTTCGCGGCAGAGGGCGGGCACGTCGTTGTCGCGGACCGTACCGAGGGTGCGGACGAGACCGCGCATCTGATCAGCCAGGCCGGCGGCATCGCCACCCCGATCCGCGTCGACGCGGGGGAGGAGGAGGACGTGATCCGCATGGTCGCGCTCGCCTGCGATACCTATGGCGGGCTCGACGTGCTGTTCGCCAATGCCGGAATTTCCGGCGGCATGGCCAATCTCTTCGACACCGACGTCGCGCTGATCACCGAAGTGCTGCGGGTCAACCTGATCGGTCCGTTCCTCGCCATCAAGCACGCGGCACCACGGATCGTCGCGCGCGCGGCCGAGACGGGCAGGGGCGGCGCGATCGTTCTGACCGCGAGTGTCGCCGGGTTACGGTCGGGCGCAGGGTCGCCGGCTTATTCCGCGTCCAAAGCGGGAGTGATCAACCTCGCGGCGGTGTCGGCGCAGCAGCTGTCGGGTGCGAACGTCCGGGTCAATGCGATCTGCCCCGGGCTGACCGAGACGGGGATGACCAAACCGGTGTTCGATTACGCGCGCGAGGCCAACAAGATGGACCGCGTCGGCCGCCTAAACCCGCTCCACCGCGGCGCGCAGCCCGAGGAGCTTGCCCGGGTCGCGGTGTTCCTCGCCTCCGATGACGCAAGCTACGTCAATGGTCAGGCGATCGTTGTGGATGGCGGATTGTCGTCGAGCCATCCCGTGACGCGGCAGGACTATGGCAAGACCGCAGCCTGATGCAGTCCGCTCAGGCGGCTGAGAGATGCAGGTCGGCGAAACCGGTGAAATAGCCGCGTAGCGTCGGATCCTCGATCGGCGCGATCAGCGCTGCGATCGTGGCGGCGGGCGACGTCGCGCCACCGCCAGGCGCCGCGCCGCTGGCAAATCCCATCGACCAGCTGCCGAAGCTGCGCTCGGTGATCGTCTGTTTCGCGAGCTGCACCATCGCGAAATGCCGGTCGTCGCGCTGGATGCGATCGAAGGTGCGCGACACGGCGAGATCATCGCCTTCGAGCACCTGAAGGAACCTGTTGCCGCCAGCGATGAGCAGACCGGTCACGCCCGCGGCGGCATTGTTGCGCCGCGAGACCCGCAGGATCTCGTCGATGACCGGCTGTGTCACACGGCCACGCGACGTGCTGATATAGAGAAGGCGCTGCATGCCGATGATCCCGGAGAATGATCGCGCTGGACTAATCGGAATTTACGAAGACCGCGTTAACCCCCGTGAACCAAGGTTATTTTCGCATCCGGATCAGCCCCTCCTGCGCGACGCTCGCGACCAGCCGTCCGTCGCGGGAGAAGATCTTGCCGCGGTTGAAGCCGCGCGCATGGCCCGACCAGGGGGCATCGCAGGCATAGAGCAGCCAGTCGTCCGCGCGGAAATCCTCGTGCAGCCATAGCGAATGATCGAGGCTGGCGGTCTGCAGACCCGGCGTGATCCAGTTGATCCCGTGCGGCAGCAGCGCGGTTCCCAGCAACGCCATGTCGGAGGCATAGGACAGGACCGCGCGGTGCATCGCGGGGTCGTCGCCGATCGGCGCCACGATCCGAAACCAGTTGGCATGGTTCGGCGCCTGCGCGGGCGGATCGATCCAGCTGCGCGGGTTGACCGGGCGGACCTCGATCGGGCGCCAGCGCAGCATGTGTGCACGAAACTTCTCGGGAATGCCGTCGATATTCTCCAGCCGCAGGTCACGATCGGAGCGCAGGTCCTCGGGTGGCGCGACGTCGGGCATCGCGTCCTGGTGATGGAGCCCGTCCTCGGGGGTCTGGAACGATGCCGCCATGTTGAGGATCGGCTGGCCCTTCTGCATCGCGATGACGCGACGCGTCGCAAAGCTGCGGCCCTCGAAATCGCGGACGACGCGGTAGACGATCGGGTAGTCCTCGTTGCCCGGCCGCATGAAATAGGCGTGGAGCGAATGCGCCGCCTTTGGCGCCTCGGTCGAGCGCTGCGCGGCCTGGAGTGCCTGCGCGATCACCTGTCCACCGAACACGCGGCCGACACCGCCGGGCTGGCGCTTGCCGACATAGAGGTCGGTGTCGACCTCGTCGATCTCGAGCAGGTCGACGAGGCCCTGGGCGAGGGCTTGGGGGGACGTATCGGCAGTATCGGGAATCATATCGTCTTCACCTTGTGCCCCGGCGAGGGACGGGGCCGGCTGGGGGTTCCCCGGCGCAGGCCGGGGCCCAGTCGGGGAGGTCGCAGTAACGGAGTGCAGTGGCAGACCGCAAGCGCTGCCCAACTGGGCCCCGGCCTTCGCCGGGGAACGGAAGCGTCAATAGCCCGCGGCGATGGCCAGCCTGTCGGCATGGAAGTTGGCGTCGCCGAACAGTTCGGCCAGCACGCGCGCGCGCTTCATGTAGAAGCCGATGTCATATTCGTCGGTCATGCCGATGCCACCGTGCATCTGCACGCTTTCCTGCACGCTGAGCGTCGTCGCGAGCGCGGTCATCGCCTTGGCGACCGAGACGGCCTCGTCGGCCTTGTCGTGGCCCAGATCGAGCAGCTGCTGGGCCTTGAGCACCGCGGCGCGCGCGACCTCCATCTCCGAATAGAGATGCGCGGCGCGGTGCTGGAGCGCCTGGAAGCTGCCGATCAGCGCGCCGAACTGCTTGCGCTGCTTCATATAGCCGATCGTCATGTCCATCGCGCCGCCGCCGACGCCGAGAAGCTCGGCGGACGCGCCGGTGCGGCCCGCGCGGAGCAGCTGGTCGAGCGGCGCGCGGCCGGCGTCGACCTCACCGATCACCGCATCGGCATCGACCTCGACCCCGTCGAAGTCGAGGCGCGCGGCGAGGCTGGCATCGGCAAGCCGCTCGGCGTTCGCGCTAAGCCCGGCGGCGTCCTTCGGGACCGCGAACAAGGTGATGCCGTCGGCATCGTCCGCGCCGCCTGCGGTACGCGCGGCGACGATGATCAGGTCGGCGTTGTGGCCGTGCGCGACGAAGCGCTTGGCGCCGGTCAGCCTGAAGCCGTTGCCCGCGCGTTCGGCGGTCATCGCGATGCTGTCGCGGTGCTTGGCAACCTCGTCGATGGCGAGCGCTGCTACCGTTTCGCCCGCGATGATGCCGGGGAACCAGCGTTCGGCCTGGCCGGTGCCCTTGAGCGCCTCGACCGCGGCGACGGCGGTGGTCAGGAAGGGGGAGGGCGACAGGTTGCGACCGATCTGTTCGAGCACGACGCCCGCCTCGACATGGCCGAGGCCGAGCCCGCCCTGGTCCTCGCCGATCAGGATGCCGGTGAAGCCCATCTCGGCGAACTGCTTCCACAGGTCGCGCGAGAAGCCGGTGGCGTCCTCGGCATCGCGAAGCGCGCGCATGTGGCTGACGGGGGCGTGTTCGGCGACGAAGTCGCGGATCGTGTCCTGAAGGACGGTCTGGTCGTCATCGAGATAGAGTGGCATTTCTGTTCCCCCGCGGAGGCGGGGGCCCAGGAGCCCCGCGCGCAGCGTTCGTGATTCTGGGCTCCCGCTTGCGCGGGAGAACGGTAGAGCTCAGGCGGGCAGTTCGAGGATCCGCTTAGCGATGATGTTGAGCTGGATCTCGCTCGTCCCGCCCTCGATCGAGTTCGCCTTGGTGCGCAGCCACGAGCGCGGGATCGCACCCCCGCGCGAGCGGTCGCTCTCCCATTCGAGCGCGTCCGAGCCGCCCGCCGCCATCATCAGTTCGTAGCGCGACTTGTTCAGCTCGGTGCCGTAATATTTCATCATGCTCGGCTGCGCGGGATGGGCCTTGCCCGCCTTCAGTTCATCGATGAAGCGTTCGGACATCGCCCCGAACGCCTTGGCGCGCACCTCGAACAGCGCGATCGACGCGCGGAGCAGCGGGTCGGCGAGGCGGCCGTCATGGCCGAGCCCGACGGTGGCGATCGCCCCGTCGATCAGCGGGTTGCCACTCGACGAGGCGAGCCCCATCCCGGAGATCATCTCGCGTTCGTGACCGAGCAGATATTTGGCGACGTCCCAGCCCTTGTTCTCCTCGTACACCCGGTTGACCTTGGGGACCTCGACATTGTCGAAGAAGGTCTCGCAGAACGGCGAGTTGCCGCTAATCAGCAAGATCGGCTTGGTCGAGACGCCGGGGGTGGCCATGTCGAACAGCACGAAGCTGATCCCGCCCTGCTTCGACGTCTTGTCGGTGCGGACGAGGCAGAAGATCCAGTCCGCCTTGTCGGCATAGGACGTCCAGACCTTCTGGCCGTTGACGAGATAATGGTCGCCCTTGTCCTCCGCCGAGGTGGCAAGGCCGGCGAGATCGGAGCCCGCATTGGGTTCCGAATAGCCCTGGCACCAGCGGATCTCGCCGCGCGCGATCTTGGTCAGGTGATCGAGCTTCTGCTCCTCGGTGCCATATTTGAGTAGTGCCGGCCCGAGCATCGAGATGCCGAAGCTGTTGAGCGGGTTGCGCGCCTTGATCGCCGCCATCTCCTCGCGGAGGATCTTGGTTTCGGCAGGCGACAGGCCGCCGCCACCATAGGCCTTGGGCCAGTCGGGGACGGTCCATCCCCTGGCGGCCATCCGGTCGAGCCAGTCCGTCTGCGCGTGCGAGGACGGGGTGAAGTTGCGGCCGCCCCAGCAGACATCGTCCTCCGAGCGGACGGGCTTGCGCATCTCGGGCGGGCAGTTTTCCGCGAGCCAAGCGCGGGTTTCGGTGCGGAAGGTGTCGAGGTCGGTCATCGGGTCTTCCTTTCTCCCTCTCCCCCGAGGGGAGAGGGCGTAGAATTTACTTGATCTTCCCACCGCTCGCGGCGGCGTCCTTGAGCGACTTGGCAACCGGAAAGCCGTATTTCTCGAGCCCGGCGACGACCTTTGGCAAGCCTTCCGACTGCGCCCAGAACATCGGCCCGCCGCGATAGACCGGCCAGCCGTAACCGTAGATCCACACCACATCGACGTCGGACGCCCGCTGCGCCTTGCCCTCTTCGAGGATCAGCGCGCCTTCGTTGACCATCGTGTAGAGCGTGCGCGCGACGATTTCCTCGTCGCTGATCTCGCGCGGGGTGACACCCGACTTGGCGCGGAAATCGTCGATGATCTCGGCGACGCGGGGGGAGTTCGATGGCGTGCGCTTATCGTCATAGTCGTAGAAGCCCGCCTTGGTCTTCTGGCCCCAGCGATTTTCCGCTGCCAGCGCATCGCGGATATTCTCGATCCGGCTCGGGTCGCGGTGCCAGCCGATGTCGACGCCGGCGAGGTCGCTCATCTGGAACGGGCCCATCGGCATGCCGAACGCGACATGGACGCGGTCGATCTGCTCGGGGCTCGCACCCTCGAGCAGCAGCTTGGTCGCCTCGACCTGGCGCGGCATCAGCATGCGGTTGCCGATGAAGCCATAGGTGACGCCTGCGACGACCGCGACCTTCTTGATCTTTTTGGCGAGCGCCATGACAGTCGCAAGCACGTCGTCCGCGGTCTTGTCACCGCGCACCACCTCGAGCAGTTTCATGACGTTGGCGGGCGAGAAGAAGTGCATGCCCACGACGTCCTCGGGCCGCTTCGTGCACGCCGCGATCTCGTCGATGTTCAGATAGGAGGTGTTCGAGGCGAGGATTGCGCCGGGCTTGGCGATCGCGTCGAGCTTGGTGAAGATCTCCTTCTTCACCTCCATCGTCTCGTACACCGCCTCGATGATCAGGTCGCACTCGGCGAGGTCGGCGAAGTCGAGCGTGGGTTTCAGCGCGCCCATCGCCTGTTCGACCTGTTCGGGCTTCATCCGGCCCTTGGCGGCGGTCGCCTCGTAATTCTTGCGGACGACGCCGGTGCCGCGGTCGAGCGCCTCCTGCTGCATCTCGACGATCGTGACGGGGATGCCGGCGGACAGGAAGTTCATCGCGATGCCGCCGCCCATCGTGCCCGCGCCGATCACGCCGACGCGCTTGATCTCGCGCAGTTTCGTGTCGGCGGGGACGTCGTCGATCTTGGCGGCCTGGCGCTCGGCGAAGAAGATGTGGCGCTGCGCGGCGGACTGGACCCCCATCATGAGCGCCATGAACTGCTCGCGTTCGAACGCGACACCCTCGGCGAAGCTCGACCCATCAGAGGCCTTCTCGACGCAGGCAATGTTGGCGGCGGGGGCGTCGAAGTTGCGGAAGCGGCGGGCGTTCTCCTTCTTGAATGCGGCGACCGCGTCGGGATCGGCCTGCGCGGTCTTCTCGGACGCGCGGGGCAGGGGGCGCTTCGCCGCGATCTTGCGCGCGAAGGCGATCGCGTCGGCTTCCAGGCTGTCCTCGCCGACGATCTTGTCGATCAGGCCGGCGTCGAGCGCCTTCTTCGCGGAGATCGGATCGCCCTTGGCGGTCATCTCGAGCGCGAGCTTGACGCCGGCGATGCGCGGGATGCGCTGCGTGCCACCCGCGCCGGGGAGAAGGCCGAGCTTGACCTCGGGCGTGCCGATCTTGGCCGAGGGAACGGCGACGCGGTAATGGCAGCCGAGTGTCACTTCGCAGCCGCCGCCGAGCGCGGTGCCGTGGATCGCGGCGACGACCGGCTTGGACGAGGCCTCGATCATGTCGACGACGGTCGGCAGGCCGGGCTCGACCATCGGCTTGCCGAATTCGGTGATGTCGGCGCCCGCGAAGAAGGTGCGGCCGTCGCAGCGGATCACCATCGCGGTGATGCTCGCCTCGGCGACGCCGTCCTTGATCGCGGCCTCGAGCCCCTGGCGGACTGCGGCGCCGAGTGCGTTGACCGGCGGGTTGTTCGAGATGATGACGAGGACGTCGTCATGGCGTTCGGTGCGGATCGGGGTGGTCATTATTCTCTCCTGGTGACGGCCGCTGACGGGTCAGGTCATGGCGGCGTAGATCATCGTCTTGAGCTCGCGGCGGATGGGGTAGAGGCTGCTGGGCGAGACCTGGGTCATGAAGACCATCGACAGGCGTTCGACCGGATCGATGAAGAAGGCGGTCGAGAACATCCCGCCCCAGTAATACTCGCCCTTCGACCCCGGCATCATCGACCGGACGGGATCGATGGTCACCGCGAAGCCCAGTCCGAAACCGGTGCCGGCATTGGTCGCCTCGCTGAACATCGACCGGGACATCGTCGTCAGATCGGCGCCGCCGGGCAGATGGTTCTGCGTCATGAGTTCGAGCGTCTTGCGGCCGAGGATCCGCGCACCGTCGAGTTCGCCGCCGTTAAGGCACATCTGGCAGAAGCGCTGATAGTCGAGCGCGGTCGAGACAAGCCCGCCACCACCCGACAACAGCGTCGGCGGACGGCTCCACGCGCTCTTCTCGCCGCGATCGAGCATCGTGCGCCCCTTGCCCGGCGCGACCGTGTAGCAATCGGTCAGGCGATCCGTCTTGTCGGCAGGAACCTGGAATCCCGTGTCGTCCATCTTCAGCGGCACGAAGATTCGCGTCGTGAAGAAGGTGTCGAGCGTGACGCCCGAGACGCGCTCGACGACGGCACCCAGCACGTCGGTTGCCACCGAATAATTCCACGCGGTCCCCGGCGAGAATTCGAGCGGCAGCGCGCCCAGCGCGGCGACGAACCCGTCGAGATCGAGATTGCCGTGCCAGTTCTCGATCTTGCCTTCGCGATAGGCGGCGTCGACGTTCGAGCGATTCTGGAAGCCGTAGGTCAGACCCGAGGTGTGGCGAAGCAGGTCGATCATCCGCATCGGCTCGGCGGTCGGTTTCACCGCAAAGGGGACCCCCGCACCGCCGCCGTTATAGACGCCGATCCCCTTGAACGCGGGCAGGACGTGATGGACCGGCGTGTCGAGTGCGACGAGGCCCTGTTCGACCAGCATCATGAACGCGACCGAGGTGATCGGCTTGGTCATCGACGCGATCCGGAACAGCGACGTTTCGTCGATCGGCGCGCCGCCTTCGCGGGCGAGGCCCTGATGCGAGAAATGCACGGTTTCGCCGTCGCGCGCGATCAGCAGCTGCGCATTGGGGAGCTTGCCGGTGACGATATAGCGGTCTTTCAACAGCCTATCGATCGCGGCGAGCCGTGCCGGATCGAAGCCATGCCGTTCAGCCGCCCCAGCGAACGCGGCGGTCATCGCCAGCTTCCCCGCATGCACCATACCCCCGGTTCGAACATGGGCACTCCTATTGCCTTGAGTGGCGTGCAAATCAACTCTAAACGTGCATCCGGTTGGCGGATAAGCCAAACCCGAAATTCATATTTGGAGTAGGCTGGCCTTGGCTCATGAACCAATCATCGCCCTGGACCCCAACTGGCCGGTCATGTCGATGGCGGAAACCGAACGGCGTCTGACTGCGCCCGGCGGCAAGTTCGAGATGGAGACCGTGATGATCGGCGGGGTCGCGACGCGGGTGTGGAAGAATGCGCCGCCGTCGCTGCGCTACCTGATCGAGGCCGCGCGTGGTCATGGCGAGCGCGTCTTCACCATCTATGAAGACGAGCGCGTGACCTATGAAGCGACGTGGCGCGCGGTGACGACGCTGGCGGCGCATCTGCGTACGCTGGGCATCGGGCCGGGCGACCGCGTCGCGCTGGCGATGCGCAACCTGCCCGAATGGCCGGTCGCGTTCTTCGCAGCGACCGCGATCGGCGCGGTGATGGTGCCGTTGAACGCGTGGTGGACGGGCGCGGAGATGGCCTATGGTCTCGCCGATTCGGGTGCCCGGGTCCTGATCACCGACGATGAACGCCATCACCGGCTCGAGGATATCTACGCGACGATTCCGTCGCTAGAGCAGGTGCTGGTCAGCCGCGCGGTCGCGCCGCTGACCGGTATCGCAGCGCCGCTGGAGGACGTGATCGGGGCGTCGTCGCACTGGGCGACGCTGCCCGACCAGCCGCTGCCCGACGCGGTGATCGCGCCCGACGACGATGCGACGATTTTCTATACCAGCGGCACGACCGGTGCTCCCAAGGGGGCGCTGGGGACGCATCGCAACATGATGTCGAACATCCTGACCGGGGGCTACTCGGGCGCGCGCTCGGCCTTGCGGCGCGGCGAGGCGCCGCCCGAGCCGACCCCGCGCGTGACGCTGACGGTCATCCCGCTCTTCCACGTCACCGCCTGCTCGGCGGGCATGATGGGGGTGATCGCGACGGGGAGCACGATGATCTTCATGCGCAAGTGGGACACCGTCCGCGCGATGGAGATCATCGAACGCGAGAAGGTGAACGTGACCGGCGGCGTGCCGACGATCGCGTGGCAGCTGATCGAGCATCCCGACCGCGGCAACTATGATCTCTCGTCACTCGAATCGATCGCCTATGG
This sequence comes from Sphingomonas sp. STIS6.2, assembly GCF_000732685.2. Lineage (NCBI taxonomy): Bacteria > Pseudomonadati > Pseudomonadota > Alphaproteobacteria > Sphingomonadales > Sphingomonadaceae > Sphingomonas > Sphingomonas sp. STIS6.2. The sequence continues at coordinate 378,165 of NZ_JPDP02000041.1, forward strand.
CGGCGCGCCCTCGGCCCCCGAGCTGGTCAGGCGCATCCATACCGAGCTCGGCGCGCTGCCCGGCAATGGTTGGGGCATGACCGAGACGATGGCGACGGTCACGCATCACGGCGCGGAGGATTACCTCAACCGGCCGAGCAGCGCGGGGCCGCCAGCACCCGTCGTCGACCTGAAGATCGTCGCGGAGGACGGCGTCACCGACCTTCCGATCGGCGAGGTCGGCGAGCTCTGGGCGCGCGGGCCGATGATCGTGAAGGGCTATTGGAACAAGCCGGAGGCGACCGCGACGACGTTCATCGACGGCTGGGTGCGGACGGGCGATCTCGCGCGGCTCGACGAGGAGGGGTTCTGCTACATCGTCGACCGAGCCAAGGACATGATCATCCGGGGTGGCGAGAACATCTATTCGTCGGAGGTCGAGAACGTCCTCTATGCGCATCCCGCGGTCACCGACTGCGCACTGATCGGACTGCCGCACCGCACGCTGGGCGAGGAGCCGGTCGCCGTCGTCCACCTTGCCCCCGGTGGTCAGGCGAGCGAGGCGGAACTGCAGGCCTGGGTGCGCGAACGGCTCGCGGCGTTCAAGACGCCCGTCGCCATCCGCTTCGTGCCCGAGACCTTGCCCCGCAACGCGAACGGCAAGATCCTGAAAAAGGACCTGCAATCGCTTTTTGCGGATCGGATTCCGGCCACGGCATCATAGTTTAGGGCGATTCGTTCTGCATCGCGCAGGCGGAGCATCAACACCGCTTGAATGCCGCCCCGATTGTGACAAGGGGAAGGGCAAGCGAGGGGTAACGGCATGGCGAACGACGATTATACGGCCCAGGCGGGTACGGCGGACGTCCATGAGGGAGGGCCGCCGCCAGCCGAGGGTGGGGCGACCACGGCGACCAGCGCGGAAGGGGTGTTCGAACCCCCGCTCGGCGTTGGTGTCGAGGATGCGATGCGTATCGCGCAGCGGCGCGATCGCCTGCTCGCCGCGCTGACGCTGACCGCCGGAATCGGGCTGGTCATTGCATTGCCGTTCGCGTTGAAGGCAGGGGCGGAGTTCTTCCTGCCGCTGACGACCGCGCTGGTGATCGCCGTCGCACTGATTCCGGTGCTCGAATGGCTCGAACGGCGGGGCGTGCCGTCGCCGATCGCGGCGCTCGCGTGCATTCTGGTGTTCCTGGTCGCGGCCAATGTCGCGATCGCCGCGATCCTCGTGCCGGCAACCGACTTTTTTCGGCTGCTGCCGACACGGCTCGATCGGATCCAGAGCAATCTGGCGCCGCTGCTCGATCTCTATTCGAGCCTCGAGAAATATGTGAACAAGACGCTGCGGCAGGTCGCGTCGACGCCGATCAAGCAGCCTGCAACCGCGGGCGTCGCGGCACCGAGTTCGATTCTGGAATTCGCCGCGACATCCGCGCCGGCGGTCATCGTCCAGCTGCTGTTCGGGATCCTGATCGTGTTCTTCTTCCTGTCCGGCTGGACGGGCATGCGGCGGCAGACGATCACGGGTCGCACGAGCTTCGACGGGGCGATGGCGACCGCACGCGTGATTCAGGACGTGGTCGACGACGTCTCGGCCTATCTCGGCACGATCACCGTCATCAATGTCCTGCTCGGGATCGTGACCGGCACCGCCTTGTGGGCGATCGGCATGCCCTATCCAGCGATGTGGGGCGGGATCGTCGCCCTGCTGAACTACATCCCCTATTTCGGACCCGTGATCGGCGCGTTCCTGCTCGGGCTGGGCGGGTTGATGACCTTCTCGGATATCTGGATGGCGATGCTCCCGCCGGCACTGATGTACGGGCTGCATCTGGTCGAGGCGAATGCGATCACGCCGTTCATCGTCGGCCACCGGCTGACGATCAGCCCGCTGCTGATCCTGATCTCTCTGAGCTTCTGGGGCTGGGTCTGGGGCACTCTCGGCGCGTTGCTGGCGGTGCCGCTGTTGATCATCATCCAGACCGTGCTGGGCGCCGCGGGCAAGCCCGATATCGCGGGGTTCCTGTTCGAGCACGGCACGCTGGTGCAGCAGAAAAGCGGGCGGAATCGTCGCCGGGGGGACGCGTCCGACGACCAACGTGAAACAGGCGGCTGAATGGGGGTTGACGCTATCCCAACCCTCGCCTAGTTGCCGCCTCCACGCTGTTTCAGCGGGTGTAGCTCAGTTGGTTAGAGCGCCGGCCTGTCACGCCGGAGGTCGCGGGTTCGAGTCCCGTCACTCGCGCCATCGTTCGTCGATGGTGTGAGATAGTGTCTACGACGGTGACGACTGCCAGACCCGTTTGCGGGTGCTGTGCAGAGTTCGTCATTGGGAATGCGGGTGTAGCTCAGTTGGTTAGAGCGCCGGCCTGTCACGCCGGAGGTCGCGGGTTCGAGTCCCGTCACTCGCGCCACCCTAAGGGGTGGCCGAGCCCCCCTTTAAAATTTTAGCCGCCGTCCGGACAGCGACCGGGATCAGCGCCCCGTTTCCATCCAGCGCAGCACGGGTTTCAGCGGCGCTATCCAGATCAGCCCTGTGACGAGATAGAATGCCAGCTGGCCCAGCCAGTGCCAGCTGCCGACGATCGTCGACAGGCTGACGATTGCGACGCACCACAGCGTGATCAGCAAGAGGATGCCGAGCATCCCGGCGGGTTTGCGCCAGCTAGGTGTCATGGCGTGATCCAGTCCTTGTCTGTGGCAATGGCGTGAAGCGGCACGTCCCAGGCGTCGGGCGTCAGCGCGTCGACCTCCTGGATCGCCAGCGCGATGCCGATTCGCCATGCGTCGGGATGCGCGAGAAATGCGCGGTCGTAATAGCCTGCGCCCTGGCCGATGCGATTGCCGTGGCGATCGAACCCCACCAGCGGGGTCAGGATGATGTCGGGGGCGAGCGCGGCGGCATCGGCCGGGGGCTGGTGAAGCCCGAAGGGGCCTGCGATCAGCGCCGCCTCCGTCTCCCAGGCGAGAAACCGCATCGGCTGGTCGCGGCGCACGACGTGGGGAAGCGCGATGACGCACCCTGCCTCGACAGCGGCGCGTGCGAAGGGGGAGGGATCCGCCTCACCAGCCATCGGAAAATAGGAGGCGACGGTCAGGCCGGGCGAAAGCCGGGCCAGGAACGCGTCCGGGACGCGGATCTCGACCGGCGCGGCGGCCGCGCGGGCGGCCCGCAATGCGGTACGGAGCGCGGCCTTGTCGCTCACGGGTGCGGATCGATCATGCGGGTATCGTCCGATGACGGGAATGGTGATGTGGCGGGCCCACCATGGCCGTGTGCCGGGTTATCCACTGACGCACGGTACGTCAGGTGGGGACCATATGCTTCGGACCAGGGTCCTAACAGGGACAGCCCCCTATGGATGATGAATAGCCTCAGGGATAATAAAGGCTCGTACCGGGCAGAACCCGCCAAGGCCAATCTAGGCGCTCGGCGGGCTTTGCTCAAGGGCCTGTGCGAGTCCTTCGAGACGATCGGCGATGCGCGTCAGGGCGATCTCGCTGACCGCCGATCCCTCGGGCGGACGATGTGCAGCTTCGTCGAGATCATCGGCGAGCATCAGTGCGACGAACAGCATCGCGCGTTCGGCGCTGAGCCCCCCGGCGGCGCGGTCCGCGACCGGCCAGCGTTCGGCGAGCATCGCGCCGAGCAAACGCACGCGCGATTCCTCGCCGTCGCGACACGCAACCGCATGCGGGCGGCCACCGATATCGAGCATGACCTGTGCCATCAGTTGGGGCTCCCGCGGGTGATGACGTCGTCGAGCGCGGCGACCGCCTCCGCCATGCGCGCCTTGAGTGCGGCATGCCGCCTGGCGAGTGCGTCGCCGCTTTCGGCGCGTGCGTGGATCGCGGCTTCGATCCGGCCGATAGCGGCGTCGATCCTGTCGACCGCGGTTGGACCGTCGGGAGGCCTGTCGACGGCCGTCGGCGCGTCGGGAAGAGTATCTGGCATAGATTGCGAGATAGCATGGCCGGGGGGCGCGGCAAGCGGCTTTCGCCCGTGCCGTACACCGTCCATGGTGTTGACAGGGCGCCCCACCGCCCCGCAAAGGCAGCGCGCCCGGAACGGACTCACGGGCGTAGCGGAGATACAGCAATGACGGTCAAGGTTGCGATCAACGGTTTCGGGCGGATCGGCCGGCTCGTTGCCCGCGCGGTTCTCGAGCAGTCGAACGGCGCACTCGAACTCGTCGCGATCAATGATCTCGGCGACGCCAAGTCGAACGCCTGGCTGTTCAAGCGCGACAGCGTTCACGGCAAATATCCGGGCGACGTGTCGGCCGAGGGCAATGAACTCGTCGTCGACGGCAAGCGCATCCGCGTCACCGCCGAGCGCGACCCCGCCAACCTGCCGCACGCCGAACTGGGCGTCGACATCGTGCTCGAATGCACCGGCTTCTTCACCGACAAGGCAAGCTGCCAGAAGCATCTCGACGCCGGCGCCAAGAAGGTGCTGATCTCGGCACCGGGCAAGAATGTCGACCTGACGGTCGTCTACGGCGTTAACCACGACAAGCTGACGGCCGAGCACACGATCGTGTCGAACGCGTCGTGCACGACCAACTGCCTGGCCCCCGTCGCCAAGGTGCTGAACGACGCGATCGGAATCGAGCGCGGGCTGATGACGACGATCCATGCCTATACCAACGACCAGAAGATCCTCGACCAGATCCACCCGGACCTGCGTCGCGCACGCGCTGCGGCGATGTCGATGATCCCGACCACGACGGGCGCCGCGCGTGCCGTGTCCGAAGTGCTGCCCGAACTGAAGGGCAAGCTCGACGGCTCGGCGATCCGCGTGCCCGTGCCGGACGTCTCGCTGATCGACCTGACCTTCACGCCCTCGCGCGACACGACCCGCGAAGAAGTGAACGCGGTGCTGAAGGCCGCATCCGAGAGCGGTCCGCTGGTCGGCGTGCTCGACTGGTCGGACGAGCCGCTCGTCTCGATCGATCTCCAGCATACCCCGGCCTCGTCGACGATCGACAGCCTGGAGACCGCGGTGATCGACGGCAAGCTGGTCCGCGTCGTCAGCTGGTACGACAATGAATGGGGCTTCTCGAACCGCATGGTCGATACGGCCACCGCGATGGCGAAGTTCATCTGAACTTGCGATCTATGTACCCCCTCTTTCGTTCGCTTCGAGCGCAGTCGAGAAGTCGCCGTCCGTGAAAGATGGTGTCTCGACTGTGCTCGACACGAACGGGAAAGAGGCCGGGGCCGCAGGCACGATCGCCGGCATCGCGCGTCACGCTCGCGCGAAAGCCCCGATGGAGGTCATCGACCATGTCGAGATCACCATCGAGGCCGGCTTGCACGGTGACTTTCGCGGCTATGTGAAGCCCGGCGGCAGGGGGCGGCGTCAGGTCACGTTGCTCGAACGCGGCGACTGGGACGCCGCGATGGCCGAGGTTGGCTGTGATATTCCCTGGTACGAACGCCGCGCGAACCTTCTCGTCGACGGCTTCGACCTTCCCCAGATACCTGGCACCCGGCTTAGCATCGGCGCGGACGTGGTGCTGGAGGTGACGCGCCACACCGATCCGTGCGAACGCATGGAAGCCCTGGCGCCAGGATTGTTCGCCGCGCTCACGCCCGACTGGCGGGGCGGGGCGTGTACCCGCGTTTTGATGGGCGGCAGAATCGCCGTCGGTGACGAGATCAGGATCGAAGAACCATGAGCAGGCCATTCAAGACGCTCGACGACATGGGCGATGTGCGGGGCAAGCGCGTACTCGTCCGCGAAGACCTCAACGTGCCGATGGCCGAAGGCGCCGTCACCGACGACACGCGCTTGCGGGCGACCGTCGCAACGGTCGGCGAACTGGCCGACAAGGGTGCGATCGTCCTGATCCTCGCCCATTTCGGCCGCCCCAAGGGCAATCCGAGCCCGGAATTTTCGCTTTCGCAGGTCGTCCGGCCGTATAGCGACGTGCTGGGCCGCGAGGTTCGCTATGTCGACTGGGAGGGCGCGGACGACGCGGTCGCGATGCTCGAACCTGGTGACATCGCCGTCCTCGAGAACACGCGCTTCTTCGGCGGCGAGGAGACGAATGATCCGGCGGTGGTCACGCGCTTCGCCAGCCTCGGCGATCTCTACGTCAACGACGCCTTCTCCGCCGCGCACCGCGCGCACGCGTCGACCGAGGGGCTGGCGCATGTCCTGCCCGCCTTTGCCGGCCGCGCGATGGAGGCCGAGCTCGACGCGCTCCAGAAGGCGCTGGGCGCCCCGGAGCATCCCGTCGCCGCGGTCGTTGGCGGTGCGAAGGTCTCGTCGAAGCTCGACGTGCTGCGGCACCTGGTCACGCGCGTCGATCACCTGATCATCGGCGGCGGCATGGCCAACACCTTCCTCGCGGCGCGCGGCGTCGATGTTGGCAAGAGCCTGTGCGAGCATGAACTCGCTGCGACCTGCGAACAGATCATGGAGGCTGCCGACAAGGCGAACTGCACCGTCCATCTGCCCTATGACGTCGTCGTTGCGAAGGAGTTCAAGCCGAACCCCGCCACGCGCACGATCAACGTGCACGAGGTCGCAGCGGATGAGATGATCCTCGACGTCGGGCCGGCTGCGGTCGAATCGCTTGGTGACGTCCTGAAGAATTGCCGGACCCTGGTCTGGAACGGTCCGCTCGGCGCGTTCGAGACGCCGCCGTTCGATACCGCCACGGTCGCGCTCGCCAGGACGGCGGCGGCGCTCACCGAGGGTGGTTCGCTGGTCTCGGTCGCAGGCGGTGGCGATACGGTCGCGGCGCTCAACCATGCCGGGGTCGCGGATGCGTTTACCTTCGTGTCGACCGCGGGCGGTGCGTTCCTGGAATGGATGGAGGGCAAGGACCTGCCCGGCGTCGCCGCGCTGACCCGTTAAGGCGTCGGCGCCGGCTCGTTGAGCAGGGGCACGAGCAGCGTGTTCAGGTCGGCCAGGTCGAACGCGCCGGGTTTCGCATAGCGGACGACCCCGGCGCGATCGATGATGTAGTTGGTCGGCAGCGCGCCCATGACGCCGAACGCGCCCTTGATCCGCCGGGCCGATGGTATCGCCAGCGCCGCGAAGACCGGTTTCAGTTTGTATGCCGGGAGCGAGTCTTCGGTTGCGACCGCGAAGACGCGCAGGCCATTGTCCTTGCGCAGCCGGTAATAGGTATCGAGCAGCGGTAATTCCGCCTTGCACGGCCCGCACCATGTCGCCCAGAAATTGAGGATGACGACCTGTCCGTGCAGGTCGGTGCTGCTGATCCTGCTGCCGTCGATCAGCGTCATCTCGAATTTCGGCGCCCGGTCGCCGACCTTGATCGTCGCTGACGCGTGAGACGGCGTCATCGCGATCGCCAGCGCCAGAGCGCTCGCGATCACGCCCTTTATCGAAACCGTCATTGCCCGCTCTCCCCCCGGAGGTTTTCCCGACGCCAACCTCGGCGTCCGGGGATGGTGCGTCAATCCGTCCCTGGCGCGCGTTCGAGTACAGTCGAGCAGGGGTTGATCAAGCGCCGCCCCTTGCCTATGTTTAACATGTTAAACGGAGACTCGGATGCTGGGCGTCAGGCTCGATAGCGACCTCGAAGAACGACTCGCGGCGGTCGCCCGCACGCAAGGGCGCAGCAAGAGCGATATCGCACGTGAAGCCGTGCGCCGCTACGTCGAACGCCACGATGAAGCGTTCCTTGCGGAGGCAAAGCGGCAATCGCTCCTCGCTGCCGCACATGATCGACACGCGAAGGACGAAGACTGGGATGCCATGTTCGCGGAGTCCCTGACGTGAAAATTACACGGGGCATGGTCGTGATCGGGGCTGGCAAAGGGGAGTCTTCCCGGAAGCCACGACCGTTCCTCGTCGTTCAGTCAGACCTGTTCGCTGATCATGGCACGGTCTCGCTGTGCCCACTCACCAGCGTCATCACCGGCACCAGCCTCTTTCGCGTGTCGCTCGAGGCGTCGCCCGAGACGGGTCTTCTCTGCGACAGCGAGATTCAGGTCGACAGGCTCGACACGCTCGACCGCAACGCCATCGTCAAGATTATCGGTACGATACCCATCACCACCATGACCCGGGTCGACGACGCGCTGCGCCGCTGGCTCGAACTCTAAGACAGGAATGACCATGACCTCGACGATCACACCGCAAATCAAGACTATCCTCGACAAGTATGAGGCCACGAGTTCGGCGGTAAAGGCGAACCTTGCGCGCATCCTGATGCAGGGCAAGCTCGGCGGTACCGGCAAGCTGGTGATCCTGCCCGTCGACCAGGGTTTCGAGCACGGCCCGGCACGCAGCTTCTCGGTCAATCCGGCGGCCTATGACCCACACTATCATTACCAGCTCGCGATCGACGCGGGGCTCAGCGCCTATGCAGCGCCGCTCGGCATGCTCGAGGCGGGCGCGGACACGTTCGCCGGGCAGATCCCGACGATTCTGAAGTGCAACAGCTCGAACAGCTGGGCGACCACGATCGACCAGGCGGTGACCGCGACCGTGGCGGATGCGGTGCGGCTCGGCTCGGCGGCGATCGGCTTCACCATCTATCCGGGCGCGGACCAGTTCTTCGACCTGGTCGAGGAAATCCGCGAGCTGAGCGAAGAGGCCAAGTCGGTCGGCATCGCGACCGTGATCTGGTCCTATCCGCGTGGCGGCGAGCTGACCAAGGACGGCGAGCTCGCGCTCGACGTCGGCGCCTATGCCGCGCACATGGCGGCGCTGCTCGGCGCGCACATCATCAAGACCAAGCTGCCGACCGATCATATCGAGCAGAAGGAAGCTAAGCCGCTTTATGCCGGCACCGACTGGTCCAAGCAGGCCGATCGCGTCAAACACGTCGTCCAGTCGAGCTTTGCCGGGCGTCGCATCAACGTGTTCTCGGGCGGCGCGTCCAAGGGTGCGGATGCGGTCTTCCAGGATGCACGCGACATTCGTGACGGCGGTGGCAACGGCTCGATCATCGGCCGCAACACGTTCCAGCGTCCGCGCGACGAGGCACTGGCGATGCTCGACCGGATCATCCGGATCTACAAGAACGAGGAATAAGCGCGGCTTCGCCCGTCCGTCGTCCCGGCTCTGCGCCGGGGTGACGGGCGCGGCGCGACCCGCTAGGGGCGGGGAATGACCGAAGAAGATCCGCTGGGCCCGCTCGACCCGACATTCGCCGAGAATTTCCGCCGCGACATGCGGCGGCCGCCATGTCAGCTCTATCTCGTCTCGCCGCTCGACGTCGGCGGCGACTTTCCCGAGCGGCTGGCACGTGCGCTCGACGCCGGGCCGGTGGCGGCGTTCCAGTTCCGCGTGAAGGACATCGACCAGCACGCCGCTGCGGCGCTCGGCGCGCCGCTGCGCGCGATCTGCGCCGAGCGCGACGTCGCGTTCATCGTCAACGACGATATCGGGCTGGCGAAGCGGCTCGACGCGGACGGCGTGCATCTCGGGCAGAGCGATGGCGATCCGCGCGAGGCGCGCGCGCAGCTCGGCCCCAATGCGCAGATCGGCGTGACCTGTCACGGCAGCCGGCATCTGGCGATGGAAGCGGGCGAGGCCGGCGCCGACTATGTCGCGTTCGGGGCCTTTCATCCGACCACGACCAAGACCGTCGAGCATCTGGCCGAGCCCGTGCTCCTGTCCTGGTGGTCGACGCTGTTCGAGATGCCGTGTGTCGCGATCGGCGGGATTACGCCGGACAATGCCGCGGCGCTGGCGGCGGCGGGGGCCGATTTCATCGCGGTGTCGGGCGCCGTCTGGAATGGTGACGAGGTCGCTGCGGTCAAGGCATTTGGCGAGGTGCTCGCCAAGCGCTGATTAGGTTGTCCGTCGCCGGATGCTTCGGGCGGCGCGCTGCTTGGCTCTGGATCCTGACTTTCGTCAGGATGACGGGAGGGGTCTTGGGTGGCGCTACGGAAACAACCGTCGTTCTAACCGTTTGATGCAGTAGCGTAACGGTTGGGATGACGAGCATGACGGCATTTGTGACGAAAGCTTCGGTTCTTGCAGGTTGCCTGCTCGCGGCCCTGCCGGCGGTGGCGCAGCCTGTCCCTGCCAAGCCGGTACCGATCGACCGCAACGTACTGCATGTCCAGGTGATCCTCGATCATCTGGGTTTCGGTCCGGGCGTACTCGACGGACGCGGTGGTCAGTCGCTCGTCGCGGCGTTGAAGGGGTTCCAGGAGGCCAAGGGGTTGCCGATCACGGGCAAGCCCGACACGCAGACGATGCGCGCGCTCTATCCCTATCGTGCGGCACGGCCGACGGTCATGGTTGCGCTGACGCCCGAGATGCTCGCGGGGCCGTTCGTCAATCCGCTGCCCAAGGACCCGGCGAAGCAGGCCGAGCTTCAGACGATCGGCTACCGGACGGTCATGGAGAAGCTGGGTGAGATGTTCCACACCACGCCTGCGGTGATCATGGCCCTCAACTCGCCGTCGACCAAACTGTCGGCGGGGACAAAGGTGGTGTTCCCCAACGCTCTGCCGACGTCGCGCGACTATGATCCCAAGTTCCGCCCCGACTGGCGCGCGACGCTCAACATGCTGAACGTCGATGCGAAGCAGCCTCAGGCCGATCATGTCGTCGTCGACAAGTCTGACGGCGTGCTGCGGGTGCTCGACGCGAACGATAAGCTGATCGCGCAGTTCTCCGCGACGATGGGGTCGAGCCACGACCCGCTGCCGCTGGGGACATGGACGATCAAGGGCTCCGACTATAACCCCAAATTCCACTTCAACCCGGCGCTGTTCTGGGATGCGAAGAAGGGGCAGAAGAAGGAGATGCTGCCGCCGGGGCCGAACGGTCCGGTCGGCGTGGTCTGGATGGACCTTTCGAAGGATCATTACGGCATTCACGGCACCCCCAACCCCGAGACGATCGGGCGCGCCGAAAGCCATGGCTGTATCCGCCTGACGAACTGGGATGCGGCGCGACTGTCGATGATGATCAAGCCGGGGACCAAGGCGGTCTTCCAGGCCTGATCGCATGACGCGGACGTTCTGGGTTATTCTCGCGCTGATCGTCGCGGTTGGCGGCGCGTTCGCTTCGATGCTGTCGTTCGGCGACGGTGGGCGGCAGGCGGTGGCGTGGCGCACACCGTCGCCAGCCTCTCCGAAGGCTGAGGCAGAGGTCCAGAATGCTGATGCGCCGCGAGCATTGACGATGCCGGTGCTCGGCGTGAAGCGCACCGCGGTCGGCAACAGCTGGAACGATCCGCGCGGCGGCGGGCTGCGCGGGCATCACGGCACCGACATCATGGCGGCGGGCGGTACACCGGTCGTCGCCGCGGCGCCTGGACGAATCGAGAAGCTGTTCCAGAGCGCGCTTGGCGGGATCACCGTCTATGTCCGGTCACCCGACCGGCGCTGGACCTATTATTACGCGCACCTCGCGGGCTATGCGCCGGGCGTGCGCGAAGGAATGGCGGTCGCGGCGGGGGACCGCCTTGGCTATGTCGGCGACACCGGTGACGCGGGCGCGGGCAATTATCACCTGCATTTCGGGGTGAGCCGGATGCAGCCGGGCCAGCGCTGGTGGCAGGGCGAGGAGGTCAATCCCTACCCGCTGCTTGCTCGCGCGCGGCCATCTCGCTAAAGCGCGCGGCTTCGGGTTTCCGCACGGCCTTGCCTGGCGGACGGCCCCTAGCTCTTTCCAGCAGGAATCGGTCATGAAGATCAACGCGGTCGAGATTCGTCCCGGCAACATCCTTGAATATGAGGGCGGCATCTGGCGCGCCGTGAAGATTCAGCACACGCAGCCCGGCAAGGGCGGCGCCTATATGCAGGTCGAGATGAAGAACCTCATCGACGGCCGCAAGAGCAACACGCGCTTCCGCTCTGCCGAGAGCGTCGAGAAGGTCCGGCTCGACACCGTCGACTTCCAGTATCTGTTCCGCGACGGCGACGCGCTGACCTTCATGGACAAGGTCAATTACGAGCAGATCACGCTGGATGCCGACATCCTGGGCGACGCCGCGGCGTTCCTGCAGGACGGCATGGATGTCGTGATGGAGCTCTGGGAAGAGCGGCCGATCTCGGTCCAGTTGCCCGACACGATCGAGGCGCTGATCGTCGAGGCCGATGCCGTCGTGAAGGGGCAGACCGCCTCGTCGTCGTACAAGCCCGCGGTGCTCGAGAACGGCGTGCGCGTGATGGTCCCGCCGCATATCGGTGCCGGCACGCGGATCGTGGTCGATGTCTATGAGCAGACCTATGTAAGGCGTGCTGATTGAACGACTCCCCCTCCCGCAAGCGGGAGGGGGCTGGGGGGTGGGCGCCCGCCCTCCACGGCACGCACCGATAGTGGCGTTACCGACTGACGTTGCGCGACGACGATTGCGCGCGCCCACCCCCGGCCCCTCCCGCATGCGGGAGGGGGGAGATAGAAGACAATGCCCAGCCATTCCGGCATCATGACCGTCATCGAGCGCGCCGCCCGCAAGGCCGCACCGCGCCTGCGCCGCGATTTCAATGAGGTTCAGCAGCTGCAGGTCAGCCGCAAGGGTCCCGCCGACTTTGTCAGCCAGGCCGACCAGCGCGCCGAGCAGACGATCTTCGAAGAGCTGAGCCACGCACGCCCCGACTGGGGCATGTTGATGGAGGAGCGCGGCGAGGTCGCGGGTGATCCCAACAAGCCGCGCTTTATCGTCGACCCGCTCGATGGCACGTCGAACTTCCTTCACGGCATCCCGCATTTCTGCATCTCGATCGCGGTCGAGGAGCCGATGCCGAACGGCAAGCGCGAGGTCACCACAGCGCTGGTGTATCAGCCGCTCACCGACGAGAGCTTCTGGGCTGAGCGAGGCCGCGGCGCGTGGCTGACCGACCAGCGCCTGCGCGTGTCGTCGCGGCGCGATCTAGCCGATTCGCTGATCGCGACGGGTATCCCGTTCCTCGGTCATGGCGATTTCGCGCAGTGGAGCCGCATCTTCGGTGCGGTCGCACCCGAGGTGGCGGGGATCCGCCGTCTCGGCGCGGCGGCGCTCGATCTTGCCTGGCTGGCAGCCGGGCGGTTCGACGGCTTCTGGGAATCGAACCTGAAGCCGTGGGACGTCGCGGCGGGGATGTTGCTGGTCAAGGAAGCGGGCGGCTACGTGACCGACTTCCGCGGTGGCGACCGCGCGATGGAGCGCAACGAGTTCCTCGCGGCGAATGATGCGCTGCATTCGCGCCTGCATAAGCTGGTGGCCGGCGCGCTGCGCTGATGCATTTGGGTCGGTAGGCCGGGCCGGCCTGCCAAATGTCCGTCACCCCAGTTTTTGCTGGGGTGACGGTCTTGCTGGGGGCTACGACCGGCGCCTGGCGGCTGCCGTTGCTTGCAGAACCATGCAGGTAACGCAGGTTTCCCGCGGGGCTCATACAGCTCTTGCGAGTGATTCTCACGGGCTGCTAGCCTTGCCCCACGGGGCCCATCGGCCTAAAGGCTCCCCATCTGTTCGCATCTGCGAGAAGCCATTTGGTCGACCTGTCGCACTATCTTCCGATCCTCCTGTTCCTCGGGGTCGCCATCGCATTGTCGAGCACGTTCGTGTTCCTGCCGATGGCTGTCTCCAGGCTCACCGGGTCGCACAAGCCTACGCCCGAGAAGCTGAGCGAATATGAGTGCGGCTTCCCCGCATTCGAGGATCCGCGCAGCCAGTTCGACGTGCGCTTCTACCTAATCGCCATCCTCTTCATCATCTTTGATCTCGAGGCGGCGTTTCTGTTTCCCTGGGCCGTCTCGGTCTTCACGCTCGGCTGGACCGCGTGGATCTCGATGATGATCTTTATCGGCGAACTGGCCCTCGGCCTCGCCTATGCATGGAAGAAGGGAGCACTCGATTGGGAGTAGAGCTCACATCGCAGCCCGGTTCCGGTCTGCTGGCACCCGCCGGCGGTGGCGCGATCGTGCCGCCCGACCAGGGCTTTTTCGACGGCCTGAACGGTGAACTGACCGACAAGGGTTTCCTGGTCACCTCGACCGAGGAGCTGTTTCAGTGGGCCCGTACCGGCTCGCTGTGGTGGATGACGTTCGGGCTCGCCTGCTGCGCGGTCGAGATGATCCACGTCAACATGCCGCGCTACGATCTGGAGCGCTTCGGTGCCGCACCGCGCGCGTCGCCGCGTCAGTCGGACGTGATGATCGTCGCCGGCACGCTGTGCAACAAGATGGCGCCCGCACTCCGCAAGGTCTACGATCAGATGTCGGAGCCGAAATACGTGATCTCGATGGGATCGTGCGCGAACGGCGGCGGCTATTATCATTATAGCTACAGCGTCGTGCGCGGTTGTGACCGGATCGTCCCCGTCGACATCTACGTCCCGGGTTGCCCGCCGACTGCGGAAGCGCTGTTGTACGGCATCATGCAGTTGCAGCGGAAGATCCGGCGGTCCGGGAGCATCGAACGGTGAGGGCGCCCGCACCAGCCTATGCCGCCAATGACGGCGTGATCGACGCGGCTCGCGCCGCGCTCGGCGGCATGCTGCTCGACGCGGTCGACAAGGTCGGCGAGGTCGCTCTGCACGTCCGTCGTGAAGATCTGTACGACGCGATGATCGCGCTACGTGATACGCCGGGGCTTGCCTATCAGCAGCTCATGGAAATCGCCGGCGTCGACTATCCCGATCGTGCCGAGCGGTTCGAGGTCGTCTACTGCATGCTGTCGCTGACGCGGAACCACCGCCTGCGCGTCCATGTCGCGACCGACGAGGACAAGCCGGTGCCGTCGGTGACCGACATCTGGCCGGTCGCCGGCTGGCTCGAGCGCGAAGTGTACGACATGTACGGCGTGCTGTTCAGCGGCAACCCGGACCTGCGCCGCATCCTGACCGATTACGGTTTTCGCGGCCATCCGCAGCGCAAGGACTTCCCGCTGACGGGGTATGTCGAGCTGCGTTATTCGGAAGAGGCGAAGCGCGTCGTGTACGAGCCGGTGCAGCTTGCTCAGGATTTCCGCACGTTCGACTTCATGAGCCCCTGGGAGGGCGCCGAATACGTCCTTCCGGGTGACGAGAAGGGCGCGCTGCCACAGGCCAAGGGCGCGCAGACGCCGCTGTCGGCCGATACGATCGTCAAGGCGGATGCGGCGCAGAGCGCGACCAAGGCGCCCGACGCGCCGAGCGAGCCCTATGCGAAGAAGGACGTCCAGAACACCTCGCAGAGCGGTGCGGGCGAGCCCGATCCGGGCAACCAGAAGCAGGACAAGCCCGTGGAGTCGGACGTGATTCCGACCAAGGGCGGAGGACAGAA
Organism: Sphingomonas sp. STIS6.2; assembly: GCF_000732685.2. Taxonomy (NCBI): domain Bacteria; kingdom Pseudomonadati; phylum Pseudomonadota; class Alphaproteobacteria; order Sphingomonadales; family Sphingomonadaceae; genus Sphingomonas; species Sphingomonas sp. STIS6.2. The sequence goes on from NZ_JPDP02000041.1 coordinate 393,340, forward strand.
CCAGTGAGTCTCTATGTAGAGGAGCTTCTGGGCGAGGGCGATGCGGCCGATCCCACGACCGGCGACGTCACGATCCAGAACTACACGATTAACTTCGGTCCACAGCATCCCGCGGCGCACGGCGTGCTCCGCCTGGTCATGGAGCTCGACGGCGAGATCGTCGAACGTGTCGACCCGCATGTCGGGCTGCTTCACCGCGGCACCGAGAAGCTGATCGAGTACAAGACCTACACGCAGGCGCTGCCCTATTTCGATCGTCTCGATTACTGCTCGCCGCTGTGCATGGAGCATAGCTGGGTGCTGGCGGTCGAGAAGCTGCTTGACCTCGAAGTCCCTGAGCGTGCGCAGTATCTGCGCGTGTTCTTTGCCGAGCTGACGCGCATCTCGAACCACATGCTCAACCTCGGCAGCCACGTCATGGACGTCGGTGCGATGACGCCGAACCTGTGGCTGTTCGAGATCCGCGAAGACTGCATGAACTTCTTCGAGCGCGTCAGCGGCGCGCGCATGCATTCCAATTATTTCCGTCCGGGTGGCGTGCATCAGGATGCGCCGCTCAAGCTGCTCGCCGATATCGGCGACTGGCTCGACACGCGCCTGCCGCGGCTGTTCGAGGATGCGATTTCGCTCGTCGCGGACAACCGCATCTTCAAGCAGCGCAATGTCGACATTGCGATCGTCAGCCGTGACGATGCGATCAAATGGGGCTTTTCGGGCCCGATGATCCGCGGCTCCGGCATCGCCTGGGATCTGCGCAAGTCGCAGCCCTATGACGTCTACGCCAAGATGGACTTCGACGTGCCGGTCGGCACGCGTGGCGACTGCTATGACCGGTTCATGGTGCGCGTCGAAGAAGTGCGTCAGTCGGCACGGATCATGAAGCAGTGCCTGCGCGACATGCCCGAGGGTCCGATTGCGTCGCTCGACCGCAAGGTCGTGCCGCCCAAGCGCGCCGAGATGAAGCAGTCGATGGAAGCGCTGATCCATCACTTCAAGCTCTATACCGAGGGCTTCCACGTGCCCGCCGGCGACGTCTATGTGGCGACCGAAAGCCCCAAGGGCGAGTTCGGCGTGTATCTGGTCGCCGACGGCAGCAACAAGCCGTACCGCTGCAAGATCCGCCCGACCGCGTTTTCGCATCTCCAGGCCTTCGACTTCATGGCGAAGGGTCACATGCTGGCAGATACGACCGCGATCCTCGGCGCGATGGATATCGTTTTTGGTGAATGTGACCGCTGATGGCTGAAGCTCCGAAAATTCCCGATGAGGCAGAGACCCGCGCACGCTGGGGCTCGTTCGCCTGGACGGACGAGAACCAGGTGAAGGCGAACGAGATCCTCGGGCGCTACCCCAAGGGCCGCGAGCAGTCGGCGTCGATCCCGTTCCTCGATCTTGCCCAGCGCCAGGTCGGTGCGGAAACGCAGACCCAGGGCTGGTTGCCGGTGCCGGTAATCGAGTTCGTCGCGCGTCAGATCGGCGTGCCGTACATGCGCGTCTATGAGGTCGTGACCTTCTACACGATGTTCAATCTCGCACCGGTCGGCCGCTATCACGTACAGGTCTGTGGCACGACGCCGTGCATGTTGCGCGGGTCGGACGACGTGCTGGCTGCGTGCAAGAACCGTGGCCTCGTCAAGGGCGGCACGACGCCGGACGGCATGTTCACGCTGACCGAGGTCGAGTGCCTGGGCACCTGCGCGAACGCGCCGATGGTTCAGATCAACGACGATAACTTCGAAGATCTCGACTACGACAAGACGACCGAGATCCTCGAGGCGCTTGCCAGTGGCGGCACGCCGACGCCGGGGCCGCAATTCGGTCGCCGCGCGAGCTGCCCCGAAGGCGGCCCGACCTCGCTCAAGGCGATGGTCGACGCGAACCACGATTACCGGGGGGAGTGGGCCTGATGCTCGCCGACAAGGACCGCATCTTCACCAACGTCTACGGTTTTCAGCCGTGGAATATCGACGCGGCGATCATGCGCGGCGATTGGGACAATACCAAGGACCTGATGGCGCTCGGCCAGGACGCGATCATCGACGTGATGAAGGCGAGCGGCTTGCGTGGCCGCGGCGGGGCAGGGTTCCCGACCGGCACCAAATGGTCGTTCATGCCCAAGGAGCCGAAGCCCGACCGGCCGAACTTCCTCGTCATCAACGCCGACGAATCCGAGCCGGGCAGCTGCAAGGATCGCGAGATCATCCGGCACGATCCGCACAAGCTGATCGAGGGCGCGCTGATCGCCGGGTTCGCGATGCGCGCGCGCGCCGCGTACATCTACATCCGCGGCGAATATATCCGCGAGGCCGAGACGCTGTTCGCGGCCGTTGCCGAGGCCTATGATCGTGGCTTCGTCGGCAAGAATGCGTGCGGGTCGGGCTACGACTTCGACGTGTTCGTTCACCGTGGTGCGGGCGCGTACATCTGCGGCGAAGAGACCGCGATGCTCGAGAGTCTCGAGGGCAAGAAGGGCCAGCCGCGCCTCAAGCCGCCATTTCCGGCGGGCGCAGGCCTCTATGGCTGCCCGACGACCGTCAACAACGTTGAATCGATCGCGGTCGCACCGACGATTCTGCGGCGCGGTGCTGCCTGGTTCTCGAGCTTCGGCGCAGAAAACAACCGCGGTACCAAGCTGTTCCAGATCAGCGGCCATGTGAACAAGCCGTGCGTTGTCGAGGAAGAGATGAGCATCTCGTTCCGCGACCTGATCGAGACGCATTGCGGCGGGATTCGTGGCGGCTGGGACAATCTGCTCGCCGTGATCCCTGGTGGCTCTTCGGTGCCGCTGGTGCCCGCCGCGCAGATCATGGACTGCGCGATGGATTTCGATGGCCTGAAGGCGGTCGGTTCGGGCCTCGGCACCGCGGCGATCATCGTCATGGACAAGTCGACCGACATCGTCCGTGCGATCAGCCGCATCTCCTACTTCTACAAGCATGAGAGCTGCGGCCAGTGCACGCCGTGCCGCGAAGGCACCGGCTGGATGTGGCGCGTGATGGAGCGGATGCGCACAGGCGATGCCGAGCTGTCCGAGATCGACATGCTCCAGCAGGTCACCAAGCAGGTCGAGGGTCACTCGATCTGCGCGCTCGGCGACGCCGCAGCCTGGCCGATCCAGGGCCTGATCAAGCATTTCCGCCCAGAGATGGAACGCCGTATCCGCGAACGTGGTGGTGACACCGCGCCGATGATGGAAGCCGCAGAGTAATGCCCTTAGTCAAAGTCGATGGCGTAGAGATCGAGGTGCCGCAGGGTGCCACCGTGCTGCAGGCGTGCGAGCTTGCCGGCAAGGAGATCCCGCGTTTCTGTTATCACGAGCGCCTGAGCATTGCCGGCAATTGCCGGATGTGCCTGGTCGAGGTGAAGCCCGGTCCGCCCAAGCCACAGGCGTCATGCGCGCTGCCGGCCGCGGACAAGCAGGAGATCTTCACCAACTCGCCGATGGTCAAGAATGCCCGCGAGGGCATCATGGAATTCCTGCTGATCAACCATCCGCTCGATTGCCCGATCTGCGATCAGGGCGGCGAGTGCGATCTGCAGGACCAGTCGGTCGCTTATGGCCGCGGCCATTCGCGCTATGACGAGAACAAGCGCGCGGTCACCGAGAAATATATGGGTCCGATCGTGAAGACGGTCATGACCCGCTGCATCCAGTGCACGCGCTGCATCCGCTTTGCCGAGGAAGTGTCCGGCGTCGAGGAGATCGGTGCGATCTTCCGCGGCGAGGACATGCAGATCACCTCGTACCTCGAGAATGCGGTCAAGAGCGAGCTGTCGGGCAACGTCGTCGATCTGTGCCCGGTCGGTGCGCTGACGTCGAAGCCGTACGCGTTCGAGGCGCGTCCTTGGGAGCTCCGCAAGACGCTGACGATCGACGTTATGGACGCGGTCGGCACCAACATCCGGCTCGACAGCCGCGGTCGCCAGGTGTTGCGCTGCGTGCCGCGGATCAACGAGGACGTGAACGAGGAGTGGGCGACCGACAAGACGCGCCACGCGATCGACGGTCTCGTGCGTCGTCGTCTCGACAAGCCGTATGTTCGCGTGAACGGCAAGCTCCAGCCCGCGACCTGGGACGAGGCCTTCGCGGCGATCAAGGCGGTTGACGCCGGGTCGAGCGTGGCCGCGGTCGCAGGCGACCTGGTCGATTGCGAGACGATGTACGCCGCCAAGGCGCTGCTCGCGAAGATGGGCTCGACGATGCTCGAGGGCCGCCAGACCGGCATGGCCTATGACGCGTCGAACATCGCCGCGGTCAATTTCAACACGACGATCGCCGGTACCGAGCGTGCTGACGCGATCCTGCTGGTTGGCACCAACCTGCGCTGGGAAGCGCCGCTGGTGAACACGCGGGTTCGCAAGGCGATCAAGAAGGGCGCGAAGGTCTTCGCGATCGGGCCTGAGACCGAGCTGACCTACAAGGTCGAGTGGCTCGGCGACGATCTGGCGCTGCTCGGCAATCTGCCCGACGCGGTGACCGAGGCGTTCGGCAAGGCTGAGCGTCCGATGGTGATCGTCGGTGGCGCGGCGCTGAAGGGTGGCCACGGCGCCGCGCTGAAGCTCGTCGACACGCTGGGCCTCGTCAAGGACGGCTGGAACGGCTTCAACGTGGTCCATATGGCGGCGTCGCGGATGGGCGGGCTGATGCTCGGCTATGCGCAGACGGGCGGCATCGCCGACGTGATGGGGGCGAAGCTCGGCTTCTTCCTCGGCGCGGACGAGGTCGATTTCAGCCAGTTCGCGGGTTTCAAGGTGTTCGTTGGTCATCACGGCGACAAGGGTGCGGCGGCTGCCGACGTCATCCTGCCGGGCGTGACCTATGCCGAGAAGTCGGGAACCTGGGTCAACCTCGAGGGTCGCGTCCAGCGCGGCGAGCGTGCGGTGTTCGCCCCCGGCGATGCGCGCGACGACTGGTCGATCTTCCGCGCGCTGTCCGACACGCTTGGCCACACGCTGCCGTTCGACAGCTTCGAGGGGCTGCGCGAAGAAATGTTCGCTGCCGTTCCCGCGCTGCGTCACCAGGCGCTCGCGACGTTCGAGTGGAACCCGCCGTCGCTCGGCGGTGCGGGCGAGGGGGTTCTGGCCGGCTATCCGATCAAGGATTTCTACCTGACAAACGCGATCTGCCGCGCATCGCCGACGATGCAGCGCTGCTCGGCTGAACTTCTCCACGGGGAAGACTTTGCGGAGGCAGCCGAATGATCTCCTGGTTCGAATCCTCGCTCGGTTACGACTGGGCGTTCTTCCTCGCGACGATCATCGACATTCTCGCGATCGCGCTGCCGGTGATGCTGGCGGTCGCGATGATCATCTATGCCGATCGCAAGATCTGGGCGGCGATGGCGCTTCGGCGTGGTCCGAACGTGGTGGGTCCCTTCGGCCTGCTGCAGAGCTTTGCCGACGGCCTGAAGGTGTTCCTGCAGGAGACGATCGTCCCGGCAGCCGCCAATCGCGCGCTGTTCCTGCTGGCGCCGATCATCACCTTCACGGTCGCGCTGATCGTCTGGGCGGTGATCCCGTTCCAGCCCGGCGTCGTGCTCGCCGACATCAATGTCGGCTTGCTCTACGTGCTCGCGGCGTCGTCGCTCGGCGTGTACGGGATCATCCTCGCGGGCTGGGCGTCGAATTCGAAATATCCGTTCTACTCGGCGCTGCGTGCGGCCGCGCAGATGGTCAGCTACGAAGTCGCGATCGGGTTCATCCTGATCTCGGTCGTGTTGTGGTCGGGCACGTTCAACCTGTCGGGCATCGTGACCGCGCAGCAGAACATGTTCGGGCTTCATATCAACGGCTACATCGTCAATCCGCTGCTGTTCCCGATGGCGGTGATGTTCTTCATCTCGAGCCTGGCGGAAACGCAGCGTGCACCGTTCGATCTGACCGAAGCGGAGAGCGAGCTCGTCGCCGGCTACCAGACCGAATATTCGTCGATGGCATTCGCGCTGTTCTGGCTGGGCGAGTACGCCAACGTCATCCTGATGTGTGCGCTCAACGCGACGCTCTTCTGGGGTGGGTGGCTGCCGCCGGTTGACTGGGCACCGCTCTATTACGTGCCGGGGATCATCTGGCTGTTCGCCAAGATCCTGTTCTTCTTCTTCCTGTTCAGCTGGGTGAAGGCGACCGTGCCGCGCTATCGCTATGATCAGCTGATGCGGCTCGGCTGGAAGATTTTCCTGCCCGTCTCGCTGTTCTGGGTTTTCCTCGTGTCGGGCGTGTTGATGCTGACGCGCGTTGGAGTGGGTTCATGAGCGTTGCTCAGATCATCAAGTCGTTCACCCTGTGGGAATTCGTGAAGGCGCACGCGTTGACGCTTCGCTATTTCTTCAAGGAAAAGGCGACGATCAACTATCCGTACGAGCGTAACCCGGTGTCCCCGCGGTTCCGCGGCGAGCATGCGCTGCGTCGTTACCCCAACGGTGAAGAGCGGTGCATCGCGTGCAAGCTGTGCGAGGCCGTGTGCCCCGCCCAGGCGATCACGATCGAGGCCGAGCCGCGCGACGACGGCTCGCGCCGCACGACGCGCTACGATATCGACATGACCAAGTGCATCTATTGCGGCCTGTGCGCCGAGGCGTGCCCGGTCGATGCGATCGTCGAGGGTCCGAATTACGAATTCTCGACCGAGACGCGCGAAGAGCTGATCTACGACAAGTCGAAGCTGCTCGATAACGGCGATCGCTGGGAAAGCGCGATCGCGGCGAACCTTGCCGCCGATGCGCCGTACCGTTAAGCGAGCGCCGCGATGACACAGATTAACTCCGTCATCCCAGCGCAGGCTGGGATCTCCCCGTTTCCGAGCGCGCCCGCGCGGCGTGAGACCCCAGCGTTCGCTGGGGTGACGAGGACCTCATGATCCAGGCCTTAGCCTTCTATATCTTCGCCTTCGTCGTCGTCCTGTCGGGCGCCATGACGATCGCGTCGCGCAATCCGGTCCATTCGGTGATGTGGCTGATCCTCGCCTTCTTCAACGCGGCGGGTCTGATGATCCTCGTCGGGGCCGAGTTCATCGCAATGCTGCTCGTCATCGTCTATGTCGGCGCGGTCGCGGTGCTGTTCCTCTTCGTCGTCATGATGCTCGACATCGACTTTGCCGAGATGCGCGCCGGCGTGGCGCGGTATTTCGGTATCGGGCTGGCGCTCGCGGTCGCACTCGCGGCCGAGGTCATGATCGCGATCGGCGCGTGGAGCACCGGGCCGATCCAGCTCGCGCGGCGCGCGGCGCCGATCGATGCGCGGGTGCCCAATATCCAGGCGATCGGCAACCTGCTCTACACGCGCTATCTGTTCGTGTTCGAGGCGGCCGGGCTCGTCCTGCTCGTCGCGATGATCGGTGCGATCGTGCTGACGCATCGCCAGCGTGGCGGCGTGAAGGCGCAGAACATCAGTCGTCAGAACGCACGCCGTCCGCAGGACGCAACGCGCAACACGCGCCCGGTCGTCGGGCAGGGAGTCGAACTGTGACGATCGGTCTCGTCCACTACCTCGTCGTCGCGGCGATCCTGTTCACCATGGGGGTGCTCGGCATCTTCCTGAACCGCAAAAACCTCATCGTCATCCTGATGGCGATCGAGCTGATCCTGCTCGCGGTGAACATCAATCTCGTCGCCTTCTCGGCCTTTCTGAACGATCTCGTCGGACAGGTGTTCGCGATGTTCGTGCTGACGGTCGCAGCGGGTGAGGCCGCCATCGGCCTGGCCATCTTGGTCATCTATTTCCGCGGTCGCGGCACCATTGCGGTCGACGACGTCAACCGGATGAAGGGGTAATACGGTTGATCCAGCTTATCGTCTTCCTGCCATTACTGGCCGCGATCGTTGCCGGGTTCGGCAATCGCGCGATCGGCAACGTGCCGGCGAAAATCGTCACCACGGCCGCGTTGTTCGCGTCGTGCCTGTTGTCCTGGCCGATCTTCCTCGGTTTCATGGCGGGCACCAGCAGCGCGACCGTCGAGCCGTTGCTCAACTTCATCCAGTCGGGCGACATGAACGTCGCGTGGTCGCTGCGCGTCGATGCGCTGACCGCGGTGATGCTCGTCGTCGTCACGTCGGTGTCGGCACTCGTCCATCTGTATAGCTGGGGCTATATGGACGAGGATCCCGACCAGCCGCGCTTCTTTGCGTATCTGTCGCTGTTCACCTTCGCGATGCTGATGCTCGTGACCGCGAACAACCTCGTCCAGATGTTCTTCGGCTGGGAAGGCGTGGGCCTCGCGTCCTACCTCCTGATCGGGTTCTGGTTCCGCAAGCCCTCGGCCAGCGCTGCCGCGATCAAGGCGTTCGTCGTCAACCGCGTCGGCGATCTGGGCTTCATGCTCGGCATCTTCGGCACGTTCCTCGTGTTCGGCACGGTCTCGATCCCCGAGATCCTGGCGGCTGCACCCGGCATGGCCGGTTCGACGATCGGCTTCCTCGGCTACCGCCTCGATACGATGACGGTGCTCTGCCTGCTGCTGTTCGTCGGCGCGATGGGCAAGTCGGCACAGCTCGGCCTGCACACCTGGCTGCCGGACGCGATGGAAGGCCCGACCCCGGTGTCGGCGCTGATCCACGCGGCGACCATGGTCACCGCAGGCGTGTTCATGGTGTGCCGCCTGTCGCCGATGTTCGAGATGAGCCCGGTTGCGCTGACTGTGGTCACCTCGGTCGGTGCCGCGACCTGCCTGTTCGCCGCGACCTGCGGTCTCGTCCAGACCGACATCAAGCGCGTCATCGCCTATTCGACCTGTTCGCAGCTCGGCTACATGTTCTTCGCGGCCGGCGTCGGCGCGTACGGCGCGGCGATGTTCCACCTGTTCACGCATGCCTTCTTCAAGGCGCTGCTGTTCCTGGGTGCCGGCTCGGTGATCCATGCGATGCACCACGAGCAGGACATGCGCTATTATGGCGGCCTGCGTAAGAAGATCCCAGTGACGTTCTGGGGCATGATGGCGGGTACGCTCGCGATCACCGGCGTCGGCATCCCCGGCATCTTCGGCAACACCGCATTCGGGTTCGCAGGCTTCCATTCGAAGGATGCGATCATCGAGGCGAGCTGGGCCGCGGGTCAGCCGGGCGTGTGGTTCGTCGGCGTGCTCGTCGCGCTGCTCACCAGCTTCTATTCGTGGCGCGTGATGTTCCTCACCTTCTGGGGCAAGCCGCGCTGGGCTGCATCGGAGCATATCCAGCATGCGCTCCACGATGCGCACGGTCATGACGACCATGCGCACGACGCGCATCATGCGGACGACCATCACGCGAACCCGGCCAAGGCCGAGGACGCAGGCCATGCGCCGCATGATCATCACGATGCCGTGCATGCGCCGGCAGAAGGCGATGGCGGGTATCACCCGCATGAGAGCCCGCTGCCGATGCTGATCCCGCTGATCGTTTTGTCGATCGGTGCGGTGCTCGCAGGCTTTGTCTTCCACGGCTACTTCATCGAGCCGAGTGCAGGCGAAGAGTTCTGGAAGGGCGCACTCGCGTTCCGCGAACATCTGATGCACGAGATGCACGGCGTGCCGCTCATCATCAAGCTGTCGGCGACGATCGCGATGCTGCTCGGCCTGCTGACCGCCTGGTACGCCTATATCAAGAACCCGTCCTTCCCGGGCAAGGTGATCGAACAGTTCGGCGTGCTCTACGACTTCCTGCTGCATAAGTGGTATTTCGACGAGCTGTACGACCTGATCTTCGTCCGCCCCGCCTTCGCGATTGGCCGCTTCCTGTGGCACCGCGGTGACGAGAAGACGATCAACCGGTTCGGCCCCGACGGGTCTGCCTGGCTGGTCCAGGTCGGCGCGCGCGTCGCCGGCCGCTTCCAGACGGGATATCTCTACACCTATGCCTTCGTCATGCTGATCGGCCTGACAGCCGCCGTAACCTGGGCGATCGGACTCTATTGATGACCGGCTTTCCTATCCTCTCCGTCCTGATCGCGGTCCCGATGATCGCGGCTATCGCGTGCCTGTTCGTCTCGGCGAACACGGCGCGGATGCTCGCGCTGGCGGCAACGCTGATCGACTTCGTACTCGGCATTATGCTGTGGATGAACTTCGACATCGGCGGCGCGCAGTGGCAGTTCGTCGAGCATGCCCCCGGCATCTTCGGGCCGTTCGGCTGGTCGCTCGGCATCGACGGCTTCGCGCTGATGCTGATCATGCTCAGCGTGTTCCTGATGCCGATCTGCATCGGTGCCAGCTGGCGCTCGATCACGACGCGCGTGCCGGAATATATGGCGGCGTTCCTGTTCACCGAAGTGCTGATGATCGGCACGTTCGCGGCGCAGGACCTGTTCCTGTTCTACGTATTCTTCGAGGCCGGCCTGATCCCGATGTACCTGATCATCGGTATCTGGGGCGGCGCGAACCGGATCTACGCGTCGTACAAGTTCTTCCTGTACACGCTGCTCGGCTCGGTCCTGATGTTCATCGCGATGCTGTACATGGCGAAGACCGCGGGCACGACGAGCATCCCAGCGCTGCTCAACTACGACTTCCCGGCGCATGTGCAGACCTGGCTGTGGCTGGCGTTCTTCGCGTCGTTTGCGGTCAAGATGCCGATGTGGCCGGTCCACACCTGGTTGCCTGACGCGCACGTGCAGGCGCCGACCGCAGGGTCGGTAATCCTGGCGGGCGTGCTGCTCAAGCTGGGCGGATACGGCTTCCTGCGCTTCCTGCTGCCGATGTTCCCCGAGGCGTCGGGCCAGCTCACCTGGCTGATCTTCGGCCTGTCGGCGGTCGCGGTGATCTACACGTCGCTGGTCGCGCTCGTGCAGTCGGACATGAAGAAGCTGATCGCCTATTCGTCGGTCGCGCACATGGCGATCGTCACGATCGGCCTGTTCGCGTTCAACCGCCAGGGCATCGAAGGCGCGATGATCATGATGCTGAGCCACGGGCTGGTATCGGGTGCATTGTTCCTGTGCGTCGGCGTGATCTACGACCAGCTCCATACCCGCGAGATCTCGCGCTATGGCGGCCTGGCGATCAACATGCCGCGCTATGCGATCTTCTTCCTGTTCTTCACCATGGCGTCGATCGGCCTGCCGGGCACCAGCGGCTTCGTCGCCGAGTTCCTGTCGCTGATGGGCACCTATCAGGTCTCGACCTGGACGGCTTTGCTCTGCACGACGAGCATCATCCTCGGCGCGGCGTACATGCTGTATCTGTACCGTCGCGTGGTCTTCGGCGAGATCAAGTCGGACGACGTTCGCGGTATGGTCGACCTGTCGGCGCGCGAATTCTGGTTGCTCGCGCCGATCGCAGCCGTCGTGCTGTGGATGGGCGTCTATCCCGAGAGCTTCCTCGCGCCGATGCGCAAGGATGTCAGCGTCCTGCTCGCGCGCGTCGACCGCGCCAAGCCGGCCAGCGATTCGAACCCAACTGCGGGGAAGCCCGCCACCGTGCATGAAGCCGCGCACGGGGAGGCACACTGATGGAATACGCCGCTAACATCGCAATGACGCTGCCCGAGCTGGTGCTGGCACTGGGCGCGATCGCGCTGATGCTCGTCTCGGCCTGGGGCGGGGACACGTCGACGCGCGCCGTGTCGATCGCCTCCGTGTTCGTTCTGGTCGGCGCCGGGATCGCGCTGGTCGGCCCGGCATCGTCGGGCGGCTATGCGTTCGACGGCCTTTACCGTGCCGATGCGTTCGGTGCCTTTGCCAAGGTGCTGATCTACATCGCCTCCGCGGTCGCGATCATGATGGCGCCGAGCTTCTTCGCACGGTCGCAGGGTGAGGATCTTCGTCCCGAATATCCGGTACTGATTCTGTTGTCGGCCTGTGGCATGGGCATCATGGTCTCGGCCAGCGACATGCTGACGCTCTATGTCGGTCTCGAGCTGCAGAGCCTTGCGGCGTACGTCCTCGCCAGCTTCATGCGGCGCGACGGGCGCTCGGCCGAGGCGGGTCTGAAGTATTTCGTGCTCGGCGCGCTCGCCAGCGGCATCCTGTTGTACGGCATCTCGCTGGTCTACGGGTTCAGCGGCACCACATTGTTCTCGGGCATCGCGGATGCCTATGCCGGGACCAAGTCGCTTGGCTTGCTGTTCGGTCTGGTGTTCGTGTTCGCAGGGCTCGCATTCAAGATCAGCGCAGTGCCGTTCCACATGTGGACGCCCGATGTCTATGAGGGCGCACCGACGCCCGTCACCGCTTTCTTCGCCTCGGCACCCAAGGTCGCGGCAATGGCGATGGCGGTACGCGTCGCGATCGAGGCAATGGGGCCGGCGACGGACCAGTGGCGTCAGATCGTGATCTTCGCGGCGCTCGCCTCGATCATCCTCGGTGCGGTCGCGGCAATCGGTCAGACCAACGTCAAGCGCCTGCTGGCCTATTCGTCGATCAACAATGTCGGGTTCGCGCTGATCGGTCTCGCTGCAGGGACGCCGGAAGGTGTGTCGGGCGTGCTGATGTATCTGACCATCTATGTCGCAATGACCTTGGGGTCGTTCCTGGTCGTGCTGCAGATGCGCGGCGATGACGGGCAGCCGGTCGAGACGATCGCGAGCCTGGCGGGCATGTCGCGGACGCGGCCGGGGCTCGCTGCCGCACTCGCGATCTTCATGTTCAGCCTTGCCGGCATCCCGCCGCTGTTCGGCTTCTATGCGAAGTTCGCGGTGTTCAGTGCGGCAGTCGATGCAGGCCTCTTCCCGCTCGCCGTGGTCGGCATCGCGGCATCGGTGATCGGCGCCTATTATTACCTGCGCGTCGTCAAGACGATGTACTTCGACGATCCGGCACCCGCCTTTGCGCCGATGGAGAACAAGGTCGAGGGCGGGTTGATTGCACTGGCGGCAGTGTTCGTCTCGCCGGCCGGCTATCTGCTCATCCCCGTGCTTGGAGCATGGACGATGGCGGCAGCGCGGGCGTTGTTCTGAGCATCATCCGTACCGTTGCGGAGACAGGATCGACCAATGCCGACCTGCTGGCGCTGGCCCGCACCGGTGCCGATGACGGCCTCTGGCTGAGGGCGGTCCGGCAGACTGCGGGGCGCGGCCGGCAGGGGCGGGAATGGTCGTCCCCCGACGGTAATCTCTATGCGAGCACGCTGGTGCGGCTGCGTCCGGGCGATCCGCCCGCTGCCAGCCTTGCGCTCGTCGCGGCGGTCGCGTTGTATGAGACCGTCTCGACCTTCCTCGTCGCCGGTATCCGCCAAGGGACGACGGACTCGAGCGCGACGTTGCTGCTCAAATGGCCGAACGACCTGTTACTTGCCGATGCAAAGCTGTCCGGCATCCTGCTCGAGCGGGCCGACGATGCGGTCGTCGTTGGTTTCGGCGTCAACATCGCGCACCATCCCGAGTTGGCCGATCGCAAGACGACTGATCTCACGGTGTACGGCGTCGTCGTTGAGCCCGCGTCGTTCCTCGACATCCTTGCCGACGGGTTTGCGCGCTGGGTCGCGCGCTGGCGGACGGAGGGGCTGGCGCCGATCCGCGCGCGCTGGCTCGATTGCGCGCATCCGGCGGGCACCGCGCTGACCGCGCGGCTCGCGGACGGCGACGCGATCGAGGGGCTGTTCGTGGGGCTCGATGTCGATGGCGCGTTGATCCTGCGCACCGCGTCGGGCGAGCGTCGTGTCATCCACGCCGCCGACATATTCCTGCTGTGACGCGGCGCGTCATCGCCATCGCCGCGGGTCTCGACTATGCACTATCCGCACGGAAAGGTTGAAGGTTCCCGCATGCTGCTCGCCATCGATGCCGGCAATACCAATGTCGTGTTCGCGCTCGTCGAGAAGGGCGTCATCGTCGCGCGGTGGCGGATCGCGACCGATCCGCGTCGTACCGCGGACGAGTATGCGGTGTGGCTGCGCCAGCTGATGCAGCTCGGCGGGCATGACCGGGGCGCGGTCGAGGGCGTGATTATCGCGACGGTCGTGCCGCGCGCGCTGCACAATCTGCAGGTGCTCGCGTCGAAATACTTCGCGACCGAGGCGCTGATCGCCGGCCGTGCACCGGTCGAATGGGGGATCGCGATCGATGTCGACGAGCCGGCATCGCTTGGTGCTGACCGTGCGGTCAACACGATCGCCGCGCATGCGCTGCACGACGGCGACCTGATCGTCATCGATTTCGGCACTGCGACCACGTTCGACCTCGTCGACTATCGCGGCGCGTATAAGGGCGGCATCATCGCGCCGGGGATCAACCTGTCGCTCGACGCGCTGGTCACCGCTGCCGCCAAATTGCCGCGGATCGCGATTGAGGCGCCCGCCGATACCAGCGTGATCGGGCTGAACACGGTCTCGCAGATGCACATCGGCATCTATTGGGGCTATGTCGCGATGATCGAGGGGCTGGTCGCGCGGATGAAGGCCGAGGTCGGGCGTCCGGTCAAGGTCATCGCGACCGGCGGACTTGCTACCCTCTTCGAAAAACAGACCGACGTGTTCGACGTCATCGAGGCCGACCTGACGATCCAGGGGCTGGCGATGATGTGGGACCGTCACCATATCTAGGGCCATTGGGCTCGCGCCAACCGGCCTGCGGGCCACATTCTCCTGTAATCCTGAAAGTAATCAATGACTCCGAAGAACGAACTCCTTTTCTGTGGCCTTGGCGGCTCCGGCGAAATCGGCATGAACGTCAACCTGTATGGCTGCCAGGGCAAATGGGTGATGGTCGATCTCGGCATTACCTTTGCCGATCCGCAATATCCCGGCGTCGACGTCATCCTGCCCGACCTGTCCTTCATCGAGGAGCGGATCGACGATCTGCTCGGCATCGTGATCACGCACGGGCATGAAGACCATATCGGATCGCTGCCCTATCTCGCCGAAGACCTGGGCGTGCCGATCTATGCGACGCCGTTCACGATGGGGCTGGTCCGCGGCAAGCTCGAGGAAGAGGGGATCGCCAACCGCGTGAAGCTCAAGATGATCCCGATGGGCGGCAACTTCCAGCTCGGGCCGTTCGGCTTCACCTTCGTCGAGATGTCGCATTCGATCCCCGAGGCGAACGCGCTGCTGATCGACACGCCCTATGGCCGCGTGTTCCACACCGGCGACTGGAAGCTCGACAAGAACCCGGTGATCGGCAATCCGACCAAGCCAGAAGGCTTCATGGCGATCGGCGACAAGGGCGTCGACGTGCTGGTCTGCGATTCGACGAACATCTTCAACACCACCGCGTCGGGCAGCGAGAGCACGGTCCGCAAGGGCCTGTTCGAAGAGGTCAGCAAGGCCAAGGGCCGGGTGATGATCACCAGCTTCGCGTCGAACGCCGCACGGCTTCACACGTTCGGCGAAGTTGCGAAGGAAACCGGGCGCAAGCTGTGCGTCACCGGACGCTCGCTCGACCGGATCATCAAGGTCGCGCGTGCGACGGGGTATCTGAAGGACTTCCCCGAGACGATCGATCCCGACACCGCGATGCGTCTGCCCAAGAACAAGGTGCTGATCATCGCCACCGGCGGGCAGGGCGAGGAGCGCGCTGCGCTCGCGCGGGTCGCCAATGGCAGCCACACGATCACGCTCGAGGCCGATGATACGGTGATCTTCTCGTCGAAGCAGATCCCCGGCAACGAGGTCCAGATCGGCCGCATCCAGAATACGCTGGCCGCCAAGGGCATCCGGATGGTGACCGAGCGCCAGGCGCACGTCCACGTCTCGGGCCATCCCGGCCAGCCGGAACTCGCGCAGATGTACGAGTGGCTGCGTCCCGACACGCTGATCCCGACGCATGGCGAGATGCGCCACATGATGGAGCATGCGCGCTTCGGGCTGGAGCAGGGGATTCCCCGTGCGTTGGTGCAGAGCAACGGCGACATCGTCCGGCTGGCGCCCAAGGGGCCGGTCAAGATCGGCAATGCGACGGTCGGCCGCCTGGTCCTCGACGGTGACGTGATCCTGCCGGCGGACGGCACGACGTTGAACGAGCGTCGCAAGCTGGCGATCAACGGCCAGATTTCGGTCGCGGTGGCGATCGGCAAGGACGGGCGGATGCTCGGCCAGCCGCAGGTCCGCGTCCAGGGCGTGCCGGTGGAAGAAGATCGTGCCGCGTTCGTCGCGGATGCGGTCCAGGCGGTTGCCGACACCGTGCGGGGCGGCAAGCGCGATATCGACAAGATGCGCGAGCAGGTCCGGCTTGCAGTCCGCAAGGTCTCGACGCGCTGGACGGGCAAGAAGCCGATCGTCGACGTTCTGCTGATCGAAGGCTGAGCCGATGCGCTGGACCTCGGCACTCGCGATCTACGTCCTGTTCTGGGCGTTCTCGGTGTTCCTGGTCCTGCCATTCGGTGTTCGGACGACGCGTGAGGTCGGGGGCGAAACCGTCCCCGGCCAGTCCGAGAGCGCGCCGCATGATTTCCACGCCGGCCGCGTCGCCTGGCGCGTGACGATCGTCGCTACGACGCTGTTCGTGCTGTTCCAGCTGAATTACGCCTATGGCTGGATCACGCCGCAGATGTTCGACCTGTTCGACACACGCGACATGGTCCGCCGCTAGCGCGACCGGGGCGGGCGCCCCCTTTACCGTAGGCGTTCTATCGCTTGTGCGAGCGCCACGTAGAGCTTGCCCATATCCGACGAGAGCAGGGTGACGCCGAGCGGTGAGCCGTCGCGCTGTGCCAGGATCGCGCGCAACATCGATTCGAAGTCGTGGATGTAGCGGTTCACCATCTCGCGGAAGCCCGCATCGTCGTCATACAGGTTCGCGATCGACCGGGCGTCGTTCGCATCGAGGATGCGCACCGCACGGCGGGTGAAGACGCCGCGATCACCCTTGAGATAGGCGGCCCAGGCGCTGTCGGCGACTTCGGGCGCGAAGGCCTTGGCGATATCGATCGAAGCAGAATTGAGCGATTCGATGAGCAGCGAGACCCGCCGCGCGAAGGTGTCGCGATCGGCGGTCTCGCGGTCGTTGCGCGCCTCTTCGAGCCGGGTTTCGACGACCGCGGTCTGTTGCGCAATCGCCTCGACCTGTGCCGCCAGCCGCTCGGTTGCACGCGTCGTCGCGTCGACCGCGGCGTCGGTCGCATCGCCGATCGCCTGGATCTGCCGATCGACGGTGTCGCCGGTCGCGCGGCGCAGTGCAGCACTGCTGGCGAGCTCAAGCGCCTGCGCGGCGTCGGGAATGACCTGAGCGAGCGTGTGGCGCGCGGTATCCGCCGCGGCGGTCGCGGTCTCGCGGACGCGCAGCAACGCCTCGACGAGACGCGGTGCGGCCTCTTCGGAGAAGCTGTTGGTGCGATCGATCGTCTCGTCGACCATCTGGCCGAGTGCGTCCGCCTTGGCGCGACCCGAGGCCAGCGTGTCGAGCAGGGTGTTCGACAGACGATCGAGCACGCTACGCTGTTCGGCGATGACACCGGCAATCGCCTCAATCGCGTCGTGCGTGCTTTCGGCCGCGGTGACGAGCGCGAGCAGTTCGGGCTTTGCCGCCACGACGATCGCCTTGCTGTCGGCAACGCGCCGGTCGAGCCGGGCCAGCGCATCGGGCAGGGTTTCGTCGATCTCGCGCGCCGCGGCGTCGAGGGCGATCAGCAGCGATTCGGTCGTGCCGATCGTCCGCCCCGCCATCGCCTCGCCCGAGCGCAGCGCCTCGGTCATCGCGTCCGCCGAGCCGCCCAGTGCGCTGATCGACGCAGCGAGCAACTGGGTCCGCTCGACACCATGATGGTGGAGCGTGTCGATCCGCATCTCGACCTGGTCGAGGCCTGAACCAAGCGAGCCGAGGATATCCTCCCCGGCTGTACGCTGATCCTCGAGGCGGCGGGCAACCTGGGCGATCGCCGAATCGACGCCGGCGATCCGGTCGGCGATTGCCTCGGCGCTCGCGCGCGTCGCGCCGTCGAGTGCAGCCTGATTGGCACTGACCATCGCCAGCACCGCGTCACCCTGCGCGGCGATGCCCTTGCGTGCCTCGTCGACCGCATCAGCGGTGCGCCCGAGCAGCGCGTCGACCGCTGCGGACATCGTCTCGGTGACGGCCTCAAGCCGCGCGCCCGCGGTTTCGCTGGTCGCCTCCATCCGGATGATATGTGCGGCCAGCCGCTGCGCCGCGCCGCTCGCCACCGCATCGGCCTCCCGCCCACGGGCCGCCAGCGCGCCGATCTGCGCGTCGAGGGCACCGGCATGCTCGCTGGCGGAAAGGCCGGCGCGCTCGAGCTGGTCCGCCATCGCTTCGGTCTCGGCATGCGCGCGCGGCAGCGCGGCGAGCAGGCCGCTGAGCGACGTCTGGGTCGCGTCGGCCGCGGCGACGAGGCTGCGCGTGTGCGCGTCGGCGCGTTCGATCTCGGTCGCGAAGCCTTCGCCGATCGCGCCGAGAAACTGGTGCGCGGTCTCGCCCATCGTCATCAGCGTGTCGACCTGGTCCGCCAGATGACGGCGATTGCGGTCGATCGTCTGGGCGGTCGCGGCGACCGCCTGCTCGAGCCGGGCGGATTCCGCCTGCATCGCGCGCGCCGTGACACCGAACCGCGCCGCCTCCGCCCGGCTCGTCCGCATCGCGAGCAACCAGATGATGCCGATCAGCGCCGGCACGACGCACAGCGCTGCGAGGAGCTGGACCAGCGCGACCGGTCCGATCGCACCGATTTCGCCGCGGACGAGCCAGAGCATGACGGCGAGCCAGAGCAGGACCGCGGCGATCGCCGCACCTGCAAAGATCCGGCCGCGATCGGCGCCGTCGTCGTCCGCCGGCAGGATATAGTCGTCGATAAACACGGGTGCGCGTTCCTTCAAAGGCGGTGGTGGGACGTCGCCAAGGTCCGGATCCCGGGCAGGGTCCGCGCGCAGGCCGATGATGGAAGAACCCCCGTTCATGCCCGGGTTTTACCATGAAATCGGCTTTGACAAAGCGAATAGCGCAACCTCCCGTTAAGTCGGTCGCGTGTACGCCCCATCTCATGGCCTATGATCCCGGAGCAATCGACGCCGCCCTGGCAGCCGCGGTCGGGGACGATCCGCTGCTGATTGCCGACCTGCACCTCGCCTTCACCCACAGCGCGGCCGACGCGCTGGACGCTATGGTGGACGCATCCGACGCCGAGGCGTGGCGCGCCGCGGCATGGCGGCTGAAGGGGCTGGCGGCGAGCTTTGGCGCGATGCCGCTCATGACGCTGGCGCGCGCTGCGGCCGACACCCCGCCCGGCGACGACAACATGCTGCGCCGGCTGCGCGGCGCGGTCGAGCAGCTTTGATGCGTATGGAGGGCGTCGATCTGCGCGCGCTTCCGACGCGCGGGCTTTGCATCCGCCGTTTCGACGCCTAACAGCCGCAGATGCTTGCCGGGCTTCTCTTTGCTATTCACGATGCCGACGATCGCCCCGATCGCCTGGCTGCCACTTTGCCGTTCAGCGGCGTCACGCTGATCGAGTATCAGGCGCGGTTGCTGATCGCAGCCGGCGTGCGTCAGGTGATCGTGGTCGTCGCGCGGCTGACGCCTGAGTTGCTGGGCGCGATCAACCGCATCAACCGCCGCGGCGTCGCGGTCGATACCGTCCGGACTGCGGCCGAGGCGATGGAAAAGCTCCATCCGCTGGCGCGCGTCTTGATGCTCGGCGACGGGCTGGTCACGACCGAGAGCATCGTCGCGGCGATGGCGAACGAGGGCGGCGATGCGCTGCTCGTCGTGCCGGAGGACGATGCCGGACCCGGGTTCGAGCGTGTCGGCGGCCAGATGGCATGGGCCGGGGTCGCCCGGCTGGAGCCCGCACGGATCGCCGAAGTCGCTGGCCTGCCCAATGATTACGACCTGCAATCGACGCTGCTGCGGATCGCGGTGCAGGCGCGCGCGGTGCAGATCCTGTTGCCGACCGATGCAATTCGCAGCGGGCACGGCATCGAGCGCGAGGCGCGGACGCTGGAAGAACGCGGTCGTGCGGTGCTGGCGACGATCGTGTCGGGGCGCAGCGGCTGGTTCGACCGTTTCGTGCTCGCGCCGATCGCCAGGCTCGGCCTGCCGTTCCTGGTCGATAAGAGCGTTGCTGGCACGACCGTCGGCGCGACGTCGCTGGGTATCGCCGCAGCCGGGCTTGGCGCCATGCTGTTCGGCTGGCTGGCGACCGGACTGGTGCTTGCCAGCACGGCCTGTGTCGGTCTGGCGATCGGCTCGGTGCTGAGCGGGCTGCGCGACGATGAGTCGGTCGCGACGATGCAGACGCGCGGGATCGGCGTCGTCAGCGCGCTCGCCGTGCTATTGTTTGCCTTTCTGTGGGCGGGCTATTCGGCGGACAACAGCGCGCTGGTCATGGCGGCCGCACTGCTCGCGATCGCGGCACTGGGGGAACGCGCGATCGTCGAGCGCGCGCGTCGCATGTGGTGGGGCAGTGCGCCGGCCTATCTGCTGATCGTCACGATCGTCGCGATCCTCGGATTACCGCTGTTGGGGCTTGCGATCGCCGGACTGTACGCGACGGTCACGCTGGCTGCGGCAATCGAGCATCTTCGTCTTCAGCCTTAGTACCGCCTTAATAATAAGGGGGTAGGCACGGCGCATGTCGGTTGGCTCTGAACCCTTGCCTGATCCCGCGCTGTCACGGGCGAGTGCGATCGCGCGCGCCGCGCGTGCGCGTCAGCGGGCCGACGACCGGCTGGAAACCACAATCACCGACTTTTTCCTGACCGCCGATGCGCGGCTGGAGGAACGTACGAGGTTGATGCTGGCGCATGTCCTGCGCGGGATCATCGGGGCGATCGAGGCGGATATCCGCCGCCATGCCGCCCGCGTTCTCGCCGGGCTGGGGGAGACGACGCGGGCGGAGGCGATCCTGACGCAGGGCGGCGCCTTGCTGCGGCTGACGCGGTCGGGGGTGTTGCGCGATCGCGATCTGATGAAGGACCTGATCGCACGCGTCCGGCATGACCTGATCGCCGATGCTCTTCCCGCCGCGATCGCCGGTCCCGAGGAGCCGAGCCTGTTGATCCGCCTGACGGGGGTGTCGGATACGACCGTCGCCACCGCGGCCGGCGCGCTGCTCGCGGCGGAAAGCCGGCGTCGCGCGGCCAATGAGTCGGGAATGATCGCGGGAAGCGACGTGCCCGCCGACCTGCATCGCCGCCTCGTCTGGTGGGTTGCCGCGGCGGTGCGCGACGGGCTTGACGATGCCTTGAAGGACGCTGGCGAGATGGTCGCGATGCAGGGCCGCGGCCAGAGTGATCAGGCAATCACCGAAGCGGCGCTGCGCAGCCTTGCCGCGCATGATGACGCGGAGCGCCCCGAGGCCGTCGCGATCCGCCTCGCCGCGGCGATCGATGCCCGTCGCGACGAATTGCCGGCGCTGCTGGTCGAGGCGCTCGGCGACCGGCGTCTGACCCTGTTCGTTGCGGTGCTGGCGCATGCGATCGGGATCGATGCCGAACAGGTCCGGGTGATCGTACTCGATCCCGACGGAGAGCAACTGTGGCTGGCGCTGCGGGCGGCGGATCTCGACCGGGAAACAATCGCGCGGATCGGGCTGGCGCTGGCCGATGCCGATCCACGCCGTGATATCGAAAGTTTCGCCGACGCGCTCGACAGCATCGCGAGCGTCGCGGTCGACGATGCACGAGCGGCGATCGCACCGCTGGCGATGCACCGCGAGTTTCGCGCTGCGTTGCGGGCGCTGGCCGGGGCAGACCGACGATGACGGGATATATGACAGGCGACACTGCGGTCGCACTGGCGGAAGTGGCAGGGGACGGCGTGTTGCTGTCGGCGGATCCGATCCTGCTTGCGCTCAACAGCCGCGCCGGGGGGGTGATCGGCGCGCCGATCGCGGTGCCGCAGCTCGCGATGATCGCCCGCCTGGCGCGCCGGCTGGGAATCGCGGTTTCGCGCAGCGTGGTGATCGCCGATGACGACGTCGATCTCGATCTGTGGGTCCGTGCGCAGCCCGAGGGCGATACGGTCGGCCTTGCGGTAAGTGGCTGGCGCGAACTCCAGCCGTGGCGTCCAGCGGCACCGAACCCCGGTGCAGGCGTCGATTTCCTGTCGAGTGGTGCCGACTGGCGTTGGGAAACCGACGCAGCACTTCGCCTGACATTCGTATCGCCCGACGCAGGGCCCCGCATGGGCGTCGACCCGCTCGCGTTGCTCGGCAAGCCGCTGACGAGCCTCGTCATGCTCGACAGCGGCGATGACGGCGCGCTGCCGATCCTCGACGCGGTCGCGCGCCGCCAGCCGCTCGACGCACAGCCCGCACGGCTGCGGGGGTCGGGCCGCGCGATCATGCTGAGCGCCGTGGTTCGCCGTGACGCGGAGCGGGCGTTTGCAGGGTTCATCGGCAGCGGGCAACTGATCGACGATCCCGCGGACGTGCCATCGCCGCCCGCCAAGCCCCGGCCGGCGGGGGCGGACCAGCTGTCGCCGACCTTCACCGCGGGGCTAGACCGCGCGTTGCGGACACCGCTGGCGCGCATCGTCGCGAACGCCGACAGTATCCATGCGCAGACCGATGGCCTGGTGCAGCCCGATTATGCCGATTATGCCGCGGATATCGCCAATGCCGGCCGCCATCTGCTGGCGCTGGTCGACGATCTGGTCGATCTTCAGGCGGTCGAGCGGCCCGACTTCGCGCTGCTTCTCGAGACGATCGATCTGGCCGATATTGCGCGGCGTGCTGCCGGGCTGCTGGCGGTGCGGGCGGGGAATGCGAATGTGACGATCACCCGTCCCGCCGCGGAAGCCCGCGTCGTCGCGCGCGGCGATTTCCGGCGCGTGCTGCAGATCCTGGTCAATCTGATCGGCAACGCAGTGCGCTATTCGCAGTCGGGTGGCGCGGTGCTGGTGACGGCGCATGCGGGGAGCGATCAGGTGACCGTCGTCGTCGCGGATACCGGCAAGGGCGTGGCGCCTGCGGATCATGCGCGGATTTTCGAGAAGTTCGAGCGGGTCGACTCGTCCGAACCGGGCGGCAACGGTCTCGGCCTCTACATCGCGCGGCGGCTGGCACGGGCGATGGGCGGCGACCTGACGATCGACAGCGCGATCGGCGAGGGGGCGCGGTTCGTGTTGTCGTTACCGACGCAGGCGGCGCGCAGCCAGGATCAGTACCAGGCCTAATACCGCGAGCGCGGCGCCGCGGTCCGCCCAAGGCCGCTGATCGAGCATGAAGCTCGATCGCGGCCAATGGACATAGCCAAGCCCCTGGCCGATCCACAGGAACCCCATCAGCGCGCACAGCACGCCGATGACCATCAGGATCGGCCGGAGCTTCATCTCAGCGCGACGCCATCGGCGTATAGTCGCGCTGCGTCGGGCCGCTGTAGAGCTGGCGCGGACGGCCGATCTTCTGGTCGGGATCGGTGATCATCTCGTTCCACTGCGCGACCCAGCCGACGGTGCGGGCAAGCGCGAAGAGAACGGTGAACATCGAGGTCGGGAAGCCGATCGCCGAGAGGATGACGCCCGAATAGAAGTCGACGTTCGGGAACAACTTCTTCTCGATGAAGTAGGGATCGCTCAGCGCCAGACGCTCGAGCTCGATCGCGACGTCGAACACGGGGTCGGTGACACCCAGCTCGCCGAGCACTTCCTTGACGGTCGTCTGCATGACGGCCGCACGCGGATCGTAGTTCTTGTAGACGCGGTGGCCGAAGCCCATCAGGCGGAACGGATCGTTCTTGTCCTTCGCGCGGGCGATGAACTCGGGGATCCGGTCAACCGTACCGATCTCGTGCAGCATGTTGAGCGCGGCTTCGTTGGCGCCGCCATGTGCTGGGCCCCACAGGCAGGCGATGCCGGCCGCGATGCACGCGAACGGGTTGGCGCCCGACGAGCCGGCGAGACGGACGGTCGAGGTCGACGCATTCTGCTCGTGATCGGCGTGGAGGATGAAGATGCGGTCCATCGCCTTTTCGACGATCGGGTTCACGACGTACTTCTCCGCTGGCACGGCGAACGTCATCTTCAGGAAGTTGCCGGTGTAGCTCAGCGTGTTGTCCGGATAGACGAACGGCTGGCCGACGCTGTACTTGTACGCCATCGCGGCGATCGTCGGCATCTTGGCGATCAGGCGATGCGACGCGATGACGCGCTGTGCCGGATCGTGGATGTCGGTCGAATCGTGATAGAAGGCCGACAGCGCGCCGACGACGCCGCACAGGATCGCCATCGGATGCGCGTCGCGACGGAACCCGCGGAAGAACTGCGCGAGCTGCTCATGCACCATCGTGTGGCGCGTGATCGTGTTCGAGAAGGTCGACAGCTCTTCTTCGCTGGGCAGTTCGCCGTTCAGCAGCAGATAGGCGACTTCCATGAAGTTCGACTGTTCGGCGAGCTCGCCGATCGTGTAGCCGCGGTGGAGCAGCGTGCCCGCATCGCCGTCGATATAGGTCAGCTTCGACTGGCACGAGGCGGTCGAGGTGAAGCCCGGATCATAGGTGAAATTGTCGGTCTGCGCGTACAGCTTGCGGATATCGATGACATCGGGGCCGACCGTACCGGACATGACCGGATAATCAAATTCCTTGCCGTCGACCTTGAGGTTTGCGGTCTCGCTCATGCTTGTATCCTTCCTCGAAATCTTATCAGTCTGCCATCCGGTCGGCGATCCGACCGAGGCTCTCGTCACGCCCGAGCAGGTCGAGCACATCGAATATTCCCGGCGACGTCTTGCGACCGGTCAGCGCGGCGCGAAGGGGTTGTGCAACCTGCCCGAGCTTTAGGCTTCGCGCTTCGGCCACGCGCCGTACCGCGCCTTCGAGCGCTTCCGTATCCCACTTGTCGAGCGCGTCAAGTTCAGCATGCGCGTTCGTCAGAATCGCACTCGCTTCACCCTGCAAAAGGCTCGCTGCGGCGTCATCCATCGCCAGGGGGCGCTGGCTGAACAGGAAATTCGAACCTTCGGCGAGTTCGTTCAGGTTCGCTGCACGTGGCTTCAGGACCGGCATTGCGCGAGTCAGAAGGTCGAGTCCGCCATCGGGCAGGGCATGGCCGAGCCGATCGGCAGCGAGCTGGGCCAGACGCGCATCATCGGCCTCGCGGATATAGTGGCCATTCAGGTTCTCGAGCTTCTTCAGGTCGAAGCGCGAGGGCGACTTGCCGACGCCCGACAGGTCGAACCATTCGACCGCCTGTTCGCGGCTGATGATCTCGTCGTCACCGTGCCCCCAGCCGAGCCGCAGCAGGTAATTGTCGAACGCCTCGGGCAGAATGCCCATCTCGTCGCGATACGCCTCGATGCCGACCGCGCCGTGACGCTTGGACAGCTTCGCGCCATCGGGGCCGTGGATCAGCGGGATGTGCGCATAGATCGGATCGGGCCAGCCGCCCTCGATCGCGTCCATCGCGCGGTAGATCGGCAGCTGGCGGAACGCGTTGTTGAGGTGATCGTCACCGCGGATGACGTGGGTAACGCCCATGTCGTGATCGTCGACGACGACCGCGAGCATATAGGTCGGCGTGCCGTCCGAACGGAGGAGGACGAGATCGTCGATTTCCTCGTTGCGGACCGTCACCGATCCCTGGACGCGATCCTCGATCGTGACCGCACCCTCCTGCGGCGCGCGCAGGCGGACGACATGGGGAAGATCGGGGGCCTCGCTTGCCGGACGGTCGCGCCACGGGCTGCGGATGCGGAGCGGCTTCTTGGCCGCCTGCGCCTCGGCGCGCATCGCCGCGATCTCGTCATTGGTCATGTAGCAGCGATAGGCGTGGCCGGCCTCGACCATCTGGTGCGCGACGCGGGCGTGGCGATCGGCGCCGGCGAACTGCATGACGACGTCGCCGTCCCAGTCAATCCCCAGCCAGCGCATGCCGTCGATGATCGCGTCGATCGCCGGCTGGGTCGACCGCACGCGGTCGGTATCCTCGATACGCAGCAGGAATTTGCCGCCATTCGCCTTGGCGAACAGCCAGTTGAACAACGCCGTGCGTGCGCCGCCAAGATGCAGGAACCCCGTCGGCGACGGAGCGAAACGAGTAACCACGGGTGCGGCCGAAACGACGGCATCCGTATCAGATATTGCGCCCAACCGCGGGTGCTCCCAGACTGTAGAAACGATGGCCGGATCAGCCGTCGCCGCCTCTAGCATGCGTCCCCGGCGGCGACAAATGGGCGTGCCGCCCTGGATGGCGGAGCCGGGCCGGGCGATCGAACGCTGGCTGGAGGCAGAGCGCGACCAGCTCATAACCTGGTTGCCGGTCGGGCTTGGCGGCGGCATCGCGCTGTGGTTCGTGCTGCCCGATCCCGTGGCATGGGGCACCGCGATCCTTTTGCTGGCCGCTGGCGGTTTGGCCGGACTTGCGGTGGGGCGCGGCGGGCGTGCGGCGCGGATGCTCGCGATCGGCGCGATTGCGGCGGCGCTCGGCATCGGGCTGATCTGGGTGCGATCGGACCGCGTGGCGGCACCGGTGCTCGCGGGGCCGACATTCGTGCAGCTGTCGGCGCGGGTCGAGACGATCGAACCGCTCGTCGCGCGTCGACTGGTGCGGTTGACGGTGCGGCCCGTCGGGCCGGGGCAGGACGCCGATGGCGCGCCGGTTGCGTTGCCAGGCCGCGTGCGCATCAACCTGGCAGAGGCGGATGCGCCAGCGGCGCTCGCGATCGGCGCGACCATAAAGCTGCGCGCGCGACTCATGCCGCCGCCCTTGCCGGCGGTACCCGGCGCCTATGACTTTGCGCGCGTCGCCTGGTTCAGCGGGATCGGCGCGACGGGGCGGGGCTTTTCTCCGGTCGAGGTGACGATGCCGGGGCGCGGCGGCGCTGGGGTCCGGGTGGCGTTGTCGCGGCATATCGTCGCGCAGCTCGACGGGAGCGCGGGCGGGATCGCGGCGGCGCTGGCGACCGGCGACGTCGGCGCGATCAGCGACGCGGATGCGGAGGCGATGCGCCGCGCCGGGCTGGCGCATCTCCTGTCGGTGAGCGGCCTCCACATCACCGCGGCGGTCGCGGCGACGATGCTGATCGTGCTGCGGCTGCTGGCGCTCAGCCCGTGGCTCGCGCTGCACACGCGGCTGCCACTGATCGCCGCGCTTGCCGGTGCGGCGGCGGCAATCGGCTATACCGTGCTGACGGGCAGCCAGGTGCCGACGATCCGCTCGTGCGTCGCGGCGTTGCTGGTGCTGATCGCGCTGGCGATGGGGCGTGAGGCGATAACGTTGCGGCTGGTCGCGACGGGGGCGGTAGCGGTGATGCTCGCGCTGCCCGAATCGCTCGCCGGGCCGAGCTTTCAATTGTCGTTTGCCGCGATCACCGCGATCATCGCACTGCACGAGCATCCCGTCGTCCGTGCCACGTTCGCGCCGCATGACGAGGGCCGCGGCAGACGCCTGTTGCGCGGCGCCGCGTCGCTCCTGCTGACCGGGCTCGTCGTCGAGGCGGCGCTGATGCCTATCGCGGTCTATCATTTCCATAAGGCCGGGTTGTACGGCGCGGTCGCCAATATCGTCGCGATCCCGCTGACCACGTTCGTCGTGATGCCGTTCGAGGCGCTGGCGCTGCTGCTCGACACGATCGGGCTCGGCGCGCCCGCCTGGTGGCTGGTGCAGCATGCGCTCGACGCGCTGCTGTGCCTTGCGCGCGCGGTGGCCCACGCACCGGGCGCGGTCCGCGCGCTGCCGGCGGTTCCCGACGGGGCGTTTGCGCTGATGGTCGTTGGCGGAGTGTGGATCGCGCTGTGGCGGACACGGTGGCGACGGATCGGGATCCTGCCCTTGGCGGTCGGCGCGATCTGGGCGCTGACGACGCCGTCACCCGATATCCTGGTGACGGGCGATGGCCGCCACGTCGCGGTCCGGACCGCCGCAGGGCTCGCGCTGCTCCGCGATCGGGCGGGGGATTATGTCCGCGATACGCTGGCGGAGAATGGCGGGGTCGATGGTGAGCCGCTGCTGCTCGCGGATCAGCCCGATGCGCGGTGCAGCCGCGACCTGTGCCTGACCGATGTCGTCGCTCACGGCCGGGCGTGGCGCGTGCTGGCGACGCGCAGCGTTTACCGGGTGCCGATCGCCGAAATGGTGGCCGCATGCCGGCGCGCGGACATCGTCATCAGCGAGCGCGGGCTGCCGCGCGGTTGTACGCCGCGATGGCTGAAGCTCGATCGATCGGTGCTCGCGCGTACCGGGGGGATCGCGCTGACTCTGACCACGGGGCGGATGATGACGGTGCTCAATCCGGGGGACCGGCACCCGTGGCGCGATCCGCCGACGCTGGCGCGGTCGTCGCGACGGTCCGGTGCGGGGGGCGATCAGCGCGGGGTGGCCGGGGGTGTGGCCGCGGTCCGGTTTCGGTTGCCGGGCCGGGGGTGGTCGGAGCGATAGGCCGCGACCGGAGTGTCGGGTTGTGATCCTGCGCGGCAGGGGCCCCCGACTGGCGCTCGCGCGATTCCGAAACCCGGACGTTTGTGCCTGGGCCCGTTGGCCAGCGCGTCGGATCGACATTTTCGTCGGTCCGCATTTTGCTGAGAGGTTTGCCTAGCCGATCGTCATCTGGGCCTCGATTAAAGCCCAAAGTCGTGGAGGGTGGCGTGCCTGGCTCTGGATCCTGACTTTCGTCAGGATGACGGAGGAGGTGGGACTGGGCCTGCTGGTTTAATGCGAGTGCGGCCTGCTTCCACCGTTAGCTCCGTCCGGGGATGCGGGACGGTGGCCAACGTTGGAGCTGGATTATACCGGTCTTATGCAAAGCAAGCGGCTACTAAGCCCGCCAATATTCGACGCTTGTCGGCGACGCGCTTTTCGTGGCGATGTCATTGGTCGCGGTTCATCGAACGCCACACCCGCCGGTTGCGCGGCGGTGATTATCGCCAGCGCCCCCAGCATTCGTCAGTCGTAGCGGCGCAGGATACCCGACAGCTTGCCCTGAACCCGGACCTGAGCGGGCGCATAACGCTGCGGGTCATAGGCGCGGTTGGCCGGGTCGAGCCGGACCATCGCGCCCTCGCGGCGGAAATATTTCAACGTCGCTTCGCTGTCCTCGATCAGCGCGACGACGATTTCGCCGTCGCGTGCGATCTCGGTACGGCGGATCAGCGCATAATCGCCGTCAAGGATGCCGGCTTCGACCATCGAGTCCCCCGAAACCTCCAGCGCATAATGCTCGCCAGTGCCGAGCAAAGCGGCCGGGACGGCAAGCATCGAACTGCCTTCAAAGGCTTCGATCGGCACGCCGGCGGCGATCCGGCCATGCAGCGGGATTTCGACGACATCGTTCGCCGCGATGCGGTCGGGCGATGCGGGCGTGGCGCTGGCCGTGTCCGGCGCAGATACGGTGCCGGCCGATGCCTTAGCCTCCGACTTCGGCCCCGACTTCGCCGCAGTCTGTGCAATTGCCGCCTCGGGACGCTCGGGCATCCTCAGCACTTCGAGCGCGCGCGCCCGGTTGGGCAGGCGTCGGATGAAGTTGCGCTCCTCAAGCGCGCTGATCAGACGGTGCACGCCCGATTTCGATTTCAGGTCGAGCGCGTCCTTCATCTCCTCGAACGAGGGCGACACGCCCGTCTCGGCGAGGCGGTCATTGATGAAGCAGACAAGCTCGTGCTGCTTGCGCGTGAGCATAACGGTTCTCCGTCCGGAACAGACGAGGAACTTCTATGGAACACCTGCAGCTTCGTCAAGCGGTGACGTCAAGCGATGACGAGGATTTCCGCCGAGTCGCCCGCCCTCGCCGCCGGCGCGTCGCCATCGCGGATGATCAGGCAGGACGAACGGGCGAGCGTCAGCAGCATTGAGCTGTCCTGGATAGTCGAGGCATAGGCGCGACCGTCGCGCAGTTCGGCGCGCATATAGTCGGTCCGCGACTGGTTGGGCGGAAGATCCTCGCCGAGCAGCGCGTGCGTCGTCTGCGGCAGGGGATCGCGCGCGCCGAGCATGTGCGCGACGACGGGGCGGACGAACAGGATCGCGGTGACGAAGGCGGAGACGGGATTGCCCGGCAGGCCGAGCAGCATCGTCCGGCCAAGCGTACCCGCCATCATCGGCTTGCCCGGGCGCAGCGCGATCCGCCAGAAGTCGATTGCCCCGCCGGCCGCCTCGATCGCGGGGCGGACGAGGTCGTGATCGCCGACCGACGCGCCCCCCGTGGTTACCAGCAGATCGGCGTCGACCCCGGCAAAGGCGTCACGCAGCGTGTCGAGCCGGTCGGGGAGGATTCCGAGATCGATAATGTCGACGGGCAGGTCGGCGAGCATCGCGGCGAGCATGATGCCGTTTGATTCCGGTAGCGGGACGGGGTCGCTGGTCGAGCCGGGCGGAACGAGCTCGTCCCCCGTCGCGGCGACCGCGACGCGCAGCCGGCGGCCGACCGACAGCGTGCCGTGTCCGCCGGTCGCAGCGACCGCGATGCGCGCGGGCGTCAGCCGATCGCCGGCCGCGATCAGCCGCGTGCCGGTCGCGAAGTCGAGCCCCTTGCGGCGTGTGTTGCGGCCTTCAAAGGCGGGGCCTTCGCCGTCGAGCATCAGCCGGTCGCCGTCGCGCGCGGCCTCTTCCTGAACAAGGACGGTATCAGCGCCGGGCGGCATCGCCGCGCCGGTGAAGATGCGCGTCGCCTCGCCCGGGGCGAGCGTGCCGGCGAAGGGGCGGCCGGCCGCGCTCTCGCCGATGACGGTCCAGGGGCCGGGCAGATCGGCGTAGCGGATCGCATAGCCGTCCATCGCCGAAAGGTCGGTCGCAGGCTGGGTGCGGCGGGCGAGAATGTCCTCCGCCGCCCAGCGACCCATCGCGGAGCGCAGCGGCACGGTTTCGGCCGGCACGCGCGATGCCATGGCGAAGAGGCGGGACTGGGCTTCGGCGACGGGGACGAGAGGGCGCATGCGGGCTCCGTTCAGCGGGGCGATGAAGGTCTGCGCTGCTCGCACGAATGCCGCGGGGCGGAAAGCGGGCAACGCCGCGACCGGCAGGACACCGGTCGGTTATGCGATCAACGTACGAGGTAAGGCAGACGTTGCGGTGAGATGGGACGACATGCCCGGCGGCGGCCCGCATGCAAATCCTGTCGTCAGCGTAGGCAAAACACGCTAGCCCTGTGGCGCAGGTCCGACGCAAGCCGGATCCGCACAGATCGCGTCGGTGCCCTTCGGGGCTTGAATGGGAATGCGGTGCGGGGTTCGCCCCAAGACCGCAGCTGTCCCTGCAACTGTAAGCGGCGAGCGACACGCACGCGCCCCCTGCGACGGGGGCAGCCACTGGGCCGATGGCCTGGGAAGGTGTGCGTCGAGCCTTGACCCGCGAGCCAGGAGACCTGCCGGCGTCTGGTCGCTCTTGTCCCGGTCCAGGGGGTGGCCGAGGCACGGTGAACGCCGTCTGAGCGACGACAATGCGGCGGGGGCCGCATCGGCGACGCATGCCGGCCGCTCATGGCGTCCGGTCGGCGCGCGTCCCGGTCGTTCGCGGCAGGCCCCCGTCCTCGTCGGACGCCGGGGATGTGCCAATGACCAAGATCATGACCGGGCGGACCGCCGGTCGTTCGACGCGACACCGGATCGGCTGGATGTTCGCGATGCTGGTGGCGGCCAATATCGCCGCCTGGGGATGGGCGTTCGCGCTGTTCCAGGCGCAGCCGCTGATGCTGGGCACCGCGATGCTCGCCTGGGGGCTGGGGCTGCGCCACGCGGTCGATGCGGATCATATCGCGGCAATCGACAATGTGACGCGCAAGCTGATGCAGGATGGGCAGCGGCCGATCGGGGTCGGCTTCTGGTTCGCGGTCGGCCATTCGGGGATCGTCCTGATCGCCGCGGTCGGAATCGCGCTGACCGCGAGCGCGCTGTCACAGTTCGAGGCGTTCAAGCAGGCGGGCGGGGTGATCGCGACGCTGATATCCGCGCTGTTCCTGTTCACGATCGCGGCGATGAACCTGATCATCCTGCGATCGGTGTGGCGGACCTTTGGCCATGTCCGCGGCGGGGGGCGCTATGTCGAGGAAGACCTCGACCTGCTGCTCGGCAATCGCGGGCTGCTCGCGCGGCTGTTCCGGCCGATGTTCCGGCTGGTCACGCGCAGCTGGCACATGGCGCCGCTCGGGTTCATGTTCGGGCTGGGGTTCGACACTGCCACCGAAGTCGCGATCCTCGGCCTGTCGGCGAGCCAGGCGGCGGACGGGCTGTCGATCGGCACGGTGCTGGTGCTGCCGGTGCTGTTCGCGACGGGCATGGCGCTGGTCGACAGTGCCGACGGGGTGGTGATGCTCGGCGCCTATGAATGGGCGTTCGTGAAGCCGATCCGCAAGCTCTATTACAACATCACGATCACGCTGATCTCGGCGATCGTCGCGATCGCGATCGGCGGGATCGAGACGCTCGCGCTGCTGGCGTCGAAGCTGGGGCTGAGCGGGGGCGTGTGGGACGTCGCTTCGGCGCTGGGCGAAAATTTCAACGGGCTGGGCTTTGCGATCATCGCGCTGTTCGTGGCGTGCTGGGTGCTGAGTTTCGCGATCTACCGGTGGAAGCGGTTCGACGAGATCGAGGTGGTGCGGGGCTAACAAACAGCGTCGTCATCCTGCGCTCGACCCGGCACCCAGAGCCAGGCACCGCATTTTGTTTGGCTCTGGGTCCTGACTTTCGTCGGGATGACGGAGGTCAGGTGCATTGGCACAACCGCCAAACTCCTCTAAACCCAACCCCGAGGTTTGGTTCTACCGAACCTCAACAGATCGCGCCGGTGCCCTTCGGGGCTTGAATGGGAATGCGGTGCGGGAGGTTTGCCTCCCAATGCCGCGGCTGTCCCTGCAACTGTAAGCGGTGAGCGAGACGCACAGGCCCCCGATGCGGGGGCAGCCACTGGGTCACGGGACCTGGGAAGGCGTGCATCGAGCTTCGACCCGCGAGCCAGGAGACCTGCCAGCGTCATGGTCGCTCTTGCCTTGATCCAGGGGATGGTCGCGGCACGGTACTCCGTCTGAGCGACGAACGCGTGCGGCCGTCAGGTCGTGCGCGCGTGTGGCTGCGGGCGTGCGTCCGTCCGTGGCTGTCGTTCCGACGCCCGGAGAGTATCGCATGACCGACCCCCAGCCGACCCTGGCCAAGATTCCCGTTACCATCGTCACCGGATTCCTCGGCGCGGGCAAGACCACGCTGATCAGTCATCTGATCCGCAATGCCGGCGGCCGGCGGCTCGCGGTGATCGTCAACGAATTCGGCACGCTTGGTATCGACGGCGACATCTTGAAGGGGTGCGCGATCCCCGATTGCCCGGCCGAGAATGTCGTCGAGCTCGCCAATGGCTGCATCTGCTGCACCGTCGCGGACGATTTCATCCCGACCGTCGAGACGTTGCTCGCGCTCGACCCGCGGCCCGACCATATCCTGATCGAGACGTCGGGGCTCGCTTTGCCCAAGCCGTTGCTCAAGGCGTTCGACTGGCCCGCGATCCGGTCGCGGATCACGGTCGACGGGGTGATCGCGCTGGCCGATGCGGAAGCGGTCGCCGCGGGACGGTTCGCGCCCGACCTCGCCGCGATCGAGGCGCAGCGCCGCGCCGATCCGAGCGTCGATCACGAGACGCCGCTCGCCGAGGTGTTCGAGGACCAGCTCGCCTGTGCGGATCTGGTGCTGCTGACCAAGGCGGATCTGGCGGGCGAGGCGGGGGTGGCTGCGGCGCGCGCGGTGATCGCGACGGAGTCCCCGCGTGCGTTGCCGGTGATCGCGCTGACCGACGGGGTGATCGATCCGCGTGTCGTGCTGGGGCTGAACGCGGCGGCGGAGGACGACATCGCGGCGCGGCCGTCGCATCATGATGGCGCGGACGACCACGAGCATGACGATTTCGACAGCATGATCGTCGACCTCGGCGAGATCGCGGACCCGGCGGCGCTCGCCGCGCGGATCGAGACCCTCGCGCGCGACGCCGACATCCTGCGCGTGAAGGGCTATGCCGCGGTGACGGGCAAGCCGATGCGGCTGCTGGTGCAGGCGGTCGGTGCGCGGGTGCGGACGCAATATGACCGGCCGTGGCGCGGCGACGAGGCGCGACAGACGCGGCTGGTGGTGATCGCCGAGCATGACCGGATCGACCCTGCAAGGATCCGGGCCGCGCTTCAGGGCTGACGGCGATGCACGTCGTCTTCCGCGAAAGCCACGGGCTGGAGGAGAGTGCGGTCCCGCAGGACCTCGCGCAGAGCCCGGCGGATCTTGTCGTCCTGTCCTTTTCGGACGGGGATCTCGGCGCGTTCGCGGCCGGGTGGCGGCGTGCGGCGGCGAACGGGAGCCCGCTGCCGTCGCTCCGGCTCGCCAACCTGTCCGCGCTCGCGCATCCGCTGTCGGTCGATACCTATGTCGAGCGAACGCTAGCGGGGGGTGAAGGGGCGAAGGGGATCGTGATCCGGCTGATCGGCGGGCGGTCCTACTGGTCCTATGGGTTACAGCAGGTCGAGGCGCTGGCGCGGGCGCGGGGGATCGCGCTGGCGGTGCTGCCCGCGGACGGGCGCAGCGATGCGCGGCTCGATGCGGCGTCGACGGTGCCGGTGTCGACGCTGCGCCGGCTCGCCGCGCTGTGCGACGATGGCGGCGCGGTCGCGGCGCAGGCGGCGCTGGCGCAGATGGCGCTGGCGGCGGGGCTCTATGCCGGGCCGGTCGCGGGGGTGAAGACGGTTCCCGAGGTCGGTGGCTGGCAGCCGCGCGACGGGGTGACGTGCCCGGCGGCGTTCGCGATGACCGCGACGCGGCCGCGAATCCTGCTGATCTTCTACCGCTCCTATCTGACCGCCGCCGATCTCGACCCGATCGAGGCGCTGCATGCCGGGCTGAGCGGGGCGGGGTTCGACGTCGTCGGGCTGTTCGCGCCGTCGCTGAAGGCGCCGGGCGCGGCGGGGTGGCTCAAGCGCTGGGTCGTTGCGCTGCGTCCGGCGGCGATCGTGAATGCCACCGCGTTTTCCGGCCGCGGCGCCGATGACAGCTCGCCGCTCGACGAAGCGGGGGTGCCGGTGTTCCAGGTCGCGCTGGCGACGTCGGACCGCGCCGCCTGGGCGGGGTCGACGCGCGGGTTGTCCCCCGCCGACCTGGCGATGCACGTCGTCCTGCCCGAAGTCGACGGACGCCTGTTCGCGGGCGTCGCAAGCTTCAAGGAGGACGGCGTCCGCGACGACGCTCTCGGCTATGCGCGCCGCGAGCACCGGGCCGACCCCGAGCGGATCGCGGCGATCGTCGCGCGCGTCATCGCGTGGGTGCGGCTGGCGACGCGACCGGTCGCTGAGCAGCGGCCCGCGGTTGTGCTGTCGACCTATCCGGGCAAGGATTATCAGATGGCGCATGCGGTCGGGCTCGACGCGCTGGCGTCCGCGGACGCGATCGTCGAGGATCTGGCGGCGGCGGGCTATGCGACCGGCGGCGCGGCGCCGCAAGCGCTGGCCGAGGCGCTGGAGACGGGGCGGATCGCGTGGCCGGTCGCGGCGTATCGCGCGGCGCTTGGAGCGTTGCCGGCCGTGTTGCGCGATGCGCTCGAGGAAAGCTGGGGCGCGCCCGAGGACGATCCGGCCTGTATCGACGGCGCGTTCGAGTTCGCGGCCGTCGAGCGGGGGGGCGTGGTGATCGCGCTCCAGCCCGAACGCGGGCGCAGCGCGGCGCGGGTCGGCGAGTATCACGACCTCTCGCGCTGTCCCCGTCATGCCTATGTCGCCTTCTATCTGTGGCTGCACGCGCGCAGGACCGATGCGCTGATCCATGTCGGCGCGCACGGGACGCTCGAATGGTTGCCGGGCAAGGCGGTCGCGCTGTCGGGGGAATGCTGGCCCGAGGCGCTGACCGGGGCGATGCCGGTGCTCTATCCGTTCATCGTCAACGATCCGGGCGAGGCGGCACAGGCACGGCGGCGGATCGGCGCGGTGACGATCGGCCATGTCCCGCCGCCGGCCGCGACGACGCGCAGCGGTGCGGGGCTGGGGCGGCTCGAATCGTTGCTCGACGAATTTTCGACCGCCGACGGGCTCGACCCCGCGCGTCGCGACCGGCTGCAGCGCGACATCGCCGACGAGGCGCGCGCGACCGGGCTGGCGGCGACGCTGCGGCTCGACGAGGAGGCGAGCCAGGCGGAGGCGATCACGCGGATCGACACGTTCGTGTGCGACGTGAAGGAGAGCCAGTTCGGCGACGGTCTGCACGTCTATGGGCGTGGTGACCAGGGCGAGGCCGAGCGCGACGGGCTGCTGAGCGCGTTGCGGGGCAGGCGGATCGCGGCGGGGCCGTCGGGGTCGCCGTGGCGCGGACGCAGCGACGTCCTGCCGACCGGGCGCAACCTGTATGCGACCGACGCGCGCGGCGTGCCGTCGCGCGCGGCGCATGCGCAGGGCGTGCGGCTGGCCGACGAGCTGGTCCGCCGGCATCTGCAGGACGAGGGCGACTATCCGCGCGCGCTGGTCGTCGACCTCTGGGCGTCGGCGACGATGCGGACCGCAGGCGAGGAGTTTGCGATGGCGCTCCACCTGCTGGGTACGGAGCCGGTCTGGGATCACGCGTCGGACCGCGTCACGGGGGTCGAGATCCTGCCGCTGGCAAGGCTCGACCGGCCGCGGATCGACGTGACGCTGCGCGTGTCGGGGCTGTTCCGCGATGCGTTTCCCGCGCTCGGCCAGATGTTCGGGCAGGCGGTGCGCGCGCTGGCGCTGCGCGACGAGCCCGGCGACTGGAACCCGTTCGTCGGCACTGCCGTCGGTGCGCGCGTCTATGGGCCCGAGCCGGGTCGCTACGGGCTCGGGCTCGGCGATGCGGGCGAGGCCTATGGCGAGGCGGCGCGGGCGGCGGCGGGGGCGGCATGGCTGGCGGCGTCGTGCCACGCGCTCGACGGGGCGGGCGATGACAATGCGACGCGGTTCGATCCGGCGGGGATCCGCGACCGGGTCGCCGCCGCCGACGCGTTCGTCCATGTCCAGGACCTGCCCGAAACCGACCTGTTGCTCGCCGCGGATTATGCCGCGCACGAGGCGGGGTTCGCGGCGGCGCAGGCGGGTGCCGGGGGTAAGGCCGCGGCGCTGTATCATCTGGACGCGCGGGACCCGGAACGGCCGCGTGC
Source organism: Sphingomonas sp. STIS6.2 (assembly GCF_000732685.2). Taxonomy (NCBI): domain Bacteria; kingdom Pseudomonadati; phylum Pseudomonadota; class Alphaproteobacteria; order Sphingomonadales; family Sphingomonadaceae; genus Sphingomonas; species Sphingomonas sp. STIS6.2. The sequence continues at coordinate 430,179 of NZ_JPDP02000041.1, forward strand.
GCGGCCGCTGGACGAGGAGATTGCGCGGGTCGTTCATGCGCGGGCGGCGAACCCGGCCTGGGTCGAGGGGATGATGCGGCACGGGTTTCGCGGGGGCGCGGAGATCGCCGCGACGCTCGACCATATGGCGATGTTCGCGCAGCTGGCGCGGGTGGTGTCGCCCGAGCTTATCGATCTCTACTATGATGCGACGCTGGGGCGCGACGCGGTGCGCGCGTTTCTGGAGAGCGCAAACCCCGCGGCGCTGGCGGCGATGACCGCGCGGTTCGCGGCGCTGCATGCGGCCGGGCTGTGGCCGACGCGGCGCAATTCGATCCTCGCGCAGCTCGACCTGCCGGCATGAGCGCGTTCGTCGTCAAGGGATGGTGCCCCGATGCGTGGCGGCCGATGGCGGCGGGCGACGGGTTGCTGGTGCGGATCCGCCCGCCGCTCGGCCGGCTGACGCGCGCGCAGACACTCGCGCTGTGCGATGCGGCGATGGCGTGGGGAAATGGCGAGATCGACGTGACCAGCCGTGCCAATCTGCAGATCCGCGGCGTGACCGAGGCGGGCTGGCGGGAGCTGGTCGAGGCGTTGCTGGCGGTCGGCCTGATCGACCCCGATCCGGAGCGCGAGGCGCGCGGTGTGATTCTGGTCGCGCCCGACTGGCGGGACGGGGACGACACGCAGCATATCGCCACCGCGTTGCGCGAGCGATTGGCTGACCTGCCGGTGCTGCCCGGCAAGGTCGGCTTTGCGATCGATGCCGGCGCTGCACCGGTGCTGACCCGCGCGCCCGCCGATTTCCGGGTCGAGCGCGCGGTGGACGGCAGGTTGCTGGTGCGCGGCGAGGGGCGTGCGGCGGGGGTGGACGTGACGCGCGACACCGCCGTCGACGCGCTGGTCGCGCTGGCGCGGTGGTTCGTCGACAGCGGAGGTGCGGCGGCGGGGCGGATGGCGCGCCATGCGGCGGCCGTGCCGGGGGCCGCGACCTTGGTTCCCGCGCCCACCGCGCCACCGCCCGAAGCCGGGGCGCATCCGCTGGGCGCGGCGGTCGCGCTCGGCTTCGGGCGGATCGCGGCAGTCGAGTTGCGCGACCGGATCGCCGCAGACCCGGTCACGGCAATCCGCGTGACGCCGTGGCGGATGCTGATCCTCGAAGGCGGGGTGGCGGATGGCGCGCGCGACCGCAGCACCGTGCGCGCCGGGGTCGACGCCTGTGTCGGCGCGCCCGCCTGTCCGCAGGCGAGCGTCGCGACGCGCGACCTCGCGCGGCGGCTCGCTCCGTTGGTTGCTGGCAGTCTGCACGTGTCGGGATGCGCCAAGGGCTGCGCGCGGGCGCGGCCTGCGGACGTGACGCTCACCGGGCGCGCCGGGCGGTTCGATCTTGCCCTGCACGCGCGGGCGGGCGCGCCGCCGCTGCTCGGCGCGCTCGAACCCGCTCAGATTATCGCCCATTTCTCCCAGCCGTCCGGAGCCGCCTGATGCCCTATGCCTATGAGACTGACGGGGCCGCGATCTATCGCCAGTCGTTCGCGATGATCCGCGCCGAGGCGGATCTGGCGCGCTTCGATGCCGAGGAGGAGCCGGTCGCGGTGCGGATGATCCACGCTGCGGGGCTGGTCGCGCTGGCCAAGGATATTCGCTTTTCGCCTGGGTTCGCGCGTGCTGCGCGCGCGGCGTTACGGGCGGGCGCGCCGATCCTGTGCGATGCGCGGATGGTGACCGAGGGGATCACACGCGCGCGCCTGCCGGCGGACAATGCGGTGATCTGTACGCTGCACACGCCCGAGACGGTCGCGCTGGCGAAAGGGATGGCGACGACGCGCTCGGCCGCCGCGCTGGAATTCTGGCGGCCGTATCTGGCGGGCGCGGTGGTGGCGATCGGCAATGCGCCGACCGCGCTGTTCCACCTGCTCAATATGCTTGAGGATCCCGATTGTCCGCGGCCCGCGGCGATCATCGGCTGTCCGGTGGGTTTCGTCGGTGCGGTCGAATCGAAGGATGCATTATGGGCGGCGCAGCCGGTGCCGTGCGTGATCGTCGAGGGGCGGCTGGGCGGCAGCGCGATCACCGTCGCGGCGATCAACGCGCTGGCGAGCGCGGCGGAATGATCGGGGTGGTGGAGCCCGTGCCGACTTTGGTGCCGCCGCCGGGGCAGGCGGTCGTGACGGGCACGATCCACGGCGTCGGGTTGGGGCCGGGCGCGTGCGACTTGATGAGCGTGCGCGCGGACCGTCTGGTGCGCGGCGCGCGGCATATCGCCTATTTCCGCAAGGCGGGACGCCCGGGACAGGCGCGGCGGATCGTCGAGGGGATGCTGCGCGACGACGTGATCGAATATCCGATGGAATATCCCGTCACCACCGAGATTGCATTGTCCGATCCGCGCTACAACGACCGGCTGTCGGGCTTTTACGCGGGGTGCATCGATCACCTCGCGGCTTTGGCGCTGGGCGGCGAGGACGTGGTGGTGCTGTGCGAGGGAGACCCGTTCTTCTACGGATCGTTCATGCACCTCTATACGCGGTTGCAGGGGGTCGCGCCGGTTGCGGTCGTCCCCGGCATCACCGGCATGTCGGGCGCCTGGACCGCGAGCGGCGCGCCGATCACCTGGGGCGACGACGTGCTGACGGTGGTGATGGGGACGCTGCCCGAGGCGGATCTGGTGCGGCGGATCCGCGACACCGATGCGCTGGTGGTGATGAAGATCGGCCGGCACCTCGCCAAGCTGCGCCGCGCGGTCGCCGCGGCGGGGCGCGAGGAGGCGGCGTGGCTGGTCGAATATGCGGCGATGGCGGAGCAGCGCGTCACGCGGCTGTGCGAGGCGGATGCGGTCACGCCCTATTTCGCGATCCTGCTGATCCACGGGCAGGGGCGGCGGCCATGACCCTGAGCGCAGGGATTGGCTGGCTGGCGATCGCTGGGCTGGGGCCGGGGGATGCTGCGCTGGTGACGCCCGAGGTCAGCGCGGCGCTGGCCGCGGCAACCGACGTGATCGGCTATATCCCCTATGTCGCGAGGGTTCCGGCGCGCGACGGCCTGACACTGCATGCGAGCGACAACCGGGTCGAGATCGACCGCGCGCGCCATGCGCTCGAACTGGCCGCGAGGGGCGCGCGCGTCGTCGTCGTGTCGTCGGGGGATCCCGGCGTGTTCGCGATGGCGGCCGCGGTGTTCGAGGCGCTCGAGGCGGGACCGGCGGCGTGGGGCGGGATCGACATCCGCGTGCTGCCGGGGATCACCGCGATGCTGGCGGCGAGCGCGCGGGCAGGCGCGCCGCTCGGGCATGATTTCTGCGCGATCAACCTTTCGGACAATCTGAAGCCCCAAGCGCTGATCGAGCGCCGCGTGCGGCTGGCGGCGGAGGCGGATTTCGCGATCGCCTTCTACAATCCGCGGTCGAAGGCGCGACCCGACGGGCTGGTCCGCGCGTTCGAGATCCTTCGCACGACGTGCGGCGACGATCGCCCGGTGCTGTTCGCGCGGGCGGTGTCGACGCCCGAGGAAGCGCTGTCGATCGTACCGCTGACCGAGGCGCGGGCGGAGATGGCGGACATGCGGACGATGGTGATCGTCGGTTCGAGCCTGACGCGGATCATCGCGCGGGCGCAGGGGCCGATCCTCTATACGCCGCGGTCGGCGCCATGATCGAGCCAGTCGAGCACCGCGTCGACCGAATCGACCGCGTGTCGCGCGGGCAGCGGCGGGCGGTCGATCATGATCACCGGCAGGCCGAGCTTGCGCGCGGCGACGAGCTTGGCCGCCGCGCCGCTGCCGCCGGCATTCTTGCAGACGACCAGTTCGGTGGTGTGCTCCTGCATCAGCCGGGTGTCGCCGGCCGCGTCGAACGGGCCGCGGTCGACAACCAGGCGGTGGCGGGGCAGCGGCGGCGGATGGTCGGGCGTATCGACGAAACGCAGCAGATAGTCGTGCTGCGGCTGCTGCGCGAAGGCATCGACATGCATCCGGCCGAGCGCGAGCATCACGCGCTGCGGCGGGCCGGCGAGCGCCGCGACGGCGGCCGATATATCGGCGACGCGGTGCCAGCGATCGCCCGCGACTGGGGTCCAGGTGGGGCGGGCGAGCGCGACATGCGCGACGCCCGCCTGTGCCGCGGCGTCGACCGCATGGCGGTGCATCTGCGCGGCGAAGGGATGCGTCGCGTCGATCAGGTGCGTGACACGGTGCTCTTTGAGATAGGTAATGAGGCCTCCGACGCCGCCAAAGCCGCCGATGCGGATGAGGACCGGCTGCGCGCGCGGGCTGGCGACGCGGCCGGCATAGCTCAGCACGGTCGGATCGCCGCGCGCCGCGAGCCGTGCGGCGAGCGCGCTGGCTTCGGTGGTGCCGCCGAGAAGCAGGATGGTCGGAATGACTGAGGCTCCGTGGCTGACGATTCTCGGGATTGGCGAGGACGGGGTGGCCGGGCTGTCCGCCGCGGCGCGCACGGCGCTGGCCGATGCCGAGATCGTGACGGGCGCGACCCGCCATCTGGCGCTTGCCGGCGAGCTTAGGGGGGCGGTCGAGGCTTGGCCAGTGCCGTTCGAGAACGGGATCGCGCGGCTGATCGGGCATCGCGGCCGGCGGGTGGTGATGCTGGCATCGGGGGATCCGTTCTGGTTCGGCGCGGGCACGTCAGTGATGCGGCATCTGAGGCCGGGCGAGTGGACCGCGCATCCCGCACCGTCGAGCTTCGCGCTGGCGGCGGCGCGGCTCGGCTGGGGACTCGAGGACTGCATATGCCTGGGGCTGCATGCCGCGCCGTTCGGCCGGTTGCGGCCGCATGTCGCGAGGGGGCGGCGCGCGATCGTGCTGGTGCGCGACGGGGCGGCGGTCGGCGGGCTGGCGGCGTATCTGGATGCGGCGGGGTTCGGCGCGTCGGCGCTGCACGTGCTCGAGGCGCTGGGCGGGCCGCGCGAGCGGATCCGTCACACGACCGCCGCGACGATGGCGTTCGACGACATCGCGCATCCGGTCGCGGTCGGCATCGTCTTCGAGGGCGCGGGCGCGGTCATGCCGCAGGCGGGGCTGTCCGACGACTGGTTCGCGCATGACGGGCAGATCACCAAGTCGCCGATCCGCGCGGTGACGCTGGCCGCGCTCGCGCCGAAACCGGGCGAGAACTTGTGGGATATCGGCGCGGGATCGGGATCGATCGGGATTTCGTGGCTCCTCGCGCACGCGTCAATGCGGGCAATTGCGTTCGAGGCGGATCCGGTCCGCGCGCGGCGGATCAGCGACAATGCCGCGACGATGGGCGTCGACCGGCTGGTGGTGGTCGAGGGGCGGGCGCCCGAGTGTCTCGACACGCAGGCATGTCCCGATGCGGTGTTCGTCGGCGGGGGGCTGTCCGAGGCGCTGTTGCGCGCGCTGTGGCCGCGGGTCGAGCAGGGCGCGCGCATCGTCGCGAATGCGGTGACGCTCGAATCGGAGGCGCTGCTGACGCAGTGGCAGGTAGCGCAGGGGGGGAGCCTGATGCGGATCGAGGTGGCGCAGGCGGTGCCGATCGGGACGCGACGTGGGTGGCGCGCGCAGTTCCCGGTGGTGCAATGGGCGTATCCGGCATGATCGTCGCGGGTTTTGGCTTCAACACAGCCGCGGATGCCGCCGCGTTGCGGGCCGCGCTGGCCGCCGCGCAGCAGGGGCTGCCGCCGGTCGAGGCGCTGGCGGCGCCCGATGACAAGCACGGGCTGCCCGGCGAGATCGCGGCGCTGCTGGGTCTGCCGCTGATCACGGTCGATCCCGCCGCGCTGATTGCGGCCAGTCCCATCACCCGGTCCCCTGCGAGCCTTGCCGTGCGGGGGACCGGCAGCGTTGCCGAGGCCGCCGCGCTTGCCGGTGCGGGGCCGGGCGCGAGGCTGCTGACCCTTCGCCATATTTCGCCGTGCCGACGCGCGACCTGCGCCATTGCCCAAGGATTTCGACCATGACCGTGCATTTCATCGGTGCAGGGCCGGGTGCGCCCGACTTGCTGACGTTGCGGGGGCGCGACCGGATCGCGATGTCGCCGGTGTGCCTCTATGCCGGGTCGCTGATCCCGGAGGCGCTGCTGGAGCATTGTCCGCCCGGTGCGCGGATCGTCAACACCGCGCCGATGGACCTCGACCAGATCATGGCCGAGATCGTCACCGCGCACGCAGGGGGGCAGGACGTCGCGCGGCTGCATTCGGGGGATCTGTCGATCTGGTCGGCGATGGGCGAGCAGCTGCGGCGGCTGCGCGCGCTGGACATTCCGGTGACGATCACCCCCGGCGTCCCCGCCTTTGCCGCCGCCGCCGCCGCGCTCGAGGTCGAACTGACCTTGCCCGAACTGGCGCAGTCGGTGGTGCTGACGCGGACGCCGGGACGGGCAAGCTCGATGCCGCTGGCCGAGACGCTTGCCGCGTTCGCCGCGACACAGGCGACGCTGGCAATCCACCTGTCGGTACACAATCTGGCGCAGGTCGTCGCGGATCTGCTGCCGGCTTATGGTGGCGACTGCCCGGTCGCGGTGGTGTGGCGCGCGAGCTGGCCCGACGAGCAGATCGTCCGCGCGACTGTGTCGACGATCGAGGAGGCGGTGACGGGGCGGCCCGAGCGGACCGCGCTGATTCTGGTCGGGCGCGTGCTGGCGCCGGGCGATTTCGCGACGAGCAGCCTGTATGCGCAAGGCTATGACCGGCGGTTCCGGCCGCAATCGGCGGAGTCGCGGTTCGCAGGGGACACGCCATGACGCGCGACGCCACGCCGGGCCTGCTGGTCGCAGCGCCCGCGTCGGGGACGGGGAAGACGACGGTGATGCTAGGGCTGTTGCGCGCACTGCGCGACGACGGGATCGCGGTTCAGCCGTTCAAATGCGGGCCCGACTATATCGACCCGGCGTTTCACCGCGCGGCGAGCGGGCGCGCGTCGTTCAACCTCGACAGCTGGGCGATGACGGGGCCGCGGCTCGACGGGATCGCGGCGCGCGGCGACGATGCGGACATGACGCTGGCCGAAGGGTCGATGGGGCTGTTCGACGGCGTGGCGCACGCGGGCGCGACGGGCAATGGCGCGAGCGCGGACGTCGCGCGGCGGATGGGCTGGCCGGTCGTGCTGGTGATCGACGTGTCGGGTCAGGCACAGTCCGCGGCGGCGACTGCGCTAGGGTTTGCGCGCTATGATCCCGGCGTGAGGGTCGCAGGCGTGATCCTCAACCGCGTGGCGAGCGAGCGGCACGAACGGCTGGCACGCAGCGGGATGGAGGCGGTCGGGATCCGCGTGTTCGGCGCGCTGCCACGGCGCGGCGACCTGACGCTGCCCGAGCGGCATCTGGGGCTCGTACAGGCGATCGAGCACCCTGCGCTCGACGCGCAGATCGCGGCCTATGCGACGTTCCTGCGCGCGCATGTCGATATCGCCGCACTGCGCGATGCGGCCGCCGCCACGCCGCGGCCGGTCGCGCAGGGGACGGTCGTGCCGACCCCGCCGGCACAGCGGATCGCGCTGGCTCAGGATGCCGCCTTCTCATTCACCTATGCGCATGTGCTCGACGGGTGGCGCAGCGCAGGGGTGGAGATCCTGCCCTTTTCGCCGCTGGCGGACGAGGCGCCGGCGAAGGACGCGGATCTGGTCTGGCTGCCGGGGGGCTATCCCGAGCTTCATGCGGGTGCGCTGGCGGCGGCGGACCGGTTCCGTGCGGCGCTGGCGCTGCATGCCGAGACGCGACCGGTGCACGGTGAGTGCGGCGGGTACATGGCACTGGGCGAAGGGCTGATCGATGCGGACGGGACACGGCACCGGATGGCCGGGTTGCTCGGGCTGGTGACGAGTTATGAGAAGCGGCGGATGCATCTGGGCTATCGGCGGGCGACGCTGCACGCGCCGATCGGCGGGATCGCGGCGGGGGCAATGCTGGCGGGGCATGAATTCCATTATTCGACGATCCTCGACCAGCCCGACGCGCCGCTGGCGAAGGTGGTCGACGCGAATGCGCAAGCCGTGCCCGAAACCGGCTCGCATCGTGGCGGCGTGACGGGTAGTTTCTTCCACATGATTGCCCCCCTTGGCCCACCGGCTGCATGACCGGTTTCGTTTCGTTCGTCGGATCCGGCCCCGGCGACCCCGAATTGCTGACGCTGAAGGCGGTGACGCGGTTGCAGCGCGCCGACGTCGTGCTGTTCGACGACCTGTCGTCGGGCGCGGTGCTGGGCCATGCGCGCGTCGGTGCCGAGCTGGTCGCGGTCGGCAAGCGCGCGGGGCGGCCGTCGCCGCGCCAGTCACATGTCTCGCAACTACTGGTCGACCACGCGCTGACCGGCGCGCGCGTCGTCCGGCTGAAGTCGGGCGATGCGGGAATGTTCGGGCGGCTGGAGGAGGAGATCGTCGCGCTGCGCGAGGCCGGCGTGACGTTCGAGATCGTTCCCGGGATCAGCGCGGCGAGCGCCGCCGCCGCCGCCGCCGCGATACCGCTGACACGCCGGCTGTCCGCGCGGCGGGTGCAATATGTCACCGGCCATGACGTGACCGGGAAACTACCCCAGCAGCGCAACATGGCCGCGCTCGCCGATCCGGAGGCGACGACGGTCGTGTTCATGCCGCAGCGGACGTTTCCAGCTCTGGTTGAGTCGCTCGTCGCACACGGTCTGTCGGGCGACACGACCGCGCTGCTCGCGGAAAATGTCGGGCATCCCGACCAGAGCCTGACCTGGTCGACGATCGCGGGGCTCGCGGCGCGGCTGGCGGGGGGCGTGTCCGACAAGCCCGCGCTGATCCTCTACGGCTCGCTGATGGCACCATGAGCGGGGCCGACATCGCGATATCGCTGATCGGGATCGGCACGGGCAATCCCGATCACGTGACGCGCGCGGCGGTCACGGCGATGAACGCCGCCGACCTGATCCTGTTGCCGCGGAAAGGCGCGGGGAAGTCCGATCTGGTCGATTTGCGCCGGACGATCTGCACCGCGTTGCTGACCGGGCCTGCCAAGGTGGTGGAGTTCGACCTGCCCGAACGCGACGCGGACGCGCCGTACCGTGCCGCGGTGGATGCGTGGCACGATGATATCGCGGCGGTGTGGGCGGCGCAGATCGCCGAGCATCTGCCAGGCGGGGGGCGGGTCGCGTTCCTCGTCTGGGGGGATCCGTCGCTCTACGACAGCAGCCTCCGGATCGCTGACCGGCTGCGAGCGGGAGGGCGGTCGATCGGGGTCAGCGTGGTGCCGGGAATCACCAGCCTGCAGGCGCTGACCGCGGCGCATGCGATCCCGCTCAACACGCTTGCCGCGCCGGTGACGATCACCACCGGGCGCAGGCTGCGCGCGGAGGGGTGGCCAGCGGGGGTCGAAACGCTGGCGGTGATGCTCGACGGGGCGTGCGCGTTCGAGACGCTCGCACCCGAGGGAATCACAATCTGGTGGGGGGCGTATTTGGGGATGGCGCAGGAGGCGCTGGTCGCCGGGCCGCTTGCTACGGTCGGGGCGGACATCGTCGCGCGCCGTGCCGGACTGCGCGCCCGGCACGGCTGGATCATGGACGTGTATCTGCTCCGCCGCACGGGCGGCTGAGCGTCACTCCGACAGGTCGCTCAGCAGCTCGCGGACGCGGTCGAGGCGGGCGAGGGGATCCTCGATCCGTTCGCGGACCAGCCAGCGGCGCTTCGCCGGTTCGAACGGCGCCGGAAGGGCGGCGGTCGGATTCCCCGGGGTGAAGGCGATGGCGCCCGGGCCGACATCGATCTGGCGAATGTCGGCGGCGGCGGCGAGTGCGCGGATCCGCGCGCATTCGAGCAGGCGGACGGCATTGTCCGGCAGCGCGCCGAACCGGTCCTCGAGCTCGGCCTGGAACGCGTCGAGCGCGGCGATGTCGCACAGATGCGCGAGCTGGCCGTAGAGCGTCAGCCGCAAGTCGGCCTCGGGGATCCACTCTTCGGGAAGCATGCCGCCGACGCCGAGATTGAGCACCGGCTGGCACTGATCGACCGGTTCGCCGCGCGCGGCCTTCAGCGCGCGACCCAGCAGATGCTGGTAGAGGTCGATGCCGATCAGCTTCATGTGGCCGGCCTGATCCTCGCCGACCAGATCGCCCGCGCCACGCATGTCGAGATCACGCGCGCTGATCGCGAAGCCCGCGCCGAGCTGGTCGAACGCCTGGAGCGTGCGGAGGCGCTTCATCGTCGCCTCGGCGATCATGGCCTCACCGTCGGTCGACAGCAGGATCTGACCGCGCCGGCCGCCGCGCCCGACCCGGCCGCGCAGCTGGTGGAGCTGCGACAGGCCGAACCGGTCGGCATGGTGGACGATCATCGTGTTGGCGCGCGGCACGTCGAGCCCCGCCTCGATGATGTTGGTCGCCAGCAGCACGTCGCCGTCGCCCGCGGCAAAGCTCGCCATTGCGTCGTCGAGCTCGGCCGCCTCCATCTTGCCGTGCGCGATGACGAGGCCGAGTTCGGGAACGATCCGCGTGAGCGTTTTCGCGAGCGGGGCGATGTCCTCGATCCGCGGCACGACGACGAAGCTCTGGCCGCCGCGCGCGCGTTCGCGGCGGAGCGCCTTGCGGACCGCGGCGTCATCGAACGGCGCGACGATGGTGCGGATCGGCTGGCGACGCGCGGGTGGCGTCGCGATGACCGAGATCGCCTGGATACCGACCATCGCCGACTGGAGCGTGCGCGGGATCGGCGTGGCGCTGAGCGTGAGGACATGGCCCGCGCCCATGTCGCGCAGCGACGCCTTGGCCTTCGCGCCGAACCGCTGTTCCTCGTCGATCACGACCAGCGCGAGATCGGCAAAGGCGACGCCCTTGCCGCCGACAGCGCTGGTGCCGACGACGACCGCGATAGACCCGTCGGCGAGCCCGGCGCAGACGCGCTTGCGCTCGGCAGGCGTCGACAGCCGAGACAACGCAGCGACCTCCAGCCCGGTGCCGACAAAGCGCGTGCGGAACGTTTCGAGATGCTGGCGGATCAGCACCGTGGTGGGCGCGACGATCGCGACCTGGCGACCAGCCAGCGCGACAAGCGCGGCGGCGCGAAGTGCGACCTCGGTCTTGCCATAGCCGACATCGCCGACGATCAGCCGGTCCATCGGCTTGCCGCTGGCGAGGTCGCTGCGGACTGCGGCGATCGCGCGGGCCTGGTCGGGGGTCTCGGCGAAGGGAAAGCCCGCGGCGAACTGTTCGTAGAGTGCAACTTCGGGGACGATCGGCGGTGTCGTCCGTGCGTCGCGTTCGGCGGCGACCGCCTGAAGCGCACGTGCGCTTTCCGCGATCGCGGTGTCGATCGCGGCGCGACGCTTGGTCCAGCTTCCCCCGTCGAGCGTGTCGAGCGTCACCGCATCCGCGTCTGCGCCATAACGCCAGATGCGATCGGCTTCATGCACGGGTACGAGCCGGCGGGCGCCCTTGGCATAGTCGAGCACGATCGCGTCGGCCGCGACGCCATCAAGGTCGGGCAGCGCCTCGACCCCAAGAACGCGACCGATGCCGTGATCCTCATGCACGACGATGTCGCCGGTCTGCAGCGTCGCGCCTTCGGCGAAGGCCGCAACGCCGGCACCGGGACCGTCGTCCAGTCGTGCACGGCTGCCGAGCAGGTCGGCGGCAGCGACGATGGTGAGATCGGCATGGACAAAGCCCTGGTCGAGCGGAGCGCAGAGCAGTGACACCGAACCGACGGGTGCGGCCGCCGCCTCGGCAAGGCTGTCAACGTGTTCAGCGTCGACGCCGAGCCGCGATGCGAGGAAACGGAGGTCACGCGCGGACCCGGCGATCGCGAGCCGGCCGTCGGCGATCACCGAACGCGCGAAGCGGCGGAACGCGCGGACGGGATCGCGCCGCTCGATGAAGCGCGGGGTGCGTTCGACCGGGGTGTCGGTAGCGAGGATCTGGCGGCCGGCGGTCGCCTTGTTCCAGGCGCGGGTGTCGACCAGCGCGGCCTTGACCTGACGCGCCGCGGTGCCGTCGGCGGCAAGCGCGAGGAACCGGGTGCGGCGGTCGTCGACCAGGGGGTCAAAATGGAGCGCGGCGTCGGGTAGATGCTCGGTGATCGCGACGCCGTCACCCAGATCGGGTTCGCAGGCGCGACCGACGATCACCGCGTCGAGCGTTTCAAGGCTGCGCTGCGACACCGGGTCATAACTGCGAATTTCGGTGATGACCGAATTGTCGTCGAATTCGATCCGGGCGGGGTTCGTGCGATCGGCCGGAAAGAGGTCGACGACGCTGCCGCGGATCGCGATCTCGCCGGGTTCGTCGACGCGGTCGTCGATCGTGTAGCCGATCGTTTCGGCGAGCGCGGGCAGCGCGGCGATGTCGATCGTGTCGCCGATGCGGAACACCGGTGGTGCCTCATCGAACGCGGCAGGGGCGGGATAACGGACCGCGCTCGCCTCGGTGGAGAGGACGAGGAGGATCGGGTCAGTCGAGGTTGTAGCGGTCGCGGCGCGCAGACGGCGCAGCGCCTCGACCCGGCGGCCGACATTGGCGGCGCTGGGCGGCGCGGAGTCGCCGGGGAGCGCATCGCTCGCAACGAGATGGACGACGGTCATCGCAGGGGCGAACCCCTCAGCGAGACAGGCGATCGCCTCGGCGCGCGACTCGTCCTCGACTACCAGAATGGCACGGTCGATCCCGGCGGTCAGCAACTCGGCAACGACGATCGCCGCGGGCAGAGTCGCCGGTGCAGCGCGCGTGTCACCCGGCAGGTCGATATGGTCGGTACGCTTCAGCATGGCCCCTCCGGTCGGGCCGTTGGCGCCCATTGAATGAACGGTATGCGGGCCGGCTCGTTCCGTGATCCGTGCACGAAATGTTCCGACCGGCTCAGCCGAGCAGGCGGCGATACTCGGATTCCGCATGGCCATAGGTGTCGCCCGCCATCCGCATCAGCACGTCGCGGTCGCGGACCAGCACGCGGCCTCGGACCGAGCGAATCGCCTGTTCTTCCTCGAGCCGGTGCAGCGCTTCGGTCACGCTGCTGCGACGGACGCCGAGCATCAGGCGGAACTCCTCATGCGTCATGCAGATCGCGTCGTCGCGGATGCGATCGTGATAGAGCAGGATCCAGCGCGCCATGCGTCGCTCGATCGAATGCGCGAGCGACGATACGATCGTGCGGCCCATCTGGGTCATGAACACCTGGACGAAACGGAGCAGCGCGAGTCGCAGCGTGTCGCTCTGCGCGGCGGCGGCGTGGAAGCGGTCGAGCGGGAGCTGCAGCGCGAGGCCCTGTTCGGCGCGCATCACGATGTCATAGGGCGAGCGGTCATCGCCGAGCAGCGCGGACCAGCCGACAAAGCCCTCCGCGCCGATCAGCCCGACCGCGAACCGATGATCGCCCTCGAGCGCGTCGAGCACGCCGGCGATCCCCTCCTCGGGAAAGCAGAGCATCTCGATCCGGTCGCCCGCACGCGTCAGCGACTCGCCGACCGCAAAGGGGACGCGGTCGAGATGCGGCGCGATCAATGCGAAGTCGTCGGGGCTCAGACGCTGAAGCAGCCGGTTTCCTGTGCCGCGCGTCGACGACACCTCGCCAACTCCGTCCCGATCGATGGTCTCCAGTCGATTGTCGCCCGCCATCACGCCCCCTGAAACACTGCACGAATTCAATACGATCCGGTCTTCGTCCGGTTTCGTACAGCAACTCCCACGCCGCCGCCGGGGTTGCGCCTTTCAATGTTACAGGAGGCAATTTTGACACATTCCATTCGACGGACGCTGCTCGCCGGCGTGTTTGCATCGACGCTCGTACTTATCCCGGGCGCCGCGCTCGCCCAGTCGGCGCGTAGCGACACTGCGCCGCCGCCGCCCCCGCCGCCCGCCACGAAGATGGCGCCGGCCAAGGCTGCGCCCGACATGCAGGCCGTGCTCGACGCGCTGGCCGGTCTCGGCGGCAAGCCGATCGAGACGCTGACGCCCGCCGAAGCACGCCAGCAGCCCTCGGCTGCGGATGGCGCCAAGGCGGTGATGGCGCAGAAGGGCATGCCGACGACGCCCGACGCGTCGGTGACGACGCAGGACATCCCCTATGGCAGCGACGCCAAGCAGTTCGCCCGCGTGTACAAGCCGACGAGCGCGGCCAATGCCAAGGGCCTGCCGGTCGTGGTCTATTATCACGGCGGTGGCTGGGTGATCGCGGACGTCGCGACCTATGACGCGGCCCCGCGCGCGATGGCCAAGGCGCTGAATGCGATCGTCGTGTCGGTCGAATATCGCCATGCGCCCGAATTCAAGTTCCCCGCGCAGCATGACGACGCGGCAGCCGCCTATCGCTGGACGCTGGCCAATGCCGCGGCATGGGGTGGCAACCCGGCGAAGATCGCGGTTGCGGGCGAGAGCGCCGGCGGCAATCTGGCGGTCGCGACGGCAATCTATGCCCGCGACAATCGCCTGACCGCGCCGCTGCACATCGTCTCGGTCTATCCGATCGCCAACAGCAGCAAGACGCTGCCGTCGCGCAGGGATTCCGCGAACGCCAAGCCGCTCAACGGCGCGATGCTGCCGTGGTTCGGTTATTACTACCAGACCAGCAAGGCGGATGCGCAGGATCCGCGGCTGAACCTGGTCGGGGCGAACCTGCGCGGGCTGCCGCCGACGACGATCATCAACGCGCAGATCGATCCGCTGCGGTCGGACGGCGAGACGCTGGCCGCGGCGATGCGTGCGGCGGGCGACAAGGTCGAGCAGCGCACTTTCCCGGGCGTGACGCATGAATTCTTCGGCATGGGCACGATCGTGCGCGGCGCCAAGGATGCGAACGATCTCGCGGTCGCACGGCTGAAGGCGGCGTTCGCCATGGCTCCTGCGAAGCGCTGATGCGTTGGGAGGGGGATAGTTTCCCCCTCCCGATCCTGCAGCGAGTATCGCCATGACGTCGACGACCCACGCCTCTTCGCCCCGCTATCGCGCCCGCGCGCGGGTCGCGGCCCTGCCGATGGCGGAGCATTGAGATGCCCGTGATGACCACGCCGACGCTGGCAATCGCCTATACCGATACGGGCCCGCGCGAGGGCGATGCGGTGTTGTTGCTGCACGGCTGGCCGGATGATTCCTCGACCTGGGACGACGTCCTGCCCGCGCTTCATGCCGCGGGGCTGCGGACGATCGTGCCGAGCCTGCGCGGGTTCGGCGAAACGCGGTTCCTCGAAGGCGATACGCCGCGCACCGGCAACAGCGCGGTCCTGGCGATGGACGCGATTGCGCTGATGGACGGGCTGGGGATCTCGCGGTTCATGGTCGCGGGGCATGACTGGGGCTCGAACATCGCCGAGGCGCTGGCGGTGGGATGGCCCGAGCGGGTGCAGCGGATCGCGATGCTCGCGACGCCGCCGCGACTGGGCGGCATGCCGACGCCGCCGTTCGAACAGACGCAGCGGCAATGGTATCACTGGTTCATGGCCACCGCGCGCGGCGCGCAGGCGGTGCGCGATGACCCCAGGGGGTTCGCGCATGTCCACTGGACCAACTGGTCGCCGCCGGGCTGGTTCGACGAGGCGACCTTTGCGCGAGTGGCGCGCGCGTTCGGGAATCCGGACTGGGTCGACGTCACGCTGCACAGCTATCGCGCGCGCTGGGACGAAGCGGCGCCCGATCCCGCGAGCGTCTGGCTTGAGGAAGCGGTAAAGGCGAGCGAGACGCTGTCGCTGCCCGCGCTGTACATTCAGGGTGCGGAGGACGGGGTGAACCCGCCAAGCGCGACCACCGCGGTACCGGAGAAATTCTCGGGACCCTTCGCGTTCGTCACCTTGCCGGGCGTCGGCCATTTTCCACAGCGTGAGCGGCCCGAGGCGGTCGCCGACCTGCTCGTCACGCTGTTCACCGGCGATCCCGCCACCTTGTCCGACACGATTTACCGGAGCCAAGACATGTCCAAGTTCAAACCCCTTCTCGCAGGCGCCGCGCTGTTCGCACTCGCCGCCGCCGCAACCGCGGCCGGCGTCGCACAGGCCAAGACCGCGGCGAGCCCGCTGACTCAGGTGGCGACGTTCGACCACCAGGTGACCGGCGTCGCGGTGACCGCAGACGGACGACGGTTCGTCAACTTCCCGCGCTGGACCGACGATGCGCCGATCTCTGTCGCCGAGGTGCTGCCGGACGGAAAGCTCAAGGCCTATCCCGACGATACGTGGAACAGCTGGCGCAACGCGCGCGCGAACGAATTGCCGGTCGGCGACTATTTCGTCTGCGTCCAGTCGATCGTGCCCGATGGCCACGGCAATCTGTGGGTGCTCGATCCCGGCGCGCCCGGTAACGAAAAGCCGCTCGAGGGAGCACCGAAGCTGGTCAGGATCGACCTGGCGACGAACCGCGTGACCAAGGTGATCAACGTCGCGCCCGATGTTGCGCTGCAGGGTACGTACCTCAACGACATCCGCTTCTCGCCCGACGGCAAGACCGGCTATATCACCGATTCTGGCACGCGCGGCGCGATCATCGTAATCGACCTGGAGAGCGGCAAGGGGATGCGCGCACTCGACGGGCATGGCTCGACGCAGATCGACAAGAGCGTGACGGTCATGACCGACGGCAAGCCGCTGGTCCGCCCCGATGGCCGCCAGCCGGCCTTCTCCGCGGACGGGATCGCGATCTCAAACGATGGCAAAACGCTGTATTACCAGGCACTCACCGGCAAGACGCTGTACGCGATCGATACCGGGCTGCTCCGCGAGGGCGTGAGCGCAGCGCAGCAGGCGGCGGGGGTGAAGACCATCGCCGAGACGCATGTCGCGGACGGTTTGTGGATGAGCAAGGCGGGGGTGCTGTACATCACGTCGCCCACCGACGACAGCATCACGCGGCTGGTCGGCGATCATGTCGAGCCGGTGCTGACCGACAAGCGGCTGCGCTGGCCCGACACGTTTTCGGAAGGGCCGGACGGCCGGATCTATGTGACGGCGAGCCATATCCAGGACACCAACTGGTTCAAGCCGGGCGCGCCGGCCTCGCTGCCGACCGCGCTGTTCGCGTTCGACCCCGCGCGGTGACATGAACGGGCGCCCCGGGCATGCAGACATGCCGGGGCGGCTCTGCCCGGCAGCGGCAGAAAACGTCAGATTGCAACAGGGTTAACATAGCGCAACGCGATAACCGCGCACCCCGGGATCGAATGTCGTGGCGTGTCGTTTCGCCATACTAACGATACGGGGTCGCCTTGTTCATTCTGCATTTGGCCCTCGGGGGCTGCCTGAAAGCGCCGCCCATTGACTTCGGCATTACGGCCGACTCCGGGGGGCATCTTGCCTATGTGGTCGACGCAGCATTGGTTCAGGCAGAGCTTCCCGGTGTGGACCGGGTCTCGATCGTTACCCGTTTGTTCCGGTCTGCGGATCTGCCATCCGTGCATGGCCAGCGATCGGAGCGCGTCACCGACAAATTGACGATCGACCGGGTCGATAGTGGCGACGACCGCTATCTCGAAAAGGAGGCGCTCGCCGCCGACCTGCCCGCATTCACCGAGGCGTTTTGCCGTCACATCGCCGGACAGGCGGTCATGCCCAACGTCATCCATGCGCATTTCGCCGATGCCGCAGCGGTCGCGATCGAGGCACGCCGCCGGTTCGGCATTCCGTTCGTGTACACGCCGCATGCGCTGGCGATCGACAAGCGGCGGCAGGGCCTTGGCGGAGCCGAACTCGACACGCGGATTGCGGCGGAAACCACCGCGATCGCTGCGGCAGACGCGCTGATCGTATCGACGCGGGACGAGGCCGAACGGCAGGTCCCGGCCTATGGCGTCGAGGTCGCGGGCCGGATCCACTGCGTCCCGCCAGGCGTACCCCGCCGTCCCGATACAGGAGGCACGGTGACGCTGGTCGACAGCTTGGAAGACTGGCTCGATCGGCCGGATCTCCCGATCCTGCTGGCGATCGCGCGACCGGTGGCGAAGAAGAACCTCGCGGCCTTTGTCCGCGCGTTCGCGGCGGATCCGGTTCTGCACGAACGTGCGAATCTGGTGATCCTCGCCGGGCAACATGGGGGCCAGTCGTCAAGTGAGGAACGGGCGGTGCTGGGCGAACTGCAGGCGCTTGCCGCTAGTCCTGCGCTGCGTGGGCGCTTTGCCTTGCCGCCGCGGCACGATGCGGCGGACGTCACCGCGTTGTACCGGCGAGCGGCGGCAGGCGGCGTGTTCGTCAACCCGGCGCTGCACGAGCCGTTCGGGCTGACCCTGATCGAAGCGGCAGCGGCCGGCGTTCCGGTCGTTGCGACCCGCAACGGAGGGCCAGCGGAGATCGTCGCGCAGATCGGTCACGGCTTGCTGGTCGATCCGCGCGACGAGCCGGGAATTGCGGCGGCGTGTCGTGCGGTGATCGGGGATGCGGGGCTTCACGCGCGGTTGAGCCAGGCGGCACGTGTCGGAAGTGCGGCATATGACTGGCGGCGCTATGCCGATGCAGCGATCGACATCTACGCGGCGTTGCGGCGCCAGCCTGCTCTGCTGGCATGCGACATCGACAACACGCTGACCGGGTCGGTCGATGGTGCAGCGGCTTTCGCACGTTGGCGGCATGGCAGCAGCCTGCCGTTCGTGGTCGCGACGGGGCGCAGCTTCGCCGAGGCGCGCGCGGTGCTGGCGCAGTGGCATTTGCCCGAGCCGGACGCGTTCATTGTCGATGTCGGGACGCGGATCCTCCGTCCGGCGGCGCAAGGCGGGTGGCAGTCCTGCGCAGCGTTCACTGACGCGCTCGATAAGGACTGGGACCGGGCGGCGGTACGTGCGGCGATTGCCCCGCTCGGCATCTGCGCTCAGCCGGTCGTTACCGAGGGCGCGCACAAGCTCAGCTTCTTTGGCGACGCCGCCGACGTCGCAGCGATCCGCACGGCTCTGGCGCAGGCGGGGCTTGCAGCGCGGGTCGTGTTCTCGCACGGCCGGCTGATCGACGTGCTGTCCCCCGGTGGTGGCAAGGCGGCGGCGATCGCGGCCTATGCGGCCGGGTTGGGATTGACGCTCGACGACTGCATCGCAGCGGGCGACAGCGGCAATGACCTCGACATGCTCGACGCGTGCGGGTTCGCGATTGTTGTTGCCAATGCGAGTGATGAACTGGCGACACTTGCTGCGCGTCCCGGGCTGCATCGCGCCACGCGCAACCATGCCGCCGGGGTGGTCGAGGGGCTGGCGCGGCTCGGATTGACCACGCCGGCCGTGCAAGTCGCGGCATGACGCGTCCGTTCGGCTATTTCGTCCACCATCAGGGTCGCGGACATGCGGAACGCTGTGCCGCGATCCTGCAGGCGCTGCCGCCGTCGCGTCCCGTGACGATCTTCTGCGCGCGCGACGACATCTTCCCCGCGCTGCCGGCACAGGCGCGGATCGTAACGATCCCGTCGCTGTTCGAGCCGACCGGGCAGGAAGTGGCGATGGACTGGGTCGCGACGCCCGCGACGCTGCACTGCGCACCGCTCGGCTGGCCGGGGATCCGAAGCGCGATGGCGACGATCGCCGACTGGTTCGCGCAAGCGGACCCCGCGCTGATGATCTGCGACGTGTCTGCGGAGATCGCGCAGCTGGCGCGGATCTGCAGCGTGCCGCACGTCAAGGTGCTGCAGCATGGCGACCGCGGCGATGCCGGGCACCGCGCGGCCTATGACGGCGCCGCCGGGCTGCTCGCCGCGTTCCACCGCGATCTCGCCCAGCCCGACTGGGACGCGGCGATGGTCGAAAAGACCTGTTTCGCCGGAGGGCTGGGGGTCGATACGCAGGGCCCCGACCGGAGCGCGGCGCGGGAGCGGCTGGGGATCGGCGAGCGCGAGGAGATGATCCTCGTCATGGCCGGCGGCGGCGGCAGCGGGTTCGGGCAGGCGCCACTGGGCGTCGGCGCGCGCAGCCGGCCTGCCGCGCGCTGGATCACGATCGGGCCGGTCGTGCGCGACTGGCATGCGACCGAGCCCGCCAATATCGAACATCGCGGCTGGGTGGAGAATGCGGCGGACTATGTCGCGGCGGCGGATCTGGTGATCGCGTCGACGGGCAACACGACCTGCCAGCAGATCCTGGCGGCGGCGCGGCCGTGGATCGCGGTACCCGAGTGGCGCTATTTCGACGAGCAGCACCGCAAGGCCGACGCGCTGGGCGCGGCGGGGGTGGCGTGCATCCGGCCGCATCTGCCGTCGTCGGCGGACGCGTGGACGCAGGCGATCGACGCCGCCTATGCGCAGCACCGCCCCGAGCGGCAGCGCGCGATGATCGCCGAGGCCCCCGCCGACGATGCCGCGCGCTGGCTCGAAGCGCTGGCGGCAAGGCTCTGGGGCACGGCACCGCACCCGGCCTGATCCGTTCTGCCCCCGTCGTTACCCTGTTCCGTCCTGTTCCCAGATCCCATTGGAGCCCTGCCCATGTCCGCTATCTCGATCGTCACGCTGGCCAAGGGGCGGGCCGAGCATCTCTACAATCTGGTTTTGGGGCTCACGCGACAGACGACCCCGCCGCGCGAACTGATCGTCGCGGTGATGCAGGACGAGCCCTATGTCCTGCCCGAGACGGATTTTCCGGTCCGACAGCTGATGATCGCGGGCGAGGCGTTGCCGCTGGCCGCGGCGCGCAACCTGGCGGCGCGGACCGCGACGGGGGAGGGGCTGATCTTCCTCGACATGGACTGCATCCCCGCGCCGGGCCTGGTGGCGGACTATGCCGGGCATCTGGCCACCTATGACGGGTTGCTGATGGGCGAGGTGATGTACCTGCCGGGCGGCGCGACGAAGGGGGACTGGCGCAGCGAGGATTTCGCGGCAGTCGCGGTGCGGCATTCGGACCGGCGCGGCCCGCCTGCGGAGGGGATCGAGGCGTGCAACGACTATCGCTGTTTCTGGTCGCTCAACTTCGCGATGCGGCGCGCGACCTTCCTCGCGGTCGGCGGATTCCACGAGGGCTATAACGGCTATGGCGGCGAGGATACCGATTTCGGCAAGGTGCTCGACACCGCAGGCGTGCCGATCGCGTGGATCAAGGGCGGGCTGGCGCATCATCAATATCATCCGCATCACATGCCGCCGGTCCATCATCTCGACAGCGTGATCCGCAATGCCGAGCTGTTCGAGGCGCGCTGGGGCTATCGGACGATGGGGCACTGGCTGCACGCATTCCGGCTGATGGGGCTGATCGACGATCGGCCCGGCCAGCCGATCCGCGTGCTGCGCCGCCCCGATGACGCGGATCTCGCGCTGACCGGGCAGCAGAGCCACCAGCCCTATGCCAATACCGCAAGCGTCATCCGGCTGCTGGAAGAGCGTGTCGCCGCGAGTGCCGCGGCGGCGTGAGGATCGCCTTGCTCTCGCACGTCCGCCAGCGGATCGCGCAGCCGTTCATGGGCGGGATGGAATCGCACAGCTGGTATCTGGCGGAAGGGCTGCAGGCACGCGGGCACGACGTCGTGCTGTTCGCCAGCGGCGACAGCGACCCGCGCTTCGCGATCGATCCGGTGCTGCCCCAGCATTATGAGCGGGTGTTTCCCTGGGCCGAGCATCGCGGGTCGGCACCGCTGATCGCGCATGTCGACCAAGGCTATATCGCGGCGTGCGAGAGGATCGCGGCGGGCGGGTTCGACGTGGTACACAACAACAGCCTGAGCCGCTTTCCGATCGAGCTGCAGCGGACCGCGATCGTGCCGACCGTCACCTCGCTCCACGTGCCGCCCTATGACGCGCTGCACTGGTTCGTGAAGGCGAGCCCGTCACCGACGCACCGGCTGACGGTTACGTCGCAATCACAGTTGCGCGCCTGGTGGCCCGACGGTGCGCCCGCCGAGGCATCGGTGCTGCACAACGGCATCGACCCCGCGGCGTGGGGGTTCTCGCCCGCAGGGGACGGCAGCGCGATCTGGTCGGGACGGATGACGCCGAACAAGGGGCCGCATCTGGCGGTGCAGGCGGCACGGCGCGCGGGCGTAGCGATCACGCTGTACGGGCAGATCGAAGATCCGGACTATTGGACGGCCGAGGTCGCGCCGCATCTGGGATCCGACGTTCGGTATGGCGGACATCTGGACGGCGCGGCGCTGGCGTCGGCGCTCGGGCAGGCGTCGGTGTTCCTGTTCACGCCGTGCTGGGACGAGCCGTTCGGGCTGGTTGCGGCGGAGGCGATGGCGTGCGGCCTGCCAGTCGCCGCGTTTGACATGGGCGCGGCGCGCGAGGTCGTGGGCGAGGCGGGGTGCCTTGCAGCGCCGGGCGACGTCGAGGGGCTGGCGGCGGCGATCCCTGCGGCGATGGCGATCCCGCGCGATGTACCGCGTGCGCGGGTCGAACGGCTGTTCACGCGCGACCGCTGGCTCGACCGGTGCGAGGCACTGTATGCGGAGGTATGCGCGGCCAAGGCGGAGATGGTCGCGTGACTGTGTCTGCACGGATACGGGGCGATGACGTCATCGCGGCGCAGCAGGAGGCGCTGGCGGCGCTGTACCGGCAGCATGTCGGGCACGGCGACCGCTATGCGCTGCTCGACTTTCCCGATCACGCCAATGTCGGCGACAGCGCGATCTGGCTGGGCGAGATCGCCATGCTCCGCGCGATCACCGGGCGCGATCCCGATCATGTCTGTACCTGGGACGCGTTCGACGCGGACGCGTTTCGCCGCGACAGCCCGGCGGGGGTCGTGTTCCTGCACGGCGGCGGCAATCTGGGGGATATCTGGCCGCATCATCAGCGGTTTCGCGAGGCAATGCTGGCGGAGTTTCGCGACCGGACGATCGTCCAGCTGCCCCAGTCGATCCATTTCCGCGCTGGCGAGGGGCTCGACCGCTTCGCCGCCTGCGTCGCCGCGCACCCCGATTTCCACCTTTATGTCCGCGATGCGCAGAGCCTCGACCTTGCGCGGCCTCTGTCCTGCCCGGTCGCGCTGGCGCCCGATTCCGCGTTCGCGCTGGGGGCGCAGTCGCGTGGGCCGGCGGATTGCGACCTGCTGATGCTGATGCGGACCGATGACGAGCGCGTGGCGGGGGATCGCGGGCCGGTGCCGGAGGGGGCGGTGGTGCTCGACTGGCTCGAGGATGGCATGCTGCCGGCTTGGGAGGCGGGGGTGCCGCGTGCTGCGCACTATGAGCGGCTGGCTGGTGCGCGGGTCGCGCGCGGGCTGACGCTCCTGTCGCGCGGGCGGCAGATCGTCACCGACCGGCTGCACGCGCATATTCTCGCGCTGCTGCTGGGCATCCCGCACGTCGCGCTCGACAATGATTATGGCAAGCTGTCCGCCTATATTGCCGCCTGGACCGCGCCGTCGCCGCTGCTGCTGCGCGAATGATCGACGTCAGTGTGCTGATCTGCACGCGCGACCGTGGGGCGTCGCTGTCGCGCACGCTCGACTCGGTGACGCGCGCGGTCGGCGTTGCGGGGGATGTGGCGGTCGAGATGGTCGTCGTCGACAACGGGTCGAGCGACGATACTGCGGCGCGTCTGGCAGCCTGGCAGGCGGAGCAGGCGTTTCCCGTGATGCTGCTGGCCGAGCCGCGCGCGGGGCTGGCGCGGGCGCGAAATGTGGGGCTGGCGCATGTCCGCGGGCGGATCGTCGCGATGACCGACGACGATTGCGTGCTCAAGCCGGACTATCTGCTCGCGCTCGTCCGCCGGTTCGCGGGGGTCGCGACGCCGACGATCGTCGGCGGGCGGATCCTGCCGGGCGATGCCGCAGACCTGCCGGTGACGCTGAAGCTCGAGGATCATCCGATGGAGCCGGTGCCGGGGGCGTTTCCCGGCGGGTTCGTGATGGGCGCGAACCTTGCCTTCACGCGCGACGTCATCGTGCGGACGGGCCGGTTCGACACCCGGTTCGGCGCGGGCGCGCGGTTCGTGGCGGCGGAGGATACCGATTTCCTGTTCCGCGCGATCGCGGCCGGGGTGGTCGTCGCCTATGACCCGTATTTCGCCGTCGAGCATCATCATGGGCGCTGCCGGCCCGATCAGGTGATCGCGCTGCTCGCGGGCTATGGCTATGGCGACGGCGCGCTCTACGCCAAGCATATCCTGACCGACCGGCGAATCCTGGGGGCGATCCGCCGCGACCTTGGCGATGCGCTCGGCGAGATCCGCGCGGGGACGCGGCCCTTTCCCTATATCCGGCGCTTCCACAGTTTCCGCCTGCGCCACATGCTGCGCGGCTTTCTCGCTTATGCCGGGCACGGGCTTACGGCGCGGGTACGGCTCTCAAACGCACACGAAAAGGCCTGATGCCGCGGCGTCGCAGCATCAGGCCCCTCATCATTCGTATCGACTGAGCCCGCAGACTCAGGCGGTGATTACTTCGAGCGCTCGACCTGCTCGAACTCGAGCTCGACCGGGGTGGCGCGACCGAAGATCGACACCGACACCTTGACGCGGCTGCGGTCGAAATCGAGTTCCTCGACCAGACCGTTGAAGCTCGCGAACGGACCGTCGAGAACCTTGACCTGATCGCCGATCTCGTAGTCGACCTTGACCTTCTGCTTGGGAGCGGCCGCGGCCTCTTCCTTGCTGTTGAGCATCCGCGTGGCTTCCGCCTCGCTGATCGCCTGCGGCTTGCCCATGCTGCCGAGGAAGCCGGTCACCTTGGGGGTGTTCTTGACGAGGTGATAGACGTCGTCATTCATGTTCAGCTTGGCGAGAACATAGCCCGGCATGAACTTACGCTCGACCGCGATCTTCTTGCCGCGACGGGCCTCGGTGATCGTCTCGGTGGGGACTTCGATCTGCTCGACGAGCTGCTCGAGACCCATGCGGGTCGCCTCTGCCATGATCGAGTCGCGGACCTTGCCCTCGAAGCCCGAATAGGCGTGAATGATGTACCAGCGCGCCATGTGCGGACCTTATTGAGCGAGTTTCAGAAGGGCGGTGACGATCGCCTGAAGGATCGAGTCGACGCCGAAGAAGAAGAGCGCGAGGATCGTCGTCATGATGACGACCATCACCCCGGTCATGATCGTCTCGCGACGCGTCGGCCACGTAACCTTCGAGGTTTCGGTGCGGACCTGCCGGATGAATTCGAGTGGGGACGTTTTAGCCACGGTGCTGTTCGAACCCGCCTGATGGAGACATGAAAAGAAGCGAGGCATAGACCCATAACCCGCTCCCTGTGAAGGGTCGCCCCGTCAATAGGGCCCCGTCAAAGGGGTCGGGCATGCGTCCGTCTCGCTGTCGGATGGCGGCGCAGATAGCTTCCGCGCCGACGGAACGCAAGGGGTGGGGCGGCAGCGCTCGCCGGGCGGCCCCGTCATGATCCGACTCGGCAGCGCATGAGGCGCGCTGCACCAGCCTTTCGCGCATGATTGAAAGCATAAGGGGATGCGTGGGAGGCGGGACCGGAAGGCGCGGGGGCGGGCGTTTGCGCCCTCTCCCCCGCCGGCCGTCAACCGGTGCCGGTCTTGCCGGCGGCGCCTCTCCTGCGTTTCTGTTATGTTTGCCGGCGTGACGGACCGTCATCGGTATATCAGCGCGCAGACCAAAAAAAAGGCCGGTCAAAGACCGGCCGTAAAAGTTTTAGGAGAGGATGCCTGAAAGGCACAGTCTTTGTGCATCGCAGCAGCGAATACCACAACTGCGCAAATTGCATTATGAAATGCGTTTTATGCAATCGTGACAGGCGCAGTACGTGGGCCGCTGACCAATGGGTCACGGCAGCTGTCGATCGGCGATGTGGGAAGATCTGGCAGGAGTGCTCGGATTCGAACCGAGGGCCTTCGGTTTTGGAGACCGACGCTCTAACCAACTGAGCTACACTCCTGTGCGGTGGCGGGCTCTAGCGCCATGTCCGCGGCAGGGCAAGCACCTGTTCATGCCCGATGCACGATTGTGAAACGTGCAACCAATCCGGCGTCGGGTTCGGGGCAGGGTGGGGTGATCCCCGTGTTGACCGCGGCTGACTCCTGACCTATAGGCGCGCCCTGTTCTTCGGGAGTCTTTCCCGCTGGGCATGCTTGAACATTGCTGGATGCATTCCAGGGCCTGAGGAGCGTTTTGCGCTTCCTAGGGTCCTTTTTGTATTCTCAGGCGCCTCAATGGCTCCAGCAAAGTAACCATTTGAAAGGTGAAGGCTTCAATGCCGACGATCAACCAGCTGGTCCGCAAGGGCCGCGATCCGCAGAAGGCCAAGTCGAAGGTCCCTGCGATGGAAGCCAACCCGCAGAAGCGCGGCGTTTGCACCCGCGTCTACACGACGACCCCGAAGAAGCCGAACTCGGCTCTGCGCAAGGTGGCCAAGGTTCGCCTGACCAACCAGCGCGAAGTCATCAGCTACATCCCGGGCGAGGGCCACAATCTTCAGGAGCATTCGGTTGTCCTGATCCGTGGCGGTCGTGTCCGCGATCTTCCCGGTGTTCGCTATCACGTCCTGCGCGGCGTGCTCGATACACAGGGTGTGAAGGACCGGCGTCAGTCGCGTTCCAAGTACGGCGCCAAGCGTCCGAAGTAAGCCGATCAATGCCAACCGACGCAAGTCGGCACTGGTATGTTTGATCACACAGGCTGAAGTTTAGAAGGAATATAAAATGGCACGTCGTCGTCGTCCCGAAAAGCGGGTCATCCTGCCTGATCCCAAGTTCGGGGATGAGGTTCTGTCGAAGTTCATGAACAGCGTCATGCTGGACGGCAAGAAGTCCGTCGCAGAGCTGATCGTGTACGGTGCATTCGAAACCGTCGAGAGCCGCGCCAAGCGCGACCCGATCGGCGTTTTCCACGATGCGCTGAACAACGTGAAGCCGGGCATCGAAGTCCGTTCGCGTCGCGTCGGTGGTGCAACCTACCAGGTTCCCGTCGAAGTGCGTCCCGAGCGTGCACAGGCGCTGGCGATCCGCTGGCTGATCGGTGCGGCACGTTCGCGCAGCGAGAACACGATGGCCGCACGGCTGTCGGGCGAGCTGATGGACGCGGCGAACAACCGCGGCAACGCGGTCAAGAAGCGCGAAGACACGCACCGGATGGCAGAAGCCAACCGTGCATTCTCGCACTACCGCTGGTAACAGCGGGCTTCGAAGCCTAGCATTGGTAACCGTGTCACGGGCGGCCTTTCGCCCGTAACGCAAACACCTATATATTGGGGAGCCGGCACGTTCGGCTCCCCATATCCTTAAGGAAGCACGATCATGGCCCGCAGCCATCCGCTCGACCGTTACCGCAACATCGGCATCATGGCGCACATCGACGCCGGCAAGACGACGACGACCGAGCGCATCCTCTATTACACCGGCAAGTCCTACAAGATCGGCGAAGTGCATGAAGGCACCGCGACGATGGACTGGATGGAGCAGGAGCAGGAGCGCGGGATCACGATCACGTCGGCTGCAACCACCTGCAAGTGGCGCGCCGAGGAAGGTAAGGGCGAAGAGCACCTTATCAACATCATCGACACCCCGGGCCACGTCGATTTCACGATCGAAGTCGAGCGTTCACTGCGCGTCCTCGACGGCGCGGTCGCGTGCTTCGACGGCGTTGCTGGCGTCGAGCCACAGTCCGAGACCGTGTGGCGTCAGGCCGACAAGTACGGCGTGCCGCGCATGTGCTTCGTCAACAAGCTCGACCGCACCGGTGCCGACTTCTACTTCTGCGTCGACTCGATCATCGAGCGTCTCGGTGCGCGCCCGGCGGTCCTGTACCTGCCGATCGGCATGGAAGGCGGCTTCAAGGGCCTGGTCGACCTCGTCGAGAACCGCGCGATCATCTGGCTCGAAGAGAGCCTGGGCGCGAAGTTCGAATATCAGGACATCCCGGCGGACATGGCCGACAAGGCCGCGAAGTATCGCAGCGACCTGATCGAGATGGCTGTCGAGCAGGACGATGCTCTGATGGAAGCCTATCTTGAGGGTAACGAGCCCAGCGTCGCCGACCTCAAGAAGCTGATCCGCAAGGGTACGCTCAGCATGGCGTTCGTCCCCGTGGTCTGCGGTTCGGCGTTCAAGAACAAGGGCGTCCAGCCCCTGCTCGACGCCGTGGTCGACTATCTGCCGTCGCCGCTCGACGTTCCCGCGATTCAGGGTCTGAAGCTCGACGGCGTGACGCCGGACGAGCGTCCTTCGTCGGACGAGGTTCCGTTCTCGGCACTGGCGTTCAAGATCATGAACGATCCGTTCGTCGGCACGCTGACCTTCGCCCGCATCTATTCGGGCAAGCTGGAGACCGCATCGCAGGTCACCAACTCGGTCAAGGACAAGAAGGAAAAGGTCGGCCGCATGTTGCTCATGCATGCGAACAGCCGTGAGGACATCCAGGAAGCGTTCGCGGGCGACATCGTCGCTCTCGCAGGCCTCAAGGACACGACCACGGGCGACACGCTCTGCGCGATGAACGCACCGATCATCCTCGAGCGGATGGAATTCCCCGAGCCCGTGATCGAGCTGTCGGTGGAGCCGAAGACCAAGGCCGATCAGGAGAAGATGGGCGTCGCGCTCAATCGTCTCGCACGCGAGGATCCGTCGTTCCGCGTGTCGTCGGACCCCGAGTCGGGCCAGACCATCATCAAGGGCATGGGCGAGCTCCATCTCGAGATCCTGGTCGACCGCATGAAGCGTGAGTTCAAGGTCGAGGCCAATGTCGGTGCTCCTCAGGTCGCGTATCGCGAATATCTGAAGAAGCCGGTCGACGTCGACTACACGCACAAGAAGCAGTCGGGCGGCACCGGCCAATTCGGTCGCGTGAAGGTCAAGGTCACGCCGGGCGAGCGCGGTTCGGGCATCACGTTCAAGGACGAGATCAAGGGCGGCAACATTCCGAAGGAATATCTGCCCGCGATCGAGAAGGGCTTCCGCGAGACCGCCGCGTCGGGTTCGCTGGTCGGCTTCCCGATCATCGATTTCGAGATCGTGCTGTATGACGGCGCGTATCACGACGTCGACTCGTCGGCTCTGGCGTTCGAAATCTGTGCCCGTGGCGCAATGCGCGAAGTGGCGCAGAAGTCGGGCATCACGCTGCTCGAGCCGGTCATGAAGGTTGAGGTCGTTACCCCGGAGGACTATCTGGGCGACGTCATCGGCGACATGAACAGCCGTCGGGGTCAGATCCAGGGCACCGACAGCCGCGGCAACGCGCAGACGGTCGAGGCGATGGTGCCGCTGGCCAACATGTTCGGCTATGTGAACTCGCTCCGCTCGTTCACGCAGGGCCGCGCGCAATACTCGATGCAGTTCTCGCATTATGATGAAGTGCCGCAGAACGTCGCTGACGAGGTGAAGGCGAAACTGGCCTAACCCTTTAAGGGGGTAGGGCTAGCGTCAGGCTTTAACAGCCGCTATGGGGCCGCGTTCGCGCGGTTCCCGGTGTGGCACCGGAATACGAATCAGAAGGTAGGAAACAATGGCCAAGGCAAAATTTGAGCGGAACAAGCCGCATCTCAACATCGGCACCATCGGTCACGTCGATCATGGCAAGACGTCGCTCACCGCTGCGATCACGAAGGTTCTGGCAGAGACGACTGGCGGTACCGCTGTCGACTTCGCAAACATCGACAAGGCTCCCGAGGAGCGCGAGCGCGGCATCACGATCTCGACCGCACACGTCGAGTACGAGACGGCCAACCGTCACTACGCACACGTCGATTGCCCGGGCCACGCCGATTATGTGAAGAACATGATCACCGGCGCAGCCCAGATGGACGGCGCGATCCTCGTCGTTTCGGCGACCGATGGCCCGATGCCCCAGACCCGTGAGCACATCCTGCTCGCACGCCAGGTCGGCGTGCCTGCCATGGTCGTGTTCATGAACAAGGTCGATCTGGTCGACGACGAGGAAATCCTCGAGCTGGTCGAGATGGAAATCCGCGAGCTGCTCAGCTCGTACGACTTCCCGGGCGACGACATCCCCGTCATCAAGGGTTCGGCAACCTGCGCGCTGTCGGGTTCGAACCAGAAGCTCGGCGCCGACGCCGTCACTGAGCTGATGCAGGCTGTCGACGACTACATCCCGCAGCCCGAGCGTCCGCTCGACAAGCCGTTCATGATGCCGATCGAGGACGTGTTCTCGATCTCGGGTCGTGGTACGGTTGTCACCGGCCGCGTCGAGACCGGCATCGTCAAGGTTGGCGAGGAAGTCGAGATCGTCGGTATCCACCCGACCGTCCGCAAGACGACCGTCACGGGCGTCGAGATGTTCCGCAAGCTGCTCGACCAAGGCCAGGCTGGCGATAACGTCGGCGCGCTGATCCGCGGCGTTGCACGTGACGAAGTCGAGCGTGGCCAGGTGCTCTGCAAGCCAGGCACGATCAAGCCGCACACCGACTTCAACTCGGAAGTCTACGTGCTGTCGAAGGAAGAGGGTGGCCGTCACACGCCGTTCTTCGCCAACTACCGCCCGCAGTTCTACTTCCGTACGACGGACGTGACCGGCACCGTCGAGCTGCCTGAGGGCACCGAGATGGTCATGCCAGGCGACAACGTGTCGCTCGGCATCAAGCTGATCGCACCGATCGCCATGGACGTGGGCCAGCGCTTCACGATCCGCGAAGGCGGCCGTACCGTCGGTGCAGGCGTCGTCAGCCAGATCGACAAGTAAGCATTCGCTCCTTCGGGAGTAGATCGAAGAGCCCGGCTTCTCGCGAGAGAGGCCGGGCTTTTTCGTGTTTGGTAAATCGGGGCAATGTGGTCAGGTGCGATATGTCCGCAATGAACCGCCTCACCCTAAAGTATGCGTACGATCGGAGCTTTTTCGATCCAAAACTTACGCGTGACGATTTCGGTTACCTCTCGATATCTGCGCGAACGGATCGCTTTTCCGGGCGCGGAGGATTTTGGGTACAGTGGCAGGATGTGCTGGAATTTAGCGAAGCACTTGCGACGTTTCCCATAGCCACAGATGCGCCGATCTCCGCGCAGTGGGGCTACGAGATGCAGGAAGGTGACGACCTCATTCTGCGAATCGAAATTGCGGCGGCGAACAAGCAGGGCGATCTTCTTGCTAGCTTCGTGATCGCCGATCTACACCGTCGGAGTAGTCGGGTTAGCGGGTCGTTTCAGACAAACTATCCGGACGTTGAGGATTTCCGTTTAGGCATCGCTCGGATGATGGACAGTGAAGTCGGAGAAGCTGTTCTAGAAAGCCGGTAGCTTAGGCACGGCCCCGCGCGGCCCCGGGCTGCGATCCTCCCCCGCTAGGGGGAGGTGGCGCCGGGGCGTTGGAGGGGAGAGCGGGGGCCGCGGCATGATGGGGCTCTTGCGGTTATTGCTGCTCAACCTGGGGTGAGGTGACGGGGATGAGCTGCGGGCGCGGTGGTGCCACCCCCTCGGTCACGCTTCGCGTGCCACCTCGCCCTGGCGGGGGAGGTCCGATGGGTAGGCATGGTGTTCGACAGATCGAGCCGGAAAACGCTCTCGCCCTGGTTGCATTTCAACCGACTCTCCCGTAATGGCCCGCCTTCGGTTTAAACATCAACCAGCAAGAGCCCGGAAACGGGCCCGCTCTTTCGCATCGGTAGGGACTATGGACAGCAATATCCGCATTCGTCTGAAGGCGTTCGATCACCGTGTGCTCGATCAGGCCACCGGCGACATCGCCGACACCGCACGCCGCACCGGCGCGCTCATCCGCGGTCCGATTCCCCTTCCGACGCGCATCGAAAAATTCACCGTGAACCGCGGCCCGCACATCGACAAGAAGTCGCGCGAGCAGTTCGAGGTGCGCACGTACAAGCGTATGCTGGATATCGTCCAGCCGACGCCGCAGACGGTCGATGCGCTGATGAAGCTGGACCTCGCCGCTGGCGTTGACGTCGAGATCAAGCTCGCCTAAGGGCGAGCGCGGCGCGGTCGACCGGTAACGGTCCCGCGCCGTTCGACATTGGGATACCGCCGTCGGTGCAAACCGACGGGGCAGCGTCCCCCGTCACGTTCCTGCGCTCGCAGGAACACCAGCCCGGGACGGGGCGCGTTTCGTATTTACCGGGTTGATCCGACTCCATTCAGGGCTTTTGCCGGGGATGGGGTCAGGTGGATGCATCATGGAGCTCGCTCCGGACATGGTCCGCAAGCCCCCGAGGAATAGTCCGACGGGGCCTCTGTCTAGGAAGGGACAAGATCATGCGTACTGGCGTGATCGCGAAGAAAATGGGGATGACCCGCCTGTTCCAGGAAGATGGTCGGCACGTGCCGGTCACCGTTCTGGCACTCGAAGGCAATCAGGTCATTTCCGTTCGCGAAATGGATCGTGACGGCTACACCGCCGTCCAGCTTGGTGCAGGCGTTGCCAAGTCGAAGAATGTCGCAAAGCCGCAGCGCGGCCATTTCGGCAAGGCCGAAGTGGAGCCCAAGGCTGTCGTCCATGAGTTCCGTGTGAACGCAGACGGCCTGCTCGACGTTGGCGCCGAGATCTCGGCCGACCATTATGTCGCAGGCCAGATCGTCGATATCCAGGGCAAGACCCAGGGTAAGGGCTTCCAGGGCGGCATGAAGCGCTGGGGCTTCGGCGGTCTGCGGGCAACCCACGGCGTGTCGGTCTCGCACCGTTCGCTCGGTTCGACCGGTCAGCGCCAGGATCCGGGCAAGGTCTTCAAGAACAAGAAGATGGCCGGCCACATGGGCGACAAGTATCGCACCCAGCAGAACCTCGAGATCGTATCGACGGACGTCGAGCGTGGTCTCCTGTTCGTCAAGGGTTCGGTTCCTGGCTCCAAGGGCGGCTGGCTCTTCGTCAAGGACTCGGTGAAGGTCGCGCGCCACGCCGACGCACCGTTCCCCGCCGGTCTCAAGACCGTCAACAGCAACACCGCAGCAGACACGCCGGCCGAAACGACCGACGCACCTGCAGCCGACGGCCAGGAGGGCTGAGCGTGAAGATCAAGCTTTCATCTTTCGCCGGCACCGAGGGCGCGGACATCGAGCTCAACGACGAGATCTTCGGTCTCGATCCGCGCGCCGACATCCTGCACCGTGTGGTCACCTGGCAGCTCGAGAAGCGTCGCGAGACGGCTCGTGGCACCCGTGAGCGCGCAGACGTCGCTCGCACCGGCAAGAAGTTCGGTCGCCAGAAGGGCGGCGGTACGGCACGTCACGGCGATCGCCGCGCGCCCGTGTTCATCGGTGGTGGTAAGGCTCACGGCGCTCGCGTCCGTGACTTCAACCCGTCGCTGAACAAGAAGGTTCGCGCGCTCGGTCTGCGCATGGCGCTCAGCAGCCACGCCAAGGCGGGTTCGCTGGTCATCATGGACAGCCTGGCTGTCGAGGGTGGCAAGACCAAGACGCTGCAGGGCGATCTCGCCAAGCTCGGCTTCGGCAAGCGTGCGCTCGTCATCGACGGCGACATGGTCGACACCAGCTTCGCATTCGCTGCGGGCAACCTGTACGAAGTGAACGTGATGCCGGCAGCCGGCGCCAACGTTTACGACATCCTGAAGCATGACACGCTGGTGCTGACGCGCGCCGCTGTCGAAAAGCTGGAGGCGCGCTTCCATGGCTAAGAAGCAGAAGGCGGGCATCGATAATCGTCATTACGACGTTATCCTGGCCCCGCACATCACCGAGAAGACGACGACCCTGTCGGAGCACAACGCGGTGGTGTTCAAGGTGTCCAACGACGCCACGAAGCCCGAGATCAAGGCGGCCGTAGAGGCGCTGTTCGACGTGAACGTCGTCGGCGTGAACACGCTCGTCCAGAAGGGCAAGACCAAGAAGTGGAAGGGCACGAACTACTCGCGCTCGGACATGAAAAAGGCAATCGTGACGTTGAAGGACGGTCAGTCCATCGACGTGACGACGGGGATCTGAGGCGATGGCACTCAAGCATTATAATCCGACATCGCCGGCACGCCGCGGTCTCATCCTGGTCGACAAGTCGTCGCTCTGGAAGGGCAAGCCCGTCAAGGCGCTGACCGAAGGCAAGCACAAGACCGGCGGTCGTAACAACAAGGGTCACGTGACCTCGCGCGGCATCGCCGGTGGTCACAAGCAGAAGTACCGCTACATCGACTTCAAGCGTCGTAAGTGGGACGTCGAAGGCACTGTCGAGCGGATCGAGTATGATCCCAACCGCACCGCGTTCATCGCCCTGGTCAAGTACCCGGACGAAGAGCTCGCCTACATCCTGGCGCCGCAGCGTCTGGCCGTCGGCGACAAGGTCCTCGCGGCCAAGAAGACCGACGTGAAGCCAGGCAATGCCATGGAACTCGGTCAGATGCCGGTCGGCACCATCGTCCACAATGTGGAGATGAAGCCGATGAAGGGTGGCCAGATCGCCCGTTCGGCCGGCACGTATGTGCAGGTCGTCGGTCGCGACAAGGGCATGGTGATGGTCCGCCTGAACTCGGGCGAGCAGCGCTACATCCGCAGCGATTGCATGGCGACGGTTGGCGCGGTTTCGAACCCCGACAACCAGAACCAGAACCTGGGCAAGGCAGGGCGTTCGCGCTGGCTTGGTATTCGTCCGCTGACGCGCGGCGTCGCCAAGAACCCGGTCGACCATCCGCACGGCGGTGGTGAAGGCCGCACCTCGGGTGGCCGTCATCCGGTCACGCCGTGGGGCAAGCCGACGAAGGGTGCGCGCACGCGTCACAACAAATCGACCGACAAGATGATCATCCGGTCGCGTCATTCGACGAAGAGGAAGGGCTAACATGGCTCGTTCAGTCTGGAAGGGTCCGTTCGTGGACCTTCATCTGCTCAAGAAGGCAGAAACCGCCCAGGACACCAACGCGCGTTCGCCGATCAAGACCTGGTCGCGTCGCTCGACGATCCTGCCGTCGTTCGTGGGCCTCACGTTCAACGTCTATAACGGCCGCAAGTTCGTGCCGGTCTCGGTCAACGAGGACATGGTCGGGATGAAGCTGGGCGAGTTCGCGCCCACGCGCTACTTCCCCGGCCACTCCGCCGACAAGAAGGGCAAGCGCTGATGTCTAAGCAAGTCAGCCCGCGCAAGGTCGCGGACAACGAGGCGCTTTCGGTCGGTACGCAGATTCGCGGTTCCGCACAGAAGCTCGGCCTCGTGGCTGCGCTCATCCGTGGCAAGAAGGTCGGGGATGCGATGAACATCCTCGCCTTCTCGACCAAGGGCATGGCGATCGAAGCCCGCAAGGTGCTGGCCTCGGCCATCGCCAATGCGGAGAACAACCACAACCTCGACGTCGACTCGCTGGTCGTCGCCGAGGCATCGGTTGGCAAGTCGATCACGATGAAGCGCTTCGCGACCCGCGGCCGCGGCAAGTCGACCCGCATCCTCAAGCCATTCAGCCGTCTGCGCATCGTCGTGCGCGAGCAGGAAGAAGCATAATGGGTCAGAAGAGCAACCCCATCGGTCTGCGTCTGCAGATCAACCGTACCTGGGATAGCCGCTGGTACGCCGAAGGCGCCGACTATGGTCGGCTCCTGCTCGAGGATCTCAAGATCCGCGCATATATCATGAAGACGCTGCCGCAGGCCGCGATCTCCAAGGTTGTGATCGAGCGTCCGGCCAAGCTGGCCCGCATCTCCATCTTCGCTGCACGCCCCGGCGTGATCATTGGCAAGAAGGGTGCGGACATCGAGAAGCTGCGTTCGACGATCGGCAAGATGACGTCGTCGACCGTGTCGCTGAACATCGTCGAGATCCGCAAGCCGGAAGTCGATGCGCGTCTCGTCGCGCAGGGCATCGCCGATCAGCTCGAGCGTCGTATCGCCTTCCGTCGCGCCATGAAGCGTGCGGTCCAGTCGGCGATGCGTCTCGGTGCCGAAGGCATCCGCGTGAACTGCGGCGGCCGTCTTGGCGGCGCCGAGATCGCACGGTCGGAGAGCTATCGTGAGGGTCGGGTTCCGTTGCACACGCTGCGCGCGAACATCGATTATGCCGAGGCTACGGCTCATACGTCTTATGGCGTTTGCGGCGTGAAGGTCTGGGTCTTCAAGGGCGAGATTCTCGGCAACGATCCGACGTCGTACGACCGCATCATGATGGAGGCTCAGACCTCCGGCGTGCGGCCGCAGCGCGACGATCGTCGCTAAGGGGCAGGAACAGACATGCTGCAACCAAAAAAGACCAAGTTCCGGAAGGCCTTCAAGGGCAAGATTTCGGGCGACGCCAAGAGTGGCTTCTCGCTCAATTTCGGCTCCTACGGCCTGAAGGCCATGGAGCCCGACCGGATCACCGCACGCCAGATCGAGGCGGCCCGCCGCGCGATCACGCGTCACATGAAGCGCCAGGGGCGTTTGTGGATCCGCATTTTCCCAGACCTTCCGGTCTCGGGAAAGCCAGCCGAAGTCCGCATGGGTAAGGGCAAGGGTGCGCCGGAATATTGGGCCGCTCGCGTCAAGCCGGGTCGGATCCTGTTCGAGCTCGACGGCGTCGACGGCAAGATTGCCGCCGAGGCATTCGAGCGGGCGGCCATGAAGCTGCCGATCAAGGTAAAGGTCGTTGCCCGTCTGGGCGACACCTCGCATCTGGGAGGCGAGTAAGATCATGGCTCGTATCGACGACATGAAGGCCAAGAGCGACGACCAGCTGTCGGAGTCGCTTGGCGAACTGAAGCGCGAGCAGTTCAACCTGCGCTTCCAGGCCGCCACGAACCAGCTCGAAAAGCCGAGCCGCGTTCGTGAGGTCCGCCGCGACATCGCTCGCATCAAGACCCTGCAGGCTCAGCGCACCAGCGCTGACGCCGCGAAGTAAGGAACACATCATGCCGAAGCGCGTGCTGACCGGTCTGGTCGTGTCCGACAAGGGCGACAAGACGGTGGTCGTGAACGTCGAGCGTAAGGTGAAGCACCCGCTCTACGGGAAGATCATCCGTCGCTCAAAGAAGTATCATGCTCATGACGAGAGCAACGAGTTCAAGCAGGGCGAGACCGTGCGGATCGAAGAGACCGCACCGATCTCCAAGCTGAAGACCTGGAAGGTGATCGAGCGGGTCAACACCCACGCGACGCCGGAGCGGGCTTCGGCCGAGGGCTGAATCAAACATGAGGGCAGGGGGGCAACTCCCTGCGCTCTTGTTTTCGTAAACGGGAACGGCTAAGCGGCCGCTCCTCCCCGTTGCGGATTCGTCCGCGGCGGGGTGATTTTTTAGGCGGGGTTCGGTCGGTATCGACCCCAGAGACAGAGAAGGGATACGGATCCATGATCCAGATGCAGTCCAATCTCGACGTCGCTGACAACAGCGGCGCGAAGCGGGTGCAGTGCATCAAGGTGCTTGGGGGTTCCAAGCGTCGTGTTGCAGGCGTTGGCGACATCATCGTCGTCAGCATCAAGGAAGCGCAGCCACGGGGCCGCGTGAAGAAGGGCGACGTTCACCGCGCGGTGATCGTTCGTACCGCCAAGGATATCCGCCGTGCAGACGGTACGGTCATCCGCTTCGACGGCAACGCCGCGGTGCTGGTCAACAAGAACGAGGAGCCGATCGGCACCCGTATCTTTGGCCCAGTCGTTCGCGAGCTGCGGGGCAAGAAGCACATGAAGATCATCAGCCTTGCGCCGGAGGTGCTGTAATGGCGTCGCAGCGTATCAAGAAGGGCGACAAGGTCATCATCCTGTCCGGCAAGGACAAGGGCAAGACCGGCGAAGTCACGATGTCGATGCCGAAGACCGACAAGGTCGTCGTCTCGGGCGTGAACATCGCCGTGCGCCACACCAAGCCGACCCAGGGTGACCCACAGGGTGGCCTGGTCCGCAAGGAAGCACCGATGCACGTCTCGAAGGTCGCGCACGTGACCGCCGACGGCAAGCCGACCCGCGTCCGCTTCGAGGAGCAGGATGGCAAGAAGGTCCGCGTGGCCGTCAAGACCGGGGAGAAGA
Source organism: Sphingomonas sp. STIS6.2 (assembly GCF_000732685.2). Taxonomy (NCBI): domain Bacteria; kingdom Pseudomonadati; phylum Pseudomonadota; class Alphaproteobacteria; order Sphingomonadales; family Sphingomonadaceae; genus Sphingomonas; species Sphingomonas sp. STIS6.2. The sequence continues at coordinate 467,738 of NZ_JPDP02000041.1, forward strand.
TCAATGGTTGATCAGAACACCGCCGCTGGCACCGAGGCCGCCTACACGCCGCGCATGCGGAAGATGTATGATGAGACGATCATCAAGGCGATGACCGAAAAGTTCGGCTACAAGAACGTCATGGAGATCCCCCGGATCGACAAGATCGTGCTGAACATGGGTGTCGGCGAGGCGACGCAGGACAAGAAGAAGGTCGACCAGGCAGCCCAGGAAATGGAGCTGATCGCCGGCCAGAAGCCCGTCGTGACCAAGGCCAAGAAGTCGATCGCGCAGTTCAAGCTGCGTGAGGGCATGCCGATCGGCGTGAAGGTTACCCTTCGCCGCGAGCGCATGTACGAGTTTCTCGACCGTTTCATCACGATCGCTCTTCCCCGCGTCCGCGATTTCCGCGGTCTCAACCCGAAGAGCTTCGATGGCCGTGGCAACTATGCCTGCGGTATCAAGGAGCAGATCGTGTTCCCAGAAATCAGCTATGACCGGGTCGACAAGGTCCGCGGCATGGATGTGATCGTGACGACGACCGCCAAGACCGACGACGAGGCTCGCGAGCTTCTCCGTCTCTTCGGCTTCCCGTTCCCGATCGAAGACGACGCTGCCGACGAGAAGAAGGCAGCTTAACTACCAACCGCCGCCCCTGACCTCGTGTCACGGGCGGCGCTTCAGGAAAGAAAGAACTTAAGTCGATGGCGAAACTGAGTTCAGTCAACAAGAACGAGCGCCGCAAGCGCATGGTCAAGCAGTATGCCCCGAAGTACGCGGCACTGAAGGCAATCGCAGCGGACAAGACGCTCGACGATGGTGAGCGTCTGATCGCTCGCCTCAAGATGGCGGCAATCCCGCGCAACGCGAACCCGACCCGCATCCGTAACCGGTGCGAGCTGACCGGTCGCCCGCGCGCCTATTACCGCAAGTTCCGGCTCTGCCGTATTCAGCTGCGCGATCTGGCCAACAAGGGCCTGATCCCCGGCGTCACGAAGTCGAGCTGGTAAGGACTACATCATGGCAGTGACCGATCCCCTGGGTGATTTGCTCACCCGTATCCGTAATGGCCAGCGCGCGAAGAAGGACTCCGTCCTGACTCCGGCGTCGAAGCTGCGCGTCCGCGTGCTCGACGTTCTGCAGCGTGAAGGCTATATCCGTGGCTATAGCGAAGAGCAGATGGGCCCCGCGGCCGGCCTTCGCATCGAGCTGAAGTATTTCGAGGGCCAGCCTGCGATCAAGCATGTCGCGCGCGTCTCGAAGCCCGGCCGTCGCGTCTATTCCGGCTCGCAGGAACTTCCCCGCGTCCGTAACGGCCTCGGCATCACCATCGTCTCGACGCCCCGCGGCGTGCTTTCGGATTCCGAAGCACGTGAGCAGAACGTCGGCGGCGAAGTCCTCGCGGAGGTGTTCTGATGAGCCGTATTGGTAAGAAGCCGGTCACCGTACCGGCGGGCATCACGCCGACGATCGAGGGTAAGCAGCTGACGATGAAGGGCCCCAAGGGGACCCTGAAGATGCCGCTTCGCGACGAGATCAGCTACACGATCGAAGACGGCGGCATTTCGGTGCAGCCGGCCAACGACACCAAGCGCGCTCGCGCGTTCTGGGGCATGCAGCGGACCATGGTGCAGAACCTGGTCACCGGCGTGTCGGAAGGCTTCACCAAGAAGCTGCTGATCAGCGGCGTCGGCTATCGTGCCGCAGCCCAGGGTCGCAACCTCAAGCTGCAGCTTGGCTACAGCCATGACGTCAACATCGACGTGCCCGAGGGCATCGAGGTGAAGACGCCGGACAACACGACGATCGAGATCTCGGGTTCGGACAAGCAGATGGTTGGCCAGCTGGCCGCGGAGATTCGTCAGTGGCGCAAGCCCGAGCCGTACAAGGGCAAGGGCATCAAGTACGACGGCGAGTTCATCTTCCGCAAGGAAGGGAAGAAGAAGTAATGACCAAGGGACTTTCTCTTTTCGCCAAGCGGCGTCGCCGCAACCGTACCGCGCTGCGCGCACGCGCCGGCACCCGTCCGCGCCTGTCCGTGCATCGCTCGGGCAAGCACATCTATGCCCAGGTGATCGACGATGCCGCCGGCACGACGGTGGCTTCGGCCTCGACGCTGGAGAAGGACGTGCGCGGCACGTCCGGCGCCAACATCGACGCGGCGACTTCGGTCGGCAAGCGGGTCGCCGAGGCTGCCAAGGCAGCGGGCGTGACCCAGGTCGTGTTCGATCGCGGCGGCTTCCTCTACCACGGTCGCGTGAAGGCTCTTGCCGATGCCGCGCGCGAAGCCGGATTGGAGTTCTAAGACATGGCTGACGAAAACAACACGCCAGCGGTAATCGCACCCGAGACGACCGCACAGGACGTCACGGCTCAGAACGTGCCCCAGAGCACCGGATACCAGGGCAACAGCGGCGGTGGCCGTGGTCGTCCGGGTGGCGGCGGCGGTGGCGGTCGTGGTGGCCCCGGCGGCAACCGTGGCGGTGGCCCCGGTGGCAACCGTGGTGGTCGCGATGGCGGTCGTGGCGGTCGTGACAATCGTGGCGGTCGTCCGGGTTCGGACGATGGCGGCGAAGAGCTGATCGAGAAGCTGGTGCACATCAACCGCGTCTCGAAGACGGTCAAGGGCGGCAAGCGCTTCGGCTTTGCAGCACTCGTCGTCGTCGGCGACGGCAAGGGCCGTGCAGGCTTCGGTCATGGCAAGGCACGCGAAGTGCCGGAAGCCATTTCGAAGGCGACGGCAGCTGCCAAGAAGAAGATGGTTCGCGTTCCGCTCAAGGACGGTCGCACGCTGCATCATGACGGCAACGGTCACTTCGGTGCCGGCAAGGTCACGCTGCGGTCGGCGCCTCAGGGTACGGGCATCATCGCCGGTGGCCCGATGCGCGCCGTCTTCGAGTCGCTGGGCGTTGCAGACGTCGTGACCAAGTCGGTCGGCACGTCGAACCCCTACAACATGATCCGCGCAACGTTCGAAGCCCTTGGCGAGCAGACCTCGCCCAAGGCCGTCGCACAGCGTCGCGGCAAGAAGATCGCCGACCTGCTCGGCCATGGTGGTTCGAAGACCGCCGAGGCCGATGCAGCTGCGATCACGGAGTAAGCGATCATGGCTACCATCAAGATCACGCAGACCGGTTCGCCGATCCGCCGCGAGAAGGACCAGCGCGCAACGCTGGTCGGTCTCGGCCTGAACAAGATGCACAAGACCCGCGAGCTGGAAGACAGCCCAGAGGTCCGCGGCATGATCCGCAAGGTGCAACACATGGTGTCGGTCGAAGGCTGAGCCTTCACGACCCACGTGACAAATACGGGAAAGGGGGCTAACGGCCCCCTTTCTTATTCCAGAATCCAACCCCGGTTTTTCAACCAGCGCGTAACAAGCGAAAGCGAGTGCATTACCATGAAGCTCAACGAACTCCGCGATAACGAAGGTGCCCGTAAGTCCAAGATGCGCGTCGGACGCGGCATCGGCTCGGGCAAGGGCAAGACCGGCGGCCGCGGCCAGAAGGGCCAGAAGAGCCGCGAGGGCGTGTCCATCGCCGGCTTCGAAGGCGGCCAGATGCCGCTCCACATGCGTCTGCCTAAGCGCGGCTTCAACAACATCTTCCGCAAGGACTTCGCAGAGGTCAACCTCGGCGCGATCCAGCTCGCGGTCGATGCCGGCAAGATCGAGGCGAACGCCACGCTCGACCACAACGCGCTCAAGGCCGCTGGCCTGGCACGTGGCGGCAAGGACGGCGTCCGCCTCCTCGCCAAGGGTGAGCTGACCACGGTCCTTTCGTTCACCGTCGACGGCGCGTCGAAGGGTGCGATCGAGGCGGTCGAGAAGATCGGCGGCAAGGTCGAGGTGATCCACTTCGTCCCCGCAGCCGAGAAGGCTGCCGCCAAGAAGGGCGTGAAGTACAAGGAGCGTGCGGCGCACAAGGCGTCGTTCAAGGCCTGAGCCGAACAAGAAAGGGGGCGGGTGCGAGAGCGCCGGCCCCTTTTTTTATTTGCCTGACCTGGCGGCTTCCTGTCGCCCGCTTCCGACCCGCCCGTTTTTCGGGACCACCCTTCCTCCGTTCGCCCTGAGCGTAGTCGAAGGGTACGTCACCTGGGGCAACGTCCTTCGACTTCGCTCAGGACGAACGGGGCAGGGGGCGACCGAGCGCCCCTCGGGCTCGCATAACGCACCTAGGCATTAGACAAGCGCGCTCCTGCGCCTATATGAGCGGCGGGGGCGGTCACAACGCTTCCCGCCTTCTTTGTTTCCAGGACGATCACACGTATGGCATCCGCAGCCGACCAGATGGCGCAAAGCGTCAGCCTGTCCAAATTCGCCAAGGCGACCGATCTCAAGAAGCGGTTGTGGTTCACGATCGGCGCCCTGATCGTCTTCCGCCTGCTCAGCTATGTCCCGTTGCCGGGTGTCGACCCGACCGCGCTGGGGCTGCTGTCGCAGCAGACGCAGGGCGGCGTGCTCGACTTCTTCAACACCTTCTCGGGTGGTTCGCTCAGCCGCATGTCGCTGATCGCACTCGGTGTGATGCCCTACATCACCGCCTCGATCGTGGTGCAGCTCGCGACCTCGCTGAGCCCCACGCTCGCCGCGATCAAGAAGGACGGCGAATCGGGCCGCAAGCGCCTGAACCAGTATACCCGCTACGGCACGGTCGGCCTGACCGCGGTGCAGGGCTATTTCATCGCCGTCGGGCTCGAGACGCTCGGCGCGAACCAGGGCATCGCCGCGGTGATCGAGCCGGGCATGACCTTCCGTATCGCGGCGGTCATCTCGCTGATCGGCGGCACGATGTTCCTGATGTGGCTCGGTGAGCAGATCACCAGCCGCGGCATCGGCAACGGCGTCTCGTTGATCATCATGGCGGGCATCGTCGCGCATCTGCCGACGACGCTGGTCAACCTGCTCGAGGGCGGCCGTTCGGGCAGCCTCGACCCGATCAAGCTGATCGGCATCATCGTCGCGGTTGTCCTGCTCGTCCTGTTCATCTGCTTCATGGAGCGCGCACAGCGCCGCATCCTGATCCAGTATCCCAAGCGCCAGACGCAGCGCGGGATGCAGGCGGATCGCAGCCATCTGCCGCTGAAGATCAATACCGCGGGCGTCATCCCGCCGATCTTCGCCTCGTCGCTGCTGCTGATGCCGCTGACGATCTCGCAGTTCGCCGGACAGCGCGTTGCGGGTGAGTCGCAGTGGGGCGATTTCATCATCACGCTCAACCAGTATCTGCAGCACGGCAGCCCTGTTTACATGCTGCTCTACGGCGCCGGCATCATCTTCTTCTCGTTCTTCTACACCGCGATCGTGTTCAATCCCGAAGAGACGGCGGACAATCTGAAGCGGCATGGCGGGTTCATCCCCGGCATCCGTCCGGGCAAGAACACCGAGAACTACTTCGATTATGTTCTGACGCGCATCACCGTCATCGGTGCCGCCTATCTGACGATCATCTGCCTGCTGCCCGAATATCTGGTCACGGCGCTGTCGATCCCCTTCTATCTCGGCGGGACCAGCCTGCTGATCGTCGTCAACGTGACGATGGATACGGTGACACAGATCCAGAGCCATCTGCTCGCGCATCAATATGGCGACCTGATCAAGAAGGCGAAGCTGAAGGGCGGTCGACTTCGCTAAGTTGCGGGGTTACCGGTTTATAATCCTGCACGAACGAGGGGAGTGCGTTTCGTGAATATCATCCTTCTTGGCCCGCCCGGCGCGGGCAAGGGCACGCAGGCCGCGACGCTCGTGGCCGAACGCGGCATGGTCCAGCTGTCGACCGGCGACATGCTGCGCGCTGCGGTCGCCGCGGAATCGCCCGTCGGCCTTCAGGCGAAAGCCGTGATGGCCGCCGGGGGCCTGGTCAGCGACGACATCGTGTCGGGCATCATCGGTGAGCGGCTCGACCAGCCCGATACCGCAAACGGCGTGATCTTCGACGGCTATCCGCGCACCGCGGCCCAGGCCGAGGCGCTCGACGGGCTGCTTGCGGCTCGCGGTCGCACGCTCGACTACGTGATCGAGCTTGGCGTTGACGAAGCCGCGCTGATCGACCGTGTGGTTGGGCGGTACACCTGCGCGAACTGCGGCGCCGGTTATCACGATCGGTTCAAGCAGCCGGCGGTTGCCGGGGTCTGCGACGTGTGTGGCTCGACCGAGTTCAAGCGCCGTCCCGACGACAATGCCGAAACCGTCAAGACGCGGATGGCCGAATATCGCGCCAAGACCGCGCCGATCCTGCCGATCTACGATGCGCGCGGGCTTGTACGTCGCGTCGACGGGATGGCGGACATCGGCCATGTCGGTGTCGCGATCGCGGCGATCCTCGACGACCGCTGATTAGACGTTCACCGACCCGAACATGACAGGTTTGTCATGTTCGGGTCATCCCCCTGTCGAGTGCCCGATCCTAAGAGACGCGTGTCGCCCGAAAGAGCGGCACGAGTTTCCAGAGATCGGTGCCCGTCACTCCCGGGGGTACCGTGGGGGCCGGCGGGAAGTGATTTCCGCCGGCCTTTCCGTTATGGGACAGGGGAAAGCGATGACGCCGTGAACCGCAAGATCCTGATTGTCGAAGATGATGTCTCGACCGCGAGCTATCTTGCCAAGGGGCTGACCGAAGCGGGTTATGCCGTCGAGACCTGTGGCGATGGGCGTGACGGACTGTTCCTCGCGAGCGAGGGGATCTTCGACCTGATCATCGCCGACCGGATGCTGCCGGGGCTGGACGGCCTCGCCATGGTCAGCGCGGTCCGCGCGGCCGGCATCGTCACCCCGGTTCTCATCCTCTCCGCGCTCGCGGCGGTCGACCACCGCGTCGACGGGCTGAAGGCCGGGGCCGACGACTATCTGTGCAAACCCTTCTCGTTCGCGGAACTGTCGGCGCGCGTCGAGGCACTGGTGCGCCGGTCGGACCGCCTCGCGAGCGATCCGCAAAAAACCAAGCTGTCGGTCGGCGATCTCGAGATCGACCTGCTTTCACGCGTCGTGTCGCGCGGCGGGCACACGATCCCGCTGGGCGCGCGTGAATTCAACCTGCTCGAATTCCTCGCCCGGCATGCGGGGCAGGTCGTGACGCGGACGATGATGCTCGAGAAGATCTGGAATTATCATTTCGATCCGGGATCGAACGTCGTCGACGTCCATATCGGGCGGTTGCGGCGCAAGCTCGAGGACGGGTTCCCGACGCCGATCCTCCATACGGTACGCGGGGCAGGATACCGGCTCGCCGTGGAGGGCTGAACCGCGATGCGCCTGTCGGTCACCGCGCGGATCGCGCTGCTCGCGATCATGCTGTCGCTGGTGTCCAACCTCGCGCTGATCGGCTTCGTTTGGAAACAGACCAGCGCCGATGCAATCGATGCGATCCGGCGCGAGACCACCGAACAGTCCGATGCGCTGCGCACCGTCTGGCAAGTTGGCGGTATTCCCGAACTGCGCCAGGCGATCGGCGAGGCGGTGAGCCCCGGCGACGTCTCGCTGGTACTCGCGCTCGTCGACGCGGACGGACGAACCGTCCAGGGAGTCGCGCCTGCGAGGCTGGCCGTGCCGCTGCGGATGACCCGCTTCAGGATCGCCCGGCTTGGCGACGACGCGTTGTGGAACGCGCGCGAGACGGGGTACGCCCTGTACCCGATCGGCCGGCAATGGCTGCTGACGGGCCGCAACCTCGATCTGATCGCGGCGGAGGAACGTGCGATGGAGCGCGCGCTGGCCTTCGCCATCACCCTCTCGCTCGCGCTTGGCATCGTCGGGGGGCTCGTGCTCGCGCGCTATGTCGGTCGGCGTCTCGACGGGATAGCGAGCGTCGTCGAGGCCGCGGGCGAGGGGGACCTGTCACGCCGTGTGGCCGTGGTCGCGGGTGGCGGTGACGCGTTCGACCGGCTGGCCGCGCGGCTGAACGTTATGCTCAGCAAGCTTGAGGGGGTGATGGCCGAGCTGCGCGTCGTGACCGACAGCCTGGCGCACGACCTGCGCTCGCCGCTGGCACGGTTGCGGACCAAGACCGAGCAGGCGGTGCTGATCGCGGACCCCGACGCGCGTGAAGTGGCATTGGGCGGGCTGCTGACCGAGACCGACCTGGTCATGCGGATGCTGACGATGGTGATCGAGATCAGCCGGTCGGGCTCGGTATCGCGCGACCGGTTCATCCAGGTGTCGCCTGCGAACCTGCTCGAGGAGATCGGTGAGCTCTATGCCCCGGTCGCCGAGGATGCCGGCCTGAGCTTCGTCGTGGCGATCGACGATCGGCCACCGGCCATGGCACTGCACCGCGAACTGCTGAGCCAGGCGATCACCAACATGATCGACAACGCGCTGCGGCATGGTGCCAGTGGCGGAACGGTGACGCTGCGCCTGATCGAGCGCGGTGATGGCGTCGTGATCCAGGTCGAGGATCGCGGGCCAGGGATCGCGGTGGCGGACCGTGCACAGGCGCTCAAGCGATTCGGGCGACTCGACAGCGCACGCACGACCCCGGGGGCGGGGCTGGGCATGGCGCTGGTCGAGGCGGTTGCGCGGCTGCATGACGGGCGGTTCGAACTGGGGGACAATGCGCCCGGCCTCGTCGCGCGGATCGTCCTGCCGGTCTGACCGCGCGCGGGGATGGCTTTGTGTGTGCGGACGCGGCAAGAGGCGGCCGATGGACGCACTTTCGCTCTTCGGGCTTGCCGCAGTCTCCTTCACCCTGCTGTGCTATGCCAAGGAATCGGGATCGCATTGGTGGACGTTCGGCTTCGCCGTTGGATGCTTGTTCGGATCGGCCTATGGCTTCCTGCAGGGGGCATGGCCGTTCGGGCTGGTCGAGCTGATCTGGTTCGTCGTCGCGCTGCGGCGCTGGATCGTGATGCGACGGGTGGCCGAGCCCCGGCCCTGACGCGGTCGCACTTCACGCATCGCAGGGGCGCATCACGCGGGCGGCGGAACCCGCGGCTTGACAGTTCGTTAGCGCGCGCCTAATTCGACCTCCCCGATACGACGGTTCCCGGCGGCGCTCTTTTGCGTTCGCCGTTATCGTGCGTTTCGGATCATCGCTAGGAGATGAGGGCCGTGCAGCCATGCCGGACCTCGTGGAGCAGGAGAACCAAGTTCATGGCACGTATCGCGGGTGTTAATATCCCGACCAACAAGCGCGTGGTGATCGCGCTGACCTATATTCACGGCATCGGTTCGACCAAGGCCAAGGAAATCGTCGCGAAGCTCGGCATTGCCGACACCGCACGAGTTCAGGACCTGACCGACCAGGAAGTGCTGCACATCCGTGAGGCGATCGACGCCGACTACACCGTCGAAGGCGATCTGCGTCGCCAAGTGTCGATGAACATCAAGCGCCTGATGGATCTCGCCTGCTATCGTGGTCTTCGTCACCGTAAGGGCCTGCCGGTCCGCGGCCAGCGTACGCACACCAATGCGCGCACCCGCAAGGGCAAGGCTAAGCCGATCGCCGGCAAGAAGAAGTAATCCGACTCAACACCGGATTACTCCGCCGGCGCTGGTCCCGAGGGACCGCCCGGCGTCACGCAGATACAGGTCAGGAAATACACCATGGCACGCGAACCTCAGCGCATTAAGCGGCGCGAGCGCAAGAACATCACCTCTGGCGTCGCACACGTGAATGCCAGCTTCAACAACACCATGATCACGATCACCGATGCCCAGGGCAACGCGATCTCGTGGTCGTCGGCCGGCGCAATGGGCTTCAAGGGCTCGCGCAAGTCGACTCCGTACGCGGCGCAGGTCGCAGCGGAAGACGCGGGCAAGAAGGCCGCCGAGCACGGCGTCCGGACGATCGAAGTCGAAGTGAAGGGCCCCGGTTCGGGCCGCGAGTCGGCACTGCGCGCGCTGCAGGCGGTCGGTTTCCAGATCACGTCGATCCGCGACGTGACCTCGATCCCGCACAACGGCGTTCGTCCTTCGAAGCGTCGTCGCGTCTGATTTCTCCGACGTTGCCCGTGCGCGGTTGATCGCGCGGCACGGGTGCATATTCATGGCCGGTGGACGTCCTGTCCGCCGGCCCCCAAATTAGGGGAAGCAAGTGTCTGTCAACGCAAAGAACTGGCAGGAACTCAAGAAGCCCAGCGGCCTGGAGAAAAAGGCCGGTGGCGACACCAAGCGCAAGGCGACCTTCATCGCCGAGCCGCTCGAGCGTGGCTTCGGCCTGACGCTCGGCAACGCGCTGCGTCGCGTGTTGCTTTCGTCGCTGCAGGGCGCGGCCGTGACCTCGATCAAGATCGAGAACGTGCTGCATGAGTTCTCGTCTCTGGCCGGCGTCCGCGAGGACGTGACCGACATCGTCCTCAACGTGAAGCAGATCGCGATCCGCATGCAAGGCGAGGGGCCCAAGCGCCTCCAGCTCTCGGCAACGGGTCCGGGTGAAGTCAAGGCCGGCGACATCGCCGTCTCGGGCGACATCGAGATCATGAACAAGGATCTCGTGATCTGCCATCTCGATGAGGGTGCGACGCTCAACATGGAGCTGACCGCCGACATCGGTAAGGGTTACGTGCCCGCGACCGCAAACCGCCCGGCCGACGCGCCGATCGGTCTGATCCCGGTCGATGCGCTCTACTCGCCGGTACGTCAGGTGTCGTACAAGGTCGACCCGACCCGCGTCGGTCAGGACCTGGATTACGACAAGCTGACGCTGACGATCGAAACCGACGGCACGATCACCCCGGAAGACGCAGTCGGCTATGCCGGTCGCATTCTCCAGGACCAGCTCGCGCTGTTCGTGCACTTCGACGATTCGTCGGTCACCCGTTCGTCGGCCCCGATCGGCCAGGCAGCACCCGCTGCCGGTGGTGCGGAGCCCGCAGGCGACACGCAGCAGATCAATCGGTACCTTCTCAAGAAGGTCGACGAGCTCGAGCTGTCGGTGCGTTCGGCGAACTGCCTCAAGAACGACAACATCATCTATATCGGCGATCTGGTCGGAAAGACCGAAGCCGAGATGCTGCGCACGCCTAACTTCGGCCGCAAGTCCTTGAACGAGATCAAGGAAGTGCTGTCGTCGATGGGTCTTCGCCTGGGCATGGAAATCCCGGGCTGGCCGCCTGAGAACATCGAAGAGATGGCCAAGAAGCTCGAGCAGGAAATCATGGGCTGATCTGGCACCGGGGCAGCCATGCTGCACCGGAGACCAGACAGCCCGGCCGGCGGGTCGGTTTCGACCGACCCGTTCGACGACACGGCTTTGCCGGGTCGCCACACGGCTGAAGACAAAATGGGCAAGGTGCGGGTTTCGTGATTGACGAAACCCGTCCTTGCCGTCTTTACGAAGGCAACGGTCGCCGGCCTTAACGGCGACCAGCTCCCGGGTACCTCATACGGCCCCTGAACGAACGAAAAGGTATTAAACATGCGCCATCGCGTAGGCGGCCGTAAGCTTCAGCGGACCTCGGCCCACCGTCTTGCTCTGTTCCGCAACATGAGCGCCGCGCTCATCAAGCACGAGCAGATCACCACCACCGTCGCCAAGGCGAAGGAACTGCGTCCTTACATCGAGAAGCTGATCACGCTCGCGAAGAAGGGTGGCCTGTCCAACCGTCGTCTCGCGCACGGCAAGCTGCTCGACGACGCCCAGCTGGTGAAGCTGTTCGACGTTCTGGCGACCCGTTATGCGGATCGCAACGGCGGCTATACCCGCGTCATCAAGGCCGGCATCCGCATGTCGGACGCCTCGCCGATGGCCGTCATCGAGTTCGTCGACCGCGACGTCTCGGCGAAGGGCCAGGATTCGGGTCCGGTGATGTCGGACGAGGATTACAACGAAGCGGCATAATTCCCGCCTCTCGTTAGTCGAATTGCAGGCCGCGTTTCCCATCCGGGAGGCGCGGCCTCTTTCGTTACGGGTTCCATCCGGCTATGCGCCCGACATGGAGCACCCAGACAGCATTCTCATCGTCGATTTCGGCAGCCAGGTAACCCAGCTGATCGCCCGCCGCGTGCGCGAGGCGGGCGTCTATAGCGAGATCGCCCCCTTCCAGTCCGCCGCGGCCGCGTTCGAACGGATGCAGCCAAAGGGGATCATCCTGTCGGGTGGCCCCGCCTCGGTCACGACCGAGAACAGCCCCCGGGTGCCGCAGCATTTCTTCGAGGCGGGGATCCCGATCCTCGGCATCTGCTACGGCCAGCAGGTCATGTCCGCACAGCTCGGCGGCAACGTGATCGTCTCGGGTGACGGCGGCGAATTCGGCAGCGCGTTCGTCGAGGTGAAGTCGCCTTGCGCGTTGTTCGACGGGCTGTGGGCCGAGGGCGAGCGGCATCAGGTCTGGATGAGCCATGGCGACAAGGTCGACACGATCCCGCCGGGCTTCACCCCCGTCGCGGTATCGACCGGTGCCCCCTATGCGATCGTCGCGGACGAGGCGCGGCGCTTCTACGGCGTGCAGTTCCACCCCGAGGTCGTCCACACGCCCGATGGCGGCAAGCTGATCGCGAACTTCGCGCGGCACGTCTGCGGTCTCAGCGGCGACTGGACGATGGCCGAGTTCCGCGAGACCAAGATCGCCGAGATCCGCGCGCAAGTGGGTAAGGGCAGGGTCATCTGCGGCCTGTCGGGCGGCGTCGATTCGGCGGTGGCGGCAGTTCTGATCCATGAGGCGATCGGCGAGCAGCTCACCTGCGTCTATGTCGATCACGGGCTGATGCGCGCGGGCGAGAGCGAGCAGGTCGTCAGCCTGTTCCGCGGCGCCTACAACATTCCGCTCATCCATGTGAACGTCGAGGAGCTGTTCCTCAGCGGCCTCGCCGGGATCACCGACCCCGAGCTGAAGCGCAAGTTCATCGGCAAGACCTTCATCGACGTGTTCGATGCCGAGGCCAAGAAACTGGGTGGGGCCGAGTTCCTGGCTCAGGGTACGCTCTATCCCGACGTGATCGAGAGCGTCAGCTTCACCGGCGGGCCGTCGGTAACGATCAAGAGCCACCACAATGTCGGCGGTCTGCCCGAGCGGATGAACATGAAGCTTGTCGAGCCCTTGCGTGAGCTGTTCAAGGACGAGGTCCGCGCGCTTGGTCGCGAGCTCGGGCTGCCGGAAATCTTCGTTGGCCGTCATCCGTTCCCCGGACCCGGCCTCGCGATCCGCATCCCCGGCGAAGTCACCAAGGAACGCTGCGACATCCTGCGCAAGGCGGATGCGATCTACCTCGAGGAAATCCGCGCGGCGGGGCTCTACGACACGATCTGGCAGGCGTTCGCGGTGCTGCTGCCCGTGCGCAGCGTCGGCGTGATGGGCGACGGTCGAACCTACGATAACGTCCTCGCCCTGCGCGCCGTGACCTCGACCGACGGGATGACCGCGCAGGCGTTCCAGTTCCCGGGAGATTTCCTGCCGCGCGTGGCGACCCGGATCATCAACGAGGTCAAGGGCATCAACCGCGTCACCTACGATTATACGTCGAAGCCACCCGGCACGATCGAGTGGGAGTGAGCCCCATGGGCGGCGTGCGCCTCTTCGCCTGAGCGGTTTCCCCGATTGCAGGATGGGCGCGGGTGCTCCATTCCCTCGTAGACAAGCAGGACCGGGGGAGAGCGGTGATGAGCATGCAGAGGGCGTCGACGGCGCTGGCGACCGTGATGACGTGTGTTGCCGCGATGGTCCCGGGCACAGGTGCGGCGCAGGGCGTGACGCCCGCGGTCCAGGTCGAGGGCGGGTCGGTGACCGGCACGACGGCCGCAGGCGTCGCGGTCTTCAAGGGCATAGCCTTTGCAGCGCCGCCGGTCGGCCCCTTGCGCTGGCGGGCGCCGCAGCCGGTGCAGAAATGGTCGGGCGTGCGCGCCGCGGACCGTTTCGGGCATGACTGCATGCAACTGCCCTTTCCGAGCGATGCGGCGCCGCTCGGCACGACGCCGGCGGAGGATTGTCTCGTCCTCAACGTCTGGCGTCCGGCGGCGTCAGCGGCGCCTAAACCCGTGCTGGTCTGGATCTATGGCGGCGGGTTCGTGAATGGCGGGTCGTCGCCTGCGGTCTATGACGGGTCGGCGTTCGCACGGCAGGACGTCGTGTTCGTCAGCTTCAACTACCGGCTCGGACGGTTCGGCTTTTTCGCGCATCCCGCGCTGAGCGCGGCGAACGAGGGACCGCTCGGCAACTATGCGCTGCTCGACCAGATTGCGGCGTTGCAATGGGTGCGGGCGAACATCGCAAAATTCGGGGGCGATCCGGCGCAGGTCACGCTGATGGGTGAATCGGCAGGGGGCGCTTCGGTTTTGAACCTGATGGCGTCACCGATGGCGAAGGGGCTGTTCGCGCGGGCGATCGTGATGTCGGGCGGCGGGCGGACATTGATCGGTGGCGTGCCGCTTCGCGGTGAGGCGGGCGGCAGGCCTTCGGCCGAGACGATCGGCGTCAACTTTGCGACGGCCCAGGGCATTACGGGACGATCTGATGCGGAAACGCTCGCGTCGCTTCGCGCCTTGCCCGCCGAGCAGGTGCGCGGCGAGTTGAACCTTGCCTATCGGGGCCCGGTGGATGTGCCGACCTATGCCGGCGGACCGATCGTCGATGGCCGCGTCGTGGTCGGCACGACCGACGGAGCGATGCGGCGGGGGACCGCGATGGCGGTACCGATGATGGTCGGGACCACCGATGCGGATATTGCGGGCTTTGGCGAGACGTCCAAGCAGGGGCTGTTCGCCAGCTTCGGTGCGCAGGCCGACGCCGCCCGCGCCGCCTATGATCCCGCGGGCGCGCAGGAACTTGCCGCGGTCGGTCCCGAGGTAGGACGCGACCGCCTGATGCACGAACCCGCGCGGCTCGTCGCGCAGGAGACGCAGCGCGCGGGGCAGCCCGCCTATCTCTATCGCTTCGGTTATGTCGCGCAATCGATGCGCAAGGACTGGTCGGGCGCGCCGCATGCCACGGACATCCCGTATTTCTTCGACACGGTTGCCGCGAAATACGGCGCGGCGCTGACCCCGCAGGATGCCCGCGCCGCGCAGCTCGCCAACCGCTATGTCGTCAATTTCGTGCGGAAGGGCGATCCTAACGCGCCGGGACTACCGCGCTGGCCGGCCTTCGACGCACGCCGGGGCGCCGTGCAGCTGCTGCAAGCCGATGCGAGCGCGATCAACGGCGTGGATCCGCTCAAGGCTCGGCTGGATGCGGTACAAGGGGCCGCCGACGCCGTGGTAGCAGGTCCCGAACTGCACTGAGGCACGCCGCGCAGCGCTCACGCACATAGCTCGTGCGTCCGTGTCTTCTGTCGCTCTCTGAAGGAATCGGCCCGCTCGAGAAAAGGGGATAACTCGTGCGGGCCGCAGTCCAGCGCCGACGCTGCTGTCTTGGGGAAGCGCGTCGGACAGATCGGATATGGGCGGAATGCCGCGATGTATCAAGACTTTTGAAAGGAAGGTGTGCTGACCGATTGCGGGACAGACCTGGAGATCGAGTTGCGATTCGGCGATCCCGATTGCGCTCTGTGTGGTCTGCACCGAACGATGCCGACAAAGCGGGGAGGGATGGTGCTGCGCGCCCCGCCGGCCCGTGTGACTGAAAACTGGCGGGGCGCTGAAGGTTACGCGATACTCGGCAACGCCTCTGCCCATGGCTTATGCCAAGCAGTCGTGAATTGAAAATGAACGGGGCGCCCCGCCCGTCCGTGCGACACTCTCGTATCCGGGCGGGGCGCCGAGGACGCGATGCCGTTTCGGCACTGCGTCGCTGACGACAAGCTAGCATTGGCGGCGAAACTTGACAGCACCGCTCGTCACGCCGCTGCCTCGTTTCGCCCGAAAATCTGCGCTAGGCGGGGGGCGCGGCCGTTCGGACGGGCCGGTGGTATCGGAGCGAAGGCATGCGGAGGATCGGGGCAACACTGGGGCTGATGCTCGTCGGCGCATGCCAGCAGACGGGCGATGGCCGGGATGCCGCCGCTGTGGAACGCCGGGTGGTGGTCGGGACGCTGACGGGCGACCCCGTGGCGGGTGCCCGCGTGTTCGTTCAGTGCAAGGCCTGCCACACGATCGGTGCGGACGCCCCCGATACCGACGGTCCCAATCTCTACGACGTGGTCGACGGCCCGGTCGCGCAACGCCGACCACGTTTTGCCTATACCGCGGCGTTGCAGGCGATGGGCGGGCGCTGGGATGCAGCGCGGCTCGATGCGTGGCTTCGGGCACCGCAGGGCCTGGTGCCGGGGACGACGATGCGCTTTGCCGGTCTGTCCGATGCGCAGCAGCGCGCCGACGTGATCGCCTATCTCGCGACCTATCGCCGAGACCGTTAGGAAATTGGCGCGCCCGGAGGGAGTCGAACCCCCGACCGAGGAGGTAGAAGCTCCTTGCTCTATCCAACTGAGCTACGGGCGCGCACGGCTTCCGATTAGCGTGCATTGCACGAGCTTGGAACCGTCATCATAACGACGTGATGAATATCGTGGATCACGACGCGCCCGAACCCGTGGTGGCCACTGCCATGCGCAGCGAACAGTTCCGCTATTTCGATTTCGTGATGGCGGCGTTCGTCACCATCCTGCTGCTGTCCAACGTCATCGGCGCGGGCAAGCGGGCGGTGATCGACCTGCCGTTCATCGGTGCCTGGCCGTTCGGCGCGGGGATCCTGTTCTTCCCGGTCAGCTATGTGATCGGCGACGTGCTGACCGAAGTCTACGGCTATGCGCGCGCGCGCCGCTGTATCTGGGCCGGGTTCGGCGCGATGCTCTTCATGGTGTTCATGTCGACGGTGGTCGTCGCGTTGCCGCCGGACGCGGGGTGGACGGGGCAGGCGGCGTATGAGTCGGTGTTCGGACAGGTGCCGCGGATCGTGCTGGCCTCGATATGCGCGTTCTGGGTGGGCGAGTTCGCCAACAGCTTCGTGCTCGCGCGGATGAAGATCTGGACCAAGGGGCGCATGCTGTGGACGCGGACGATCGGCAGCACGGTGGTGGGGCAGGCGTTCGACAGCCTGATCTTCTATCCGCTCGCCTTTTACGGCGCGCCCGACTGGCCGGTTGAAGCGATGCTGATGGTGATGGTCAGCCAGTTCGCGCTGAAGGTGTCGTGGGAGGTGCTGCTGACGCCGCTAACCTATGTCGCGGTGGGGTGGCTCAAGCGGCGCGAGGGGGTCGATGTGTATGACGAGGGGACGGACTTCTCGCCGTTCCGGACACGGGTGTGACACACATCCCCAACCGTTCGTGCTGAGCGAAATCGAAGCACCTGGGTCTCAGGCCCTTCGACTTCGCTCAGGGCGAACGGATGGGGTGGGGTGATGAACCCGATTAAGCGCTGACGGCTTCCATCAGGCCTTCGAACAGCCGCCGGCCATCCGTGCCGCCATGCGCCGCTTCGATCCGGCGTTCGGGGTGCGGCATCATGCCAAGTACGTTGCCCTTGTCGTTGAGCAGGCCGGCGATGTTGCGCGCCGATCCGTTGACGCTCTCGGCATAGCGGAAGGCGACGCGGCCTTCGCCCTCGAGGCGGTCGAGCGTCTCGGTGTCGGCAAAGTAATTGCCGTCGTGATGCGCGACCGGAAAGGAGACGCGTTCGCCGGCGCCATAGCCAGACGTGAAGCGGCTCGAAGACGTCTCGACGGTCAGCGCGACGTCACGGCAGACGAAGTTCAGCCCCTGGTTGCGCATCAGCGCGCCGGGCAGGAGCCCCGCCTCGGTCAGCACCTGGAAGCCGTTGCAGATCCCGAGCACGGGCAGGCCCTTGCCAGCCTGCTCGACGACTGCGCGCATGATCGGCGAGCGTGCGGCGATCGCGCCCGAGCGCAGGTAATCGCCGTAGGAGAAGCCGCCGGGCACCGCGACCAGCCCGACATCGCCCGGCAGGTCGGCGTCGCCGTGCCAGACCATGGTCGGCTTGACGCCGGTCACCGTTTCCAGCGCGACGGCGATGTCACGGTCGCAGTTGGAGCCGGGGAAGACGATGACCGCGGTCTTCATGCCTTCTCGACCCGGTAATTCTCGATCACCGTATTGGCGAGCAGCTTGCGGCACATGCCGTCGATCGTCGCGTCGTCGGTATTGTCGGCGACCTCCAGCTCGATCAGCTTGCCCTGGCGGACGTCCTGCACGCCGTCGAAGCCGAGGCTGCCGAGTGCGTGATGGATGGCGCGGCCCTGCGGATCGAGCACGCCGGGCTTGAGTGTCACGAAAACCTTGAGTTTCATTTACTTGCCCCGGTTCTTGCGATGCTTTTCGAGGTCGAGGACCGAATTGTCGCCACCTTCGGGCAACAGGCCAAGACGGCGTGCAACCTCCTGATAGGCCTCGACTTCGCCGCCGAGATCGCGGCGGAAGCGGTCCTTGTCCATCTTCTCGTTGGTTTCCATGTCCCACAGGCGGCAGCCATCGGGGCTGATCTCGTCCGCGAGGATGATGCGGCCATAGTCGTTGTCGAAGATGCGGCCGAATTCGAGCTTGAAGTCGACGAGGCGGATGCCGACGCCGGCGAACAGCCCGCACAGGAAATCGTTCACGCGGATCGCGAGGTCGGCGATGTCGTGCATCTCCTCCTGGCTCGCCCAGCCGAACGCGGCGATATGCTCGTCGGAGATCATCGGATCGCCGAGCGCATCGTCCTTGTAGTAATATTCGATGATCGTGCGGGGCAGCTTGGTGCCCTCCTCGATCCCGAGGCGCTTCGAGATCGAACCCGCGGCGACGTTGCGCACGACGACCTCGATCGGGACGATCTCGACCTGGCGGATCAGCTGCTCGCGCATGTTGAGCCGACGGATGAAGTGCGTCGGCACGCCGATATGATCGAGCAGCGTGAAGATGTGCTCGGAAATCCGGTTGTTGAGCACGCCCTTGCCGTTGATCGTGCCCTTTTTCTGGGCATTGAACGCGGTCGCGTCGTCCTTGAAATACTGGATCAGCGTGCCGGGCTCGGGACCCTCGTAGAGGATCTTGGCCTTGCCTTCGTAGATCTGGCGGCGGCGAGCCATGCGCGGTCCCCTGAAAATTGAGCGGCCCCGACCCCCACGATAATCTTCGCGGAGCCGAGGCCGGAATAGGCCGCGCCTATAGGCGAAGGGCGCGGGCGGTGCAATCGGATCGGCGTGCCGGTGTGAACGGAATGCAGGGCTGTCGATGCTATCCGGCGACTTCGGGAAGCGGCTGGTCCACCGGCGCCGCCCGGGCGGGGCGGGCCGGGGTCAGTCGGCGAACGAGACCGAGCAGCGGTTTCTCGACCAGCAGATGGGCGAGCAGGCCGATGATGATCGCGATGATGACGATCAGGACCACGACGGGTTGCTGCGGCAGTCGGCTGACCGCGGGAATCTTCACCAGCCATCCATAGCCCATCATCACGAAGGCGTGGGTGAGATACAGCGCATAGGAGGCATCACCAAGCAGAACGAGGAACCGCGCCACCGCGGTGCGTGGTGCGCCGATCGTCAAGACGCTGGCGACGACGACGACTGCGGGAAGGCCCCACGCCGCGATGCGCGGCAGTTCGGGCAGGCTGGTGGTGGCGTCGTGCGCGACGAACAGCGGCACGACGGCCATAACCGCCATTGCGACAAGTGCCATGACGGGCGGCACGGGCCAGGCCCGTTCGCGGCGAGTCCAGGCGGCATAGCCATATCCCAGGACGAGGCCGAAGCAGAATTCGAGCGATAGCGGGCTTGCGAGAAACTTGGCGGTGGCGGTCGCAGGCATCAGCGATCCCGCGACCTGCAGGCACAGGATCGCCGCGATCGTCGCGATCACCGATAGCGTCGCCGAGCGCGCCCAGAGCGTGGCCGCGAAGAGAAGGTAGAAATACATTTCAAAGACAAGCGTCCACGCGGTTCCGAGCAGCGCATTGCCCGGCAGCAGGATCAGCGCGCCGGCGATCGTCCGTGCGGGATAATGGTTGGAAGCAAGGAATCCCATCGCCGAGATCGTCAGGACGGCGAGGCAGCACAACCAGTAGAAGGGGTAGATGCGGGTGGCGCGGCGAAACAGGAAGGTCCCGGGTGTCGGCGGGCCGCGGCGATCCCTGAACGTGACGTGGAACATGATGAAGCCGCTGATGACGAAGAATATGTCGACGCCCGATGCGCCCGATGTCGTCAGCCAGTCGGGGCTGAACTTTCCGATCGCACCCCCCGACTCCTCCAGCGCGTGATGGACGACGACGGCCAGCGCCGCGATCGCGCGCAGCATCTGTACGCCGTATAATTCGACATGACCCGACTGTTTGATTGTCACTGTTACGCCCCCGCGGCGCGACGCTCCCCATGCGCCGCGCCTATCGGCTAACAGATCGTACAGTGAAAGTCAGGGCTGGTTCGTCGGACGTGAAGCCGCGTTATTTTACAACTCTTGGCCGTTAGCGAAGGATGCTGTTCTCAGGTAACGGCAAGTCGTTCCGAATACTGCGGATTCTGCCATTCTCCGGTTTCGACGATCTTTTTCAGCATCTCGCCCGCGCACCAGACGTCTTCATGACTGAGATAGAGCGGGGTCAGGCCGAGGCGGAGGATGTCGGGGTCGCGGAAGTCGCCGATGACGCCGTGCGCGATGAGCGCCTGCGTGATCGCATGGGCATGGGGGTGGCGGAAGCTGATATGGCTGCCGCGCTGGGCGGGATCGCGCGGACTGACGCAGTCGAGGCCGAGCGCGTCGCCGGCGGCGGCGAGGATGTCGAACAGACGCGCGCTCTTGGCGGCGACGGCGTGCTGGTCGATATCGGCCCAGAGGTCGAGCGCGGTTTCGAGCGCGGCGGTCGACAGCATCGCGGGCGTGCCCGCGAGCCAGCGCTTCATCCCCGGCGCGGGGCGATAGGCGTCCTCGAACGCGAAGGGCGCGGCGTGGCCCATCCAGCCGGACAGCGGGCTGGCGAGCCTGTCCTGCCAGCGCGTCGCGACATAGATAAAGGCGGGCGCGCCGGGGCCGCCGTTGAGATATTTATACGTGCAGCCGACCGCCAGATCGGCGTCGGCGCCGTTCAGGTCGATCGGCACCGCGCCGACGCTGTGGCTGAGGTCCCAGAGCATCAACGCGCCGGCATCGTGCGCGCGGGCGGTCCACGCGGTCATGTCGAACCGCTCGCCGGTCTTGTAGTGGACATGGGTGAGCAGCAGCACCGCGGTGTCCTCGTCGAGCGCCTCTGCGAGATCCGCGCGCGCGACCACCTTCAGCCGGGCGCCGGGGACGCAGGCGACCGCGCCCTCGGCGATATGGAGGTCGGTCGGGAAATTGCCGGCCTCGCTCAGCACCGTGTGGCGGTCGGGGTTGGCGCGTAACGCCGCGACCAGCGCTTTGAACAGATGCGTCGAGGTCGTGTCGCCGATGATCACCTCGTCCGCGGCGGCGCCGATCAGCGGGGCGATCTTCGCGCCGATCCGCTGCGGTGCGTCGATCCAGCCCTCGTTCCAGCTGCGGATCAGCCGATCGCCCCATTGGCGGGTCGCGACGTCGGCGAGCGCGGCGGGCGTCGCCTTGGGAAGCGCGCCGAGTGAATTGCCGTCGAGATAGATCACGCCTTCCGGCAGCGCGAACTGCTCCCGGTACGCTGCCAGAGGATCGGCGGCGTCAAGCGCGCGGACTTCGTCGAGGGTCATGGTCGGGCCTTTGTCGATACGGGCGGGTTCAGGGTCATTTCAGGGCAGCCGCGATCAGCCGTTTCGCGTCGGCCCAGGCCGCTGTCTCGGGTGCGACGAGTTCGACATGGCCGGTCGCCGGGATGGTGTGGAGGACGGCGGTGTCGCCTGCGGCTTTCGCCCTGGCGACATAATCGGTGGCGAAGGGGAAGGGGATGATCCGGTCCTCGCGACCGTTGACGAGGTCCTGCGCGATGCCGAGCGGGAGGAGGCGCGGCACCGATGTGTCGGCGTACACATCCGCACGGGCCGCGCTGGGCGTCCCGACGAGCTTGGCGACGACCTCCGTGCCGCAGCCATTGGCGGGGGTGGCCGCCGTCGCCTCAAGATCGGGCAACCCGCCGAGGCTGATGACATGGTCGATGTGCAGCGGCGCGCTGCTGTGGAGCGGGCTGGCAGCAGGAAGCTTCGCGCGGGCGGCGAGCCAGAGCGCGAGATGGCCGCCGGCGGAATGGCCGATCGCGACGATGCGGCGCGTGTCGAGACTGAAGGTCGCCGCGTTCGCAGTGAGCGCGTCGGTCGCCTTCGCCGCGTCCTCGAACGTCCCCGGATAACCCCCGCCGGCGCGGTCGACGCCGCGATAATCGATGTTCCAGACCGCGATGCCGTTCTTGCGAAGATCGTCCGCGACCCAGTTCATCAGGCTGCGATCGGCGATGCTCGTCGTCCAGCAGCCGCCATGGACCATCACCACGACCGGGAAGGGGCCTTTGCCCTTCGGCCGCCAGACATCGACCTTCTGCATCTGGTCGGGACCATAGGCGATGGTCGCGTCTGGGCTGGGCTTCGGGCGTTTGACGAGGTCGGGCCAGGTCAGGAGCTTGGGTGCGGGCGGTTCGGCGGTCACCGGTGTGGAGATGGCGGCGAGCGCAAGAAAGGCAAGGCGGATCATGGGGTTGCGGGGCCTTTCGGGGAGCAGGTGACGAACGCAGCAGCGGTCATGGTCTGACGGTGGCGGACGTTGCGGGTGGACGCAATATCGGTGGGAGGCTTGGCTCGTGGGTCCTGATGTTCGTCAGGGTGACGGGCAGGGGATGAGGACCGGGCGGCCTGGTCGGGGTGTTGAGAACAACAGTGGAACCTTTGGGCCGCGCTTGCTATCCACAAGGCAACTATGGTCACCGATTTCAAAGATCCCTTCGATTCCATCGTCGACGCCCCCTTCGACAGCGCGCTGAGCGAGCGGTATCTCGTCTATGCGCTCTCGACGATCACCGCGCGGTCGCTGCCCGATGTGCGCGACGGGATGAAGCCGGTGCACCGGCGGCTGCTCTGGGCGATGCGTCTGCTGAAGCTCGATCCGAGCCAGGGCTACAAGAAATGCGCGCGCGTCGTCGGCGACGTGATCGGCAAATATCATCCGCATGGCGACCAGTCGGTCTATGACGCGATGGTCCGGCTCGCGCAGACCTTCTCGCTGCGCTATCCGCTGGTCGACGGGCAGGGCAATTTCGGCAATATCGACGGGGATAACGCCGCCGCGTACCGCTATACCGAGGCACGGCTGACACAGGTCGCGGTCGACCTGATGGACGGGCTCGACGAGGATGCGGCCAATCTTCGCCCGACCTACAATGGCGAGGACGAGGAGCCCGAGCTGTTCCCCGGCATGTTCCCCAATCTGCTTGCCAATGGCGCGAGCGGGATCGCGGTCGGGATGGCGACGAGCATCCCGCCGCACAATGCCGCCGAACTGATCGAGGCGGCGATCCTGCTGGTCGATCAGCCCGATGCCGACAATGACGCGATCCTGGCGCATGTGACGGGGCCGGACTTTCCGACCGGCGGGCTGGTCGTCGATCCGCCAGCGGTGATCCGCGAATCCTATGCCAGCGGGCGCGGCGGGTTCCGGGTGCGCGCGCGCTGGGAAATCGAGCGCGAAAAGGGCGGGATGTGGACGCTGATCGTGTCCGAGATCCCGTATGGCGTGCAGAAGGGCAAGCTGATCGAGCAGATCGCCGACCTGATCAACGCCAAGCGCCTGCCGATCCTGGCGGACGTGCGCGACGAATCGGACGCCGAAATCCGCATCGTGCTGGAGCCGCGGAGCCGGACGGTCGATCCGCAGGTGCTGATGGACGGGCTGTTCCGGCTGACCGATCTCGAGACGCGGGTCAGCCTCAACCTTAACGTGCTCGACAAGGATCGCACGCCGCGCGTGATGTCGCTGCGCGAGGCATTGTCGGCCTGGGTCGAGCATCAGTTCGTCGTGCTGACGCGGCGGACCCAGCACCGGCTGGAGAAGATCGCCGACCGGATCGAACTGCTCGACGGCTATCTGATCGCCTATCTCAATCTCGACCGCGTGATCGAGATCATCCGCACCGAGGACGAGCCGAAAAAGGTGATGATCGCCGAGTTCAACCTGACTGATCGTCAGGCGGAGGCGATCCTGAACATGCGGCTGCGGTCGCTTCGCCGGCTCGAAGAGTTCGAGATCAAGACCGAACGCGACAAGCTCGATAAGGAACAGGCGACGCTGACCGCGTTGCTCGCCGATCCCAAGCTGCAGAAGAAGCGGATGAAGGCGGACCTGCGCAAGATCCGCGACCGCTATGGCGCCGAGACGCTGCTCGGCAAGCGGCGCACGACGATCGAGGAGGCGGCGCCGACTCGCGACATTCCGCTTGAGGCGATGATCGAGCGCGAGCCGATCACGGTGATCCTGTCGCAGCGCGGCTGGATCCGGGCGATGCGCGGGCATAATGATCTGGCGAGCCCCGAGGCGCTGAAGTTCAAGGAGGGCGATGGCCCGGCCTTCGCCTTCCATGCGCAGACGACCGACAAGCTGTTGCTGGCGGCGGAGAATGGGCGATTCTTCACGCTGGCGGCGGACAAGCTGCCGGGCGGGCGCGGCTTTGGCGAGCCGGTGCGCGCGATGATCGACCTCGACGGCAGCGTCGGGATCGTCGCGTTGTTGCCGGCGGCGCGGCAGGCCAAGCTGATGGTCGCGGCGACCGATGGCCGCGCGTTCATCGCGACCGCAGCGGACGTGATCGCGGAGACGCGCAAGGGCAAGACGGTGATGACGCCGCGGATCGGCGAGAAGGTGAAGCTGGTCCGTCCGGTCGACCCCGCGGACGATTATGTCGCGGCGATCGGCGACAACCGCAAGCTGCTGGTGTTTCCGATCAACGAGCTGGTCGAGATGAATCGCGGGCAGGGGGTGCAGCTCCAGCGTTACCGCGATGGCGGGCTGGCGGATGCGATCACCTTCGTCTTCGCCAACGGCTTGAGCTGGGCGATGGGCGGCGAAACCAAGCGCACGCGGACCGAGGCGGATCTGGGGCCGTGGCGTACGGCGCGCGGCGCGGCCGGGCGGATGCCCCCCACAGGTTTTCCCCGCGACAACCGATTCGGCTGAAATTCGTCTATGCTAAGGCGATGCGTGCTGACCATCGCGATCTGGCTCCAGGGTAAACCGGGGGCCAGCGGCCGGGTCGTTACAGACTGGTGCCGGGCTGTCTGAACCGGCGTTGAAATAATCGTACTCGTTTTGGGTCTTTTGTAAATTTCACGCGGCCTTAACGAAGCCGGGTTAGGCAGGACTATGGAATGGGTTCTTCACGAGGCCGAACAACCGGCAACCGTCTCGGCTGAACTCGTCGCGCGGGGCCTCGAGCTGAGCCCGATTCCGATGGTCCACCTGACGCTCGAGAACGGTGGGCTCGAGCTGTTCGCGATGAACCGGGCCTATCGCCTCGCCGGGCTGGGCGTCGTCGCGACGCGGTCGCCGATGATCGCCGATCTGGGCGATCGGATCATCGCCTTTCTGCTGACGTCGCAGACCCGACTCGACTTCGACTGGGCCTTTGGCGACACGATCGATTGCCGGCATTACCGGGTGACGATCGCGCGGAGCAGCGCAGCGATCCACGACCGGTGCACGCTGAGCTTCGTCGACCGGACCTCGCAGATCCATACCGAACGCAGCATGCGGCGCGAGATGACCACTGACAGCCTGACCGGGCTGCTCAACCGCGAAGGGTTCGAGGATCTGGTCGAGGCGGTCGAGGATCACGCCGCGCGCGCGGTCCTGGCGATCGATATTGACCGGTTCGGGCGGCTGAACGCGTGCCTGGGATCGCTGGTCGGCGACGAGATGCTGATCACCGTCGCGCGGCGGATCAAGGGCGCGCTGCGGGTGCGCGATACGCTGGCGCGGGTCGGCGGCGGGCAGTTTGCGGTGCTGATGACGATCGACGAGGATCCCGCAGAGGCACTGCGTCTCGCCGACCGGATTCAGCGCGCGCTGATCGCGCCGTTCCGCCTGACCGATTACGAGATCCGGGTCGAATGCTCGATCGGCATCGCCTATGGCCGGGATGAGACCGGCGACACCGCCGAGATGATCCGCCACGCGCAGTTCGCGGTAAAGCGCGGCAAGGCGACGGGGCGGACCGAATGCTATCAGCGCCAGGAATTCGTGATCGCGCGCGAACAGTTCGGCATGGAGACCGCGCTGCGTCGCGCGATCGAGAATGACCGGCTGCGGCTCGCCTATCAGCCGATCTGCGATCTTGCGACCGGGCGTATCGTCGCGTTCGAGGCGCTGGCGCGGTGGACCGACGAGGATGGTCGCGAGATCCCGCCGACACAGTTCATTCCGGTTGCCGAGGAATCGGGGCTGATCGTTCCACTGGGGCGCTGGGCGATCGATGCGGCGGCGCGGACGCTGGCGGCGTGGGACGTACGTGCCGGCGGGCATTGCGGCGTTCGCGTCGCGGTGAACCTGTCCGCGATCCAGCTGCAGCGCGACGCGATCGCGCCGGTGGTCGAGTCGGCGCTGTCTCGCTCGCGGCTCGGCGGCGATCGGTTCACACTCGAATTGACCGAAAGCGCGATCGTGTCCGACCCGGACCGGATCGCGCAGGCGATGCATGCGCTGAAGGATCTCGGCACGACACTCGCCATGGACGATTTCGGGACCGGCTATTCCAATCTCGCCTATCTCCAGAAACTGCCGATCGATGTGCTGAAGATCGACCGGAGCTTCGTGACGGGGATGCTGGCGGACCGCGACAAGGTGTCGATCGTCCGCGCGATCCTCAGTCTCGCGCAGGCGCTTAACATGCAGACGACCGCGGAGGGGATCGAGACGGGCGACTTGGCCCAGACGCTCGCGGCGCTCGGATGCACCTATGGCCAAGGCTATGTCTTCGCGCGGCCGCTCGAGGCGGCTCAGGCGTTCGAGTCGATCTTCAGCCGGGTCCCGATCCTGGCCTGAAGGCTCAGGCGAGCGTTTCGGTGACCGCCTTGTCTGCGATCGCATCGACCCGGGCCTGATCGGGAAAGCCCTCCGCGATCCACTGAGTCTCGATCCGCCGACGCATTGCGGCGACGTCGGGGCCCTTTCGCAGGCCGCGTTCGACCAGCGCGCCGCCGCTGATCGGAAATGCCGGCGGCGACCAGTCGGCAATCGGCGCGACGTCTGCACCTGCAATCAGCAACCGGTCGATCGCGCCAGCCACGCCGTGGCGATAGGCGAGTGCGCGAGGACCCTCCTCGCCAATCCCCTGCGTCGCCGCGACGACGCGTTTGCGATTGGTGTTCGACAGTTTTAGCCGTGCAGCGACCACATCGCCGTCGCGGGCGGGGATCAGTGCGGCCAGACGCCGGATCGGATCGGGCGCAATGCCGGCGGCATGTTCGTGATCGACCAGCGTGGCCAGCCGGTCGACCCCGGCGGCGTCGATCTCGGGCAGCACCGCGCGCCAGATGCCGCGCTCGACCATCAGCGCGATCACCGCAACGGCGCGCGCCGCGACGAGAAGCTTGAGCAGTTCGGCGGCGATCCGCTCGCGGGACAGCGCCATCAGGTCGTTCGCGCGGGCGGTGCACGCATCGAGGCCGGCGGCGTCGATCTCGCTGCCGAACCGCGCGTGAAAGCGGAAGAAGCGCAGGATCCGCAGATGATCCTCCGCAATCCGCTGCAAGGGATCGCCGATGAAGCGAACACGTCCTGCCGAAAGATCGTCCAGTCCGCCGAAATAGTCGAAGATCTCGCCGCTGTCGGGATCGGCATAGAGCGCGTTGATCGTGAAATCGCGGCGCGCCGCATCCTCGCGCCAGTCATCGGTATAGGCGATCGTCGCATGCCGCCCATCGGTCGCGACATCGCGGCGCAGCGTCGTGATCTCGACCGTTCCCCCCTCGGTCACCGCGGTGATCGTGCCATGCGCGAGCCCGGTCGGTACCGCGCGGATCCGCGCATCCTCGAGCCGTTCGAGCACCTCCTGCGGGGGAAGGCTCGTCGCGATGTCGATGTCGATCGCGCCGGTATCGGCTGGTGCCAGGCCGAGGAGCGTGTCGCGCACCGCCCCGCCGACGAACCGCGACTGCGCCGACGCGCGGCCCAGCACGGCGGTCAGCGCGGCGAGTCCGGGGCGCGTCCGCCAGGCGGCATCGGGAAGGCTCATGCCCATTGCAGTCGTCGCCTCAGATTGACGATCATCGCCGCGGTCGCGCCCCAGATGCGGCGGTCGTTCCAGATGATCTCGTAATAATGCCGCTCATGGCCCTGCCACTCGACGCTGGCTTCGACATGATTGCCCGAATCGAGCAGGAATTCGAGCGGAACCTCGAACACGTTCGCCACCTCCGCCTCGCTCGGGTGAAGCACCAGGTCGGGGGGGATGACGCCGATCACCGGCGTCACCTGAAAACCGGTGACGGTGCGATAGGTATCGGCCTGGCCAATGACGGTCACGCGGTCGCGCGGCAACGCGATCTCTTCCTCGGCCTCGCGCAGCGCGGCGGTGACGATATCCTCGCCGGGATCGATCCGGCCGCCGGGAAAGGCGATCTGGCCCGCATGCTTGCGCATCGTCTCGGTACGCTGGGTCAGGATCACCCCGGGTTCGGCACGATCGGTCACCGCGATCAGAACCGCCGCGGGCAGCAGCGTATCGCCGGGCGGCAGATCGATATCGTCACGGTCGCCGGTCAGCAGGATCATGCCCGGCTCGACACCCCGCGACAGCGCGCTGCGCAGCCGATCGGCGAGCGTCACGCGGCGATGTCTTCGGGCGACGGCATCGCGGGTTCGAGCGGGAAGAACTGGCCGTCGCTCCACAGCCCAACCGGCGACTCGCCGCCCGCGATCGCGCGGTCGGCGAGCTCGTAATAGACCGGGCGTGCGACCACCGCCTCCATCCCGCCGCGGACCATCAGATAGGGTCGCGGGCCGTCTTCATCCTCGACGAAGCGGATCGGGTGCGCGGCGCCCGCGGTGACGAGATCGCCGGTGTTGAGCCGGAAGGTCAGCCTGGTCGCCGGACCCTCGCCATCGATCTTCACCTCGACCGCGACGAACGGGACGTCCTCGACGACGATGTCGAGCTTCTCGACCGGGGTAACCAGGACATAGCCGCCCGAGGGCTCGCGCCTGAGGATCGTCGAGAAGAGCCGGACCATCGCCTCGCGGCCGATCGGCGTGCCCTGATGATACCAGGTCCCGTCGCGCGCGATCCGCATCTCGCTGTCGCCACAATGCGACGGATTCCATTTGTCGACCGGCGGCAGTTTCTGCTCGTCGGCGAGCCGGGCGATTTCGGCGAGGCTCAGCGAGGCAAGATCGGGGAGGGGGTCCATAGGCATGAGCGCGAGGTAGGGTGCGCATGGCCTCTCGTAAAGTCTCGCGGCAGGCGAAGCGCCAGGCCGCGCTGCGGCGTCGTCAGCCGGCTGCGCCTGGGCGCGGGCCAAGCATTCCAGCGTCGTCGGGTACGGCCCCCCCTAGTGCAAGAAGCCGGTGACGTTCGACCGGACCCGGTGCCTGCCACGCGGCTGTGCGGTCAGCGGAAAAGCCGAAGAACCGGCCATAATAGTCCGGATCGCCGATCAGCATCAGCGCGTCGCCCAGATCGCTCGCCGCAGCGACCTCGAGCGCGCGCGCTACCAGCGCCCGGCCAATGCCGTCGCCCTGATGCCCCGGCGCGACCGCGACCGGGCCGACCATCACCAGCGGCAGCGCCGCCTGCGCGGTCATGAGTGCGATCGGCCAGCACTGGATCGAGCCCAGCAGCACGTCGCCCGACACGGCGGCGAAGCTGAGCGAAGGGATCGCGATTCTATCGCCGCGGATCATATAGGCGGTCCGGCCATGACGATCCTGCCCGAACGCGCGGTCGAGCAGCGCCTCGACCTCGGCATCCGGGACGGCGTTCAAGGGGACGAGTTCGAACACCGGCTTCTCCAGCGCCGGCGCAGGAACGTCCGGGGCCGCGCGCTTTACGCAGCACGTCGCCGAACGCAAGCGGAACCGGCGCAACGCCGCGTCCGCCCCGGGCCTTCCCTACGGTCGCGGCTCTGCTAGAGCGCGGCGATGCAAGACAGTCTTCAGCTCGAAGTGCACGACATGGAAGTGCAGGTGCTCACCGGAATCTATTCGGAGGAGACGCATCTGCCCCAGCCGCTGCGGATTTCGCTCACCGTCGATCTCACCTGCCCGAGCCGGTTCGACCCCGACACGCCCTTGTCGGCGTCGAAAAACTATCTCGATCTGAAACATGCCGCGACCACGGCCCTGCCGACGGGCGTGCATTTCACGCTGATCGAGGCGGTCGCCGACCATATCTGCGAGACGCTGTTCCTGCAGGATGCGCGTGTTCAGCGGGTCGCGGTGAAGATCGTCAAGCTGGCGATCGCCGAAGCGGGCGAGGCGATCGGCGTAACGCTCGTGCGACATCGTCGGTGAGATCGTGCGGCTGATCCTGAGCGAGCGTGACGATATCGCGGCGTGCGTGCGCGATGCGCGCCCGCGACTGGGCACCGACGACAGCCTGGTCGTCGTGATTCGCGAAAGCGGCGATTCGCTTTTTGCCGCCCAGGCCCGCGCCGCGATCGCGCCGCTCGCGATCGAGGCGGCGCCGGTGACACGAATCAACGCCGTCCTGTCCCATAATGGGGCGCGGGCAGCCGATGTCGAGGCGGCGATCAGCTACCTAGAGACCGCCCTGTCGACGACCGGGCAGATCCTTGAGATCCGCTGAGCGGACCCTTGATCGGCGGTCCGGTCAGCGCTGCGGGCTGCGTCCGCAGGGGCCGAGCGCACGCAGAACGAACTGATAATCCTCACGCGCGATCACCGCATCGGTGACTGCCATCGACGCGACGCTGCGATCGGGCATGGCGGCCGGAAGCGCGCAGGCTAGCCGGTACCACAACAGCGAACCACGCGGCGGGGGGGCTGCGG
Source organism: Sphingomonas sp. STIS6.2 (assembly GCF_000732685.2). Taxonomy (NCBI): domain Bacteria; kingdom Pseudomonadati; phylum Pseudomonadota; class Alphaproteobacteria; order Sphingomonadales; family Sphingomonadaceae; genus Sphingomonas; species Sphingomonas sp. STIS6.2. The sequence continues at coordinate 498,447 of NZ_JPDP02000041.1, forward strand.
CCTCGTCGACGATCTCGCTCAGCGCAACCGCCCAGCGGGGTTGCTCGCCGGGCCGCCGGAGGATCGACAGCGAGACGGGGCGCTGATCCGAAGTGGTCAGGAAGATCTGCGTTTCGCCTTCGCCGGGCAGGGCGCCCGGCACGTGAAAGGCGTTGCCGATCCCGGTGATGACGGGCGGCGCGTCGGCGGCGAGCACCTCGCGGGCGATGCGGCGGACCTGCGCGTCGAGTGCCGGCGTCCAGTCGCGTTGCGCGTCGCGCGCGACGAGCTGGATCTGGGCGGTCGATGTTCCGGCGGTACGTGCAAACAGCAGCACGCGCGCCTTTTTCAGCTTTGGCAGTCGACCGTTGGAATCCGGTGCAACATCAAGCAGATAGCCGAGTCTTGGGGCCACACCACCACTGCCGCGAATCAGCGCGGTCACGTCGGCCTCGACATAGAACCGGACGAGCCCGGGTGCGACATCCGCCGCCTCTGCGCCCTTGATCCGCGCGGTCGAGCGAATCGTCGCGTCGGCGATCACCGGCGCGGCGAGAACGAGATCCGCGAGGTCCGCATAGCCCGCGCCCTGGTCGGGCGCCGCGGGCTGCGCCGGACCCGTGCCAGCCGCTCCAGCGGGCGCTGCATCGCGCGCGCCTTCCCATTGCCGATCAAGCTGTTCGGGGGTCAGCGTCGTCGAGTCGCCGGCGCTGTTTTGCTGCGGCGCGGTCGGCACGGATTGCGGCGGGGGGGCCGTCTGCGCAACGATCGGGGCTGCCGCGATGACGGCGAACAGGGTCATGAGCGGTGGGATGGAACGTGGGGATATCATCGCCATGGGCTACGCGATGGCGCATGAACGTTACAGAAATAAAATTGCCATCATACGCTTGTACGTTTGTTGCGTCCGACAAAGCGTTTGCGTGTCGCATGGCGTGGCGATAGACATTGCGCACTGCCGCGTGGAATTTTTGCTTCACGGCACACGTTTGCGTTGCGCCTGCCCCCATGCGCGACTGCGTGAAGGCAGACAGAATAAGGGAGTGTCGTTGCTGAATGGCCTATGTTGACCAGAAGATGTCCTCAGGCAAAATCGTCGCGATCGTCATCGTCGCGCTGATTCATGCTGCCTTGGGCTATGCTTTCGTCACCGGCCTCGCGTTTCAATACGTGAAAAAGGCCACCGAAAAGTTAAACACGTTCGACGTGGAGCCGCCGCCACCGCCGCCTCCGCCCGACGAGCCCCCGCCGCCGCCGCCTGACCAGCCCAACCTGCCGCCGCCGCCGACCACCGTCGTCGTGCCGCCGCCGGTCGTTGTTACGCCGTCGCCCGCTCCGGCGATCACGACGTCGAACATCATCCCGCTGAGCCAGCCAACGGCACCGCCGGCGCCTCCCGCGCCGCCAGCGCCGCCGGCCCCGCCAGCAGCACCGACGGTCAGCAAGGCCGCGGGCGCCAAGGGTAATCCGGCTACGTGGGTGAGCCAGGACGACTATCCGCCGAGCGCGATCCGTGCCGGCGAACAGGGTGCGGTCGCGATGCGCTGGGACATTAATGCCCAGGGTCGTGTCGAGAACTGCACCGTGACGTCGTCGAGCGGTTCGCCTGCTCTCGATCGGGCAGCCTGTGCTGCGATGACGCGACGTGGTCGCTACTCGCCGGCGCTCGATCAGGCCGGGAACCCGATGCGTTCGAGTGCGACGCAGCGTATCCGGTGGACGTTGCCGGAAAATTAATCTGCGTCTCGGCGCACTTAGACCAACGAATCTTAAGAGGATCATCCGACCATGTTCACCACTATCCTTGCCGCGGCGGCGCCCGCAGCAGCCGAAGCCAACCCGTACGGCCTCGAAGCGGCACTTCGCGAAGGCGGTCTCATCTCCCAGACCGTGTTCGGCATTCTGGTGCTGATGTCGGTGGTTTCGTTCTACATCCTGTTCTCCAAGCTGTTCGAGCAGCAGAAGATTATCGGCCAGGGCAAGCGCGTTCGTCAGGCCTTCTGGTCGTCGAACAGCCTTCGCGAAGGTTCGGCCAAGCTCGAGAAGAACTCGGCCTACAAGCAGATCGTCGACGACGGCCTGGCCGCTCAGGAGCAGCATTCGAAGCTGACCGATCCGGTCGAGGCGCATGACTGGCTGCACGGTTCGCTCGCGCGTTCGGAAGCTGCGATCAACTCGAAGCTGGGTGGCGGTCTCGCCTTCCTCGCAACGGTCGGTTCGGTTTCGCCGTTCATCGGTCTGTTCGGTACGGTTATCGGCATCTACCGCGCACTCGTGAAGATCGGTGCATCGGGTCAGGCATCGATCGACAAGGTCGCAGGGCCGGTCGGTGAAGCACTGATCATGACCGCACTGGGTCTCGTCGTCGCGGTTCCTGCCGTGCTGTCGTACAACTGGCTGCAGCGTCGCAACAAGTCGATCGCAGAGGACCTGTCGGCCTTCTCGAACGACGTGCTCGGCTTCCTGGCATCGAACGGCGCCGTGCGTCCGATCACCGCTTCGGGCGTCAAGCCGGTTGTGGCCAAGCCTGCCACGGCGACCACGACTGCCGGTCAGACCGGTGGCGTGCCGCGCGCTAACTAAGACGCGAGAAAGGCGGGGCTGCCGTTCGCGGCAGCTCCGCTTCCTTCCCGCCGGCGGTGCCGGTGGCGATAAAAGAATAGGATAGTTCGCACATGGCGATGAGTGTTGGTGGCGATTCCACCGAGAAATCGATATCGGACATCAATACGACGCCGCTGGTCGACGTCATGCTCGTGCTCCTGATCATCTTTCTGGTGACGACGACCGTCGCGGTCCAGGCGGTGCAGCTGAAGCTCCCCGAGGTCAAATTTGATCCGACCACGACCAAGCCCGAAAATGTCTCGCTGTCGGTGACGACAAATGGCGATGGCAGCTGTGCAGTGTATTGGAACATGACCCCGGTCACCTCGACCGAGCTCCTCGATCGCGCGGTCGCCAAGCTGAAGACCGAGATCGATCGTCAGGGTGGCGTGAATGCCGCAGGTCTTGAGCTGCCCGAGGCGCATATTCGCGGCGACGTGAACACGCCGTACAAGTGCATCGGCGGCACGATCTACACGATGCAGCGCGCCGGCTTCGCCCGCGTCGGCTTCATCTCCGAGCCGCCCCCCGGCGGCACCACCGAACGCTGACGATCGCTCGGACGTATTTAGGAGTAGTATAGAATGGCAATGGGCGGCGGCAAAGAAGATGACGGGCCGATGATGGAAATGAACATGACGCCGTTGATCGACGTCCTGCTCGTTCTCCTCATCATGTTCATCATCACGATCCCGATCCAGACGCACGCGGTCAAGGTTGACCTTCCGGTCAACAGCAAGAACCCGCCGCAGAACCCGATCGACCCCGAGAAGAACAAGATCTCGATCGACGCATCGGGCACGGTGGCCTGGAACGGGTCGCCGGTCGACGAGGTGACGCTGCGCCAGTATCTGGACCAGACCGCGGGCATGAACCCCGAGCCGGAACTTCACTTCCAGCCGGACCCGCAGGCGCGGTACGAAGTCGTCGATCGCACGCTGGCCGTCGTGAAGCGGTCTTCGATCACGAAGCTCGGCTTCATCGGTAACGAGCAGTATCGCAACGACTTCTAAGTCACGCGACACGATCGATACGATGCCAGGGGCGGTCCGCAAGGGCCGCCCCTTTTGCATGTCCGACGTCCATGACACTGGGGGCGAAAAGAGCGTCGGCATACCGCGCGCGCACCTCACGGCCTTACCAGGGCGATATCCGTAAAAATGCCATATTGCGCTCCAGTCATCGAAGTGACACAACAGTGTCACAAAAGTGAAACCTTTCGACTCAGAAGGGCGATGGAGACGGGATGATGCGCAAATTCGGCTTTGTAGTTCTTGCCCTTGTCGGCGCGGCAGCACCGGCGCTCGCGGCGGATCAGAATGGCTATCAGGCGATCGTGTCGGGCGATCTGGCCGCGGCCGAACGTCATATTCTGGCGGAACAGGCGGTCTATCCGGGTCGCCCCGAACTGATGCTCAACCTTGCCGCGGTTTATCGCCGGACGGGCCGCGAGGCGGACGCACGGGCGCTGTACAAGCGCGTACTCGAACGCCGCGACATCGCGATAGACCTTCCCTCGGGTGCGGTGGCCTCGTCGCATGACCTGGCACGGCGCGCGCTCGGCGTGGCCCCGGTGCAGATCGCCACGCGCTAAACGAAGGCCGTCGCGCTCGTCCGGCGCCGGTTCTGTGGTTGCGGTAGTGAGGCAGAGGCGTCGACCTCGCGCGGTCGACGCCTGAGGCGGTCAGAGCCGGGGCAGGGTGACCCCGCGCTGGCCCATATATTTGCCCGCGCGGTCGGCATAGCTGATCTCGCACGGCTCGTTGCCGCGCAGGAACAGGAACTGGCAGGCGCCCTCGTTCGCGTAGATCTTCGCGGGGAGCGGCGTGGTGTTGGAGAATTCGAGCGTCACATGGCCCTCCCATTCGGGTTCGAGCGGGGTGACGTTGACGATGATCCCGCAGCGCGCATAGGTCGATTTGCCCAGACAGATCACCAGCGTATCGCGCGGAATGCGGAAATATTCGACCGTCCGCGCCAGCGCAAAGCTGTTCGGCGGGATGATGCAGACATCGGTCTTGCGGTCGACGAAGCTGTTCGCGTCGAAATTCTTCGGATCGACGATCGCACTGTCGACATTGGTGAAGATCTTGAACTCGTCGGCGACGCGCGCGTCATAGCCGTAGGAGGACAGGCCGTAGCTGATACAGCCGTCGCGGCGCTGCGCCTCATGAAATGGCTCGATCATCGCATCGCCCAGCGCGCGTTCGCGAATCCAGCGGTCGGACATGACGGACATGAGACATTCCCCTTTTCGCCGCTGCTTTCGCGCGGATGGTCGATGGCGGCAAGAGCGCGCGCACGCAGAGAGCGTTTTTGCCGTTGCAGCCGGCGTGCCGGGCCGTCATGGGGCGCGGCATGAACCAGATTCGGCAGCCTTTTCCGCGCGGTACGTCCGTCGAGCCACAGCTTCCGGACCATGATGGCGAGCGGGATCGCGCCGCGGTCCGCGCGCGCCGTGCCAGCCGCTATGTGCGGATCGCGCTGGCCGGATCGATCGCGCTGTCGGGCGGCGCGGCGCAGGCGCAGTCGGTGCAGGACCTGCAACGTCAGATCGACGAACTGAAGGCTACGATCGCCGAGCTCAAGGCCGCGCAGAATGGGCCGATTGCCCAGGCCGCGCCAGTCGCTGCACCAGTCCCCGCGCCCGTTACCGCGCCGGTCGCGATTGCAGCAACGCCTGCACCCGCTCCCAAGCCGGCACCAGCGGCCGCCCCCTCGACGCAATTGGCCGCGGCAACGCCCGAGCCGAAGCGCGCCTGGTATGATCGCATCGCGATCCGCGGCTATACGCAGATGCGGTTGAACGAGATCGTGTCGGGCGATCGCACCGCGCCGGACGGCCAGTCGCGGTTGCGGTCGGTGCATGACGGCAGCATCGGCGACAATACCGGCTTCTCGCTCCGGCGCGTCCGGCTGGTCCTGCAGGGCGATCTGACCGACCGTGTGTCCTTCTATCTCCAGCCCGACTTCGCGGTGAACGTCAGCAACCAGTCGGGCGGCGAGCGACGCGAGGGCTTTGCCCAGCTGCGCGACGCCTATGTCGACACGTTCCTCGACGCGGATCGCCGCTTCCGGCTGCGGTTCGGGCAGTCGAAGGTGCCCTTCGGGTGGGAGAATATGCAGTCCTCGTCGAATCGCATCACGATCGATCGCAGCGACGGGATCAACAGCGGGGTTCCCGGGGAGCGCGATCTCGGCATCGTCGCCTATTACACGCCCACCGGCGTGCAACGGATCTGGGATCGCCTCGAGGAGGACGGCCAGAAACTGTTCGGCAATTACGGCGCGTTCGCGCTCGGCGTGTATAACGGCCAGGGGATCAGCCGCGCCGAGACCAATGATGGCGCGATGACGGTGGCGATGGCGACGTGGCCGTTCGCGCTGGACGGGCTTGGCGGGGCGTTCAGCGGACAGGTGTTGGAGGTCGGCGGGGCGGCCATCCGTAATCGCGTCCAGCCCGAATTGCGCAGCGGCGGGGTCAGCGACACGAGCTTTGCCGATGAGCGGTTCGGCGTCCACGCGATCCTCTATCCGCAGCCCTTCGGGTTTCAGGCTGAGTGGAACTGGGGTCGCGGCCCCGAATATGACGACGCGTCGCAGTCGATTACGACCAAGCGGCTCAACGGCGGCTATGTTCAGGCGATGGCGCGCGTGCGATCGTCGCCGCTCGGTCCGTTCATGCCCTATGCCCGCCGGCAATATTATCGCGGCGGGTGGAAGGCGCTGCCCAACGCGCCGCGGCTCGAGACCGACGAGTTCGAGCTGGGAATCGAGTTCCAGCCGACCCCGCCGATCGAGCTGACCATCGCCTATGCGCGGATGACGCGGCGCGAGGCCGACGAACGCCGCGAGGGCCGGGCGGAGGGCGATCTGATCCGCACACAGTTGCAGTTCAACTACTGACCGCGGATCAGCCGATCCCGAGGTCCGCCGGGCCGAACGCATCGGGGAGAAGCTCCGACAGGCGGTAGCTGCGGACAGCGTCGCCCTGCGCCGCGCCGCAATGCACGGGGAGATCGCGCCCGCCCATCTGCGCCGCCTCGTTGATCACCTGGCGGCACCGTCCGCAGGGGCTCACCGGGGAGAGGCCGGTGGCGATGCCGTCCGCATCCATCGCGCCGCCGATCACGCCGATCGCGACGACGTCACGCAGGCGGCCCTGCGCGCTTGCGGTCGCCAGCGCGACGGTTTCGGCGCAGAGCGACAGGCCGTAACTCGCATTCTCGAAATTGGCGCCGGTGATCACGCTGCCGTCGTCGAGCAGCACTGCGGCGCCGACCGCGAATCGTGAATAGGGCGCATGCGCGTGACGTGCGGCATCGCGCGCCGCGGCGATCAGGCGGGTTGCCTGATCGGTGTCGAAACCATCGTTCATCCTGCCACCACGTCCCAGTTCACCGGTCCCTCGATTCCCTCGACACGCCGAAAATTGCTCGCGCGCCACATGCGCCATGGCCGTGCCGCATAATCGGGCTTGAGCAGATTGGCCATCGCCCAGACCGGCCGCGGCAGTGCCGCCGACAACGCATAGCTGCCCTCGACCGACTTGCCGATCCGCAGCAGGACGGGCTTGCCGGTATGCGTCTCCACCATCGTCACGAAGCGCGTCAGATCGGCGACCAGCGCGGCCTTTTCAGGGCGGGCGACGCAATCATCACGGAACTGCACGTCTACGGCGACGGGCAGCGCATCGGCGGCGGCGGGCACGAAGGTATTGAACGCGTTCGCCTGTTCGACCGCAGGCTGGCACAGCGAATAGATATGCACCGCGCCGCGCCGCAGCCCGGCTTCGGGAAGCGCCGCCCAGTTCGCCTCGAACGCGGGATCGCGGCGATCCTTGCCCGAGGTCGCGACGATATAGGCGAAGTCGACGCCGCGCGCGCGCACCGTTCCCCATTCGACCGGCGCGGGATTTTCACCCAGGTCGACGCCTTGCAGCGGATAGGTCTCGGTCGCGGGATGCCACTGCGTCGCATAGGCCCAGCCGCCAATCGCAATGCCGCCCGTGCCGAACAGCAGGGTCGCAAGCTTCAGCAATGTTGTCGCCATCAGCGTTGCTCAGCCACGCAGATGCAGGACGCAGATAAGCGTGAACAACCGGCGGGCGGTGTCGAAATCGACCTCGATCTTGCCCGACAGCCGGTCCTTGAGCAGCTCGGCGGCCTCGTTGTGGACGCCGCGCCGGGCCATGTCGACGGTTTCGATCTGCGCGGGCGAGGACTGGCGAATCGCCTGGTAATAGCTGTCGCAGATCGCGAAATAGTCCTTGATCGGTCGGCGGAAACGGCCGAGCGCGAGCACCAGTGTCTCAAGATGCGTGTCGTCCTCACGATGGATGTGAATGCCGAGACGGCCTTCCTCCGTCTCGAGCCTGATGCGGTACGGGCCGGCATAGCCATCGGCATGCTGGCGCTGCGGCGCGAAATAATTGCCCTCGATCAGGTCGAAGATCGCGATCCGGCGTTCCTGCTCGATATCCGCGGAACGCCACGCAATCGTGCGCTCGTCGAGCTGTATGTCGATGATCCGCGGGTCGGCCATGCCATGTGCGATAGCGATGGTCGTAACGCGTGTCACTTGTCGCCTGCACCGGCGGCCGCCGATCGCGGCTGGCTGGTCGACTTATCCCCATCATTCTGGCGCAGTTGGCTTGGAGCGATCGCGCGCAGTGCGTAGAACGCAGTATGGCAACCCTCGCATTCCCCGTCCCCGCCGTGGCCGAACCACAGCAGCTTCCCCGCAACGTCGAGGCCGAAGCCGCGATGCTCGGCGCGATGATGATCGATAACCGGCTCGCCGACGATCTGGTCGACAAGCTCGAACCCACGCATTTCTTCGAACCCGTACACGGGCGCATCTTCGCCGCGATCAAGACGCTCCGTGGCAACGACATGCTGGTGACGCCGGTCACGCTGCGGCCGATGTTCGACGCGGACGAGGGCATGCGCGAGCTGGGCGGCCCCGCCTATCTGGCCGGCCTCACGGGCAGCGGCGCGGGGCTGATCGGTGCGCGCCAGTTCGCGCAGCAGATCTATGACCTGGCGATGCTGCGCGCGCTCGTCTCGGTCGGCCGCACCCTGGTCGACCGCGCGATGGATACGTCCGAGGAGGTTAATCCGCGTGCGCAGATCGAACTCGCCGAGGAGGAATTGTTCAAGGTCGCCGCCGATGGCGGGGCGGAGAACTCGGTCAAGACGTTCGCGCAGGCGACCACCGCAGCGGTCAAGATGGCCGAGCGGGCGCTCAACTCGGGCGGCAATTTGTCGGGCGTGACGACGGGTATCGATTCGATCAACGCCAAGATCGGCGGCATGCATCACAGCGATCTCATGATCCTCGCCGGGCGTCCGGGCATGGGCAAGACGTCGCTCGCCACCAACATCGCGTTCAACGCCGCGCGGCGCTGGATGCGCGACATGGCCGACGGGATCGCCCCGAAGGATTCGGTCGGCGCGAAGGTTGCGTTCTTCAGCCTCGAAATGTCCGCGGATCAGCTGGCGACGCGTATTCTTGCCGAGCAGTCTCAGATCAGTTCCGAATCGCTCCGCATGGGCAAGATCAGCCGCACCGAGTTCGCGCAGCTCGCGGCCGCGGCGGCCGAGCTTGAGAACCTGCCGCTATTCATCGACGACACCGGCGGCCTGTCGATCGGCGCGCTGCACACGCGCGTCCGCCGGCTGCAGCGTCGCCACAATAACGAGATCGGGCTGGTGGTGGTCGACTATCTCCAGCTGCTGTCGGGGTCGGGCAAGAGCAAGGACGGCAACCGCGTCCAGGAAATCTCCGAGATTTCGCGCGGGCTGAAAACGCTGGCGAAGGATCTGAACGTGCCGGTGCTGGCACTGTCGCAGCTGAGCCGCGCGGTCGAAAGCCGCGAGGACAAGACGCCGATGCTGTCAGATCTTCGCGAATCGGGGTCGATCGAGCAGGACGCGGACATGGTCTGGTTCGTATACCGCGAGGACTATTACGTCGCCTCGAAGGAGCCCAAGCGGCCGGCCGAAGGCGACAGCGCGAAGATCTTCGAGGATCACGCGTCCTGGGCAGCCGAGATGGAGCGCGTCTATGGCCTGGCCGAGCTGATCATCGCCAAGCAGCGTCACGGTGCGACCGGCAAGGTGCGGATGAAGTTTGATCCGACGATCACGAAGTTCTCGGATCTGGCGGAATATTGAGGCGCTCATCTCCCTCTCCCCGCGGGGGAGAGGGAAGGGGCCCGCGGCACTTGCCGTGGGAAGGGTGAGGGGTGTGAGACGCGGGACGGTTGATCCCAACGCCCCTCTCCCTTCCGTCGCCTACGGCTCCTCCCTCCCTCTCCCCAAAGGGGCGAGGGAATTCAGTCAGATGATCGGGTCGTAGCCGCCGGGGGCGTGGATGCCGCATTCGACCTTGTCGAAGCTGCGCCAACGCCCCGCGCGCGGATCCTCGCCGGGGGCGACCTTGGTCGTGCAGGGCGCGCAGCCGATCGAGAGATAACCCTGCGCCTCGAGCGGATGCCGCGGCAGGTCATGCTCGGCGAAATAGGCATCGAGCCGCGCCTTGTCCCAGTCGGCGAGCGGGTTGATCTTCAACCGGCCCTCATCTTCCTCGAACCGCGGCAGCGCGGTGCGCGTGCCCGACTGGAAGCCCTTGCGCCCCGAGATCCACGCGTCGAACGGCGCGAGCGCGCGGCGCAGCGGCTCGACCTTGCGCAGGTCGCAGCAGCCATCGGGGTCATAAGACCAGCGCTCGCCCGCCCGATCCTTGATCGCCAGCAGCCGCGGATCGGGTCTGAACACGCGCAGGTCGGTGAGGCCCAGCCGTTCGGCGAGCGCATCACGATAGGCGAGCGTCTCGCCGAACATCTTCTGCGTGTTGGTGAAGACCACCGGCACGTCGACATCGACCTGCGCGACCATGTGCAGCAGCACCGCCGATTCGGCACCGAAGGACGAGACCGACGCGATCCGCCCGGCCAGCTCGCCGGTCAGCAGCTCGCGCAGCATCTGCGCCGCAGGAACGCCGGCGAACCGGTCCTGCATCGCCTGTGCATCCGCCTTCGTAAAGGCGGGGGTGACGTCGATCGTGTCGATCCGGCGGAGCGCTTCACCCATGGCGCAGCTTCCAGACCGGCACGGCGCCGTCCGCCGCCTTCTGATAGGGCGTGTCGTAGCGCGCGAGGCTGGCGCGCAGCACGTCGATATCGATCGGGGCCTCGGGCGCGAAGCTGTCGAAGCCGCAGCGGCGCATCAACGGAATCTGGTCGACAAGCACGTCGCCCGCCGCACGCAGCTCGCCGGTATAGCCCGCCTCGCGCAGGATCCGCGCCGCCGAATAGCCGCGCCCGTCGCGATAGCCGGGAAAGCTCACCTCGATCAGCGCGAGCTGGTCGATCTGCGGCAGCAGCGCGCGCGCATCGTCACCCGCTTCGAGGCGGACGGCGGCGGCGTTGCTCTGGCCGATGAACGAATCGAGCGTCACCGCAGGCTCGTCATGCGGCTCGTCATCGCGGAATCGGAGCAGCGTCTGGTCCGGATACTCAACCATAGATCGCCTCCTTGAACGTCTCGAAGCCGACGCGGCGATAGGTGTCGAGGAAGCGCTCGCCGGGGTCACGGACCTGGAGATAGCGGTCGGTAACGCGTTCGATCGCGTCGACGACGCCATCCTCCGAGAAGCCGGGGCCGGTGATCTTGGCGAGGCTCACATCCTCCGCGCCCGATCCGCCGAGCGAGAGCTGGTAATTCTCGGTGCCCTTCTTGTCGACGCCGAGGATGCCGATGTGGCCGGCATGGTGATGCCCGCAGGCGTTGATGCAGCCGCTGATCTTGAGCTTGAGCTCACCCAGCTCGCGCTGACGGCCAAGATCGCCGAAGCGCGTCGCGATCTTCTGCGCGAGCGGGATCGACCGCGCATTGGCGAGGCTGCAATAATCGAGGCCGGGGCAGGCGATGATGTCGCTGATCAGGTCGAGATTGGCCTCGGCCAGCCCCGCCTCGCTGAGCGTCGACCACACCGCGTGTAGATCGGCCATGCGGACGTGCGGCAGGACGATGTTCTGCGCATGCGTGACGCGCAGTTCGTCGAAGCTGTAGCGCGTGCCGAGATCGGCCATCACGTCGATCTGGTCCGCCGACGCGTCGCCGGGGATGCCGCCGACGGGCTTCAGGCTGATGTTGACGATCGCATAGCCGGGCTGCTTGTGCGCCTTCACATTCTGGTCGAGCCAGACCGCGAAGTCGGGATCGCTGCGGTCGATCTCGGTGGACGCGTTTTCCTCGAATGCGGGCGCGCCGAAATGGCTCGTGATCCGCTCGAGTTCGGCGCGCGGCGGATCGAGGCCGAGGCCCTTCACCGCGGCGAATTCCTCCTCGACCTGGCGACGATATTCGTCGGGGCCGATCTCGTGCAGCAGGATCTTGATCCGCGCCTTGTAGATATTGTCGCGGCGGCCGTAGCGATTGTAGACGCGCAGGCACGCCTCGAGATAGCTCATCAGGTCGTCGGCGGGGACGAAATCGCGGATCTCGTGGCTGATCATCGGCGTGCGGCCCATGCCGCCGCCGACATAGATCTTCGCGCCGAGTTCGCCGTCGCGGACGTGCAGACCGATGCCGATATCGTGCAGCCGCATCGCCGCGCGATCCTCGTCCGCCGCGATCACGCAGATCTTGAACTTGCGCGGGAGGTAGGTGAATTCGGGATGGAACGTGCTCCACTGACGGATCAGCTCGGCCCAAGGGCGCGGATCGGCGACCTCGTCCGCGGCGGCGCCGGCGAACTGGTCGGAACTGATGTTGCGGATGCAGTTGCCCGAGGTCTGGATGGCATGCATCTCGACCGTCGACAGCTCCTGGAGGATGTCCGGGGTCTGATCGAGCTGGATCCAGTTGAACTGGATGTTCTGCCGCGTCGTGAAATGGCCGTAGCCGCGATCATATTTGCGCGCGATGTGGCCGAGCATCCGCATCTGCCGGCCGTCCAGCGTGCCATAGGGCACCGCGACGCGCAGCATGTAGGCATGCAACTGCAGATACAGGCCGTTCATCAGGCGCAGCGGCTTGAACTGGTCCTCGGTCAGCTCGCCCGAAAGGCGGCGGCGGACCTGGTCGCGGAATTCGTCGACGCGCTGGTCGACGATGGCCTGGTCGTATTCGTCGTACTTATACATGGGGGGTTCCCGGTAGAATTTGGTTCACGCGGAGCCTGTCCTGAGCGAAGCCGAAGGGGCGCGATGGCGCGAAGAGATTCAGAAGAATTTTGTTCACGCGGAGGCGCGGAGGCGCGGAGGAGAAAGACGAGGAAGGAACTCCCGCGCCAGCGGGCATCGAATCTGCCTCAATCAGCGAGTGTGAGGGCCGCTGCGCGGCAAGGGAGACACCTCCGCGCCTCCGCGCCTCCGCGCGAACCATCTTCTCATTGCTCTCGTCGCGCCTTCGCGCCATCGCGTGAATCATATAACCCAACTCCCCGCAGCCGGATCGGCCGGCTTGAGCGTAAGGTCGGGCCGCATCGTCGGACCCAGCGCACGGATGCGGTCCTTGATGTGCGCAGGGCGGGGGCCGTCTGCGGTCGCGGTCGCCTCGATCAGATAGGGGACATTGACGCGGCGTGCGCCTTCCTCCGCCTGGAGGATCGATTCACCCGCGACGCCGACATCGGCCGCATCCTCGATGTGACGCGACCAGCCGTCGCCGGTCCACCAGATCACGTCGCCGGTGGGAAGGTCGTTTCCGGTCAGGAGCTTCATGCGGCGGCCTCTGCAATTCGTGCCCAGCGGGCGAGCTTGTCCTGCGCGTCGGAGAGTTCGACGACCTCGCCGACGACGATGATCGCGGGGCTCTTTACCGCCTCGCGCTGCACCATCGGGCCGAGATCGGCGAGCAGGGTCCGCATCGCACGGCTGCCCGATAGCGTGCCGCGCTCGAGCACCGCAACCGGCATGTCGGGCGCGACGCCATCGGCCATCAGCTTGTCGGCGATATCGGTCGCGGTCGCGATCCCCATGTAGATGACGAGCGTACGGCCCTGGCCGGCGAGCCCCGACCAGTCCTGTTCGGTCAGACCCTTGCACTGGCCCGCGACGAAGCTGACCGCGCTCGAATGATCGCGGTGAGTGAGCGGGAGCATCGCCTCGGCCGCGCAACCCAGTGCTGCGGAGACGCCGGGGATCACCTCGACCGGCAGGCCCGCCGCACGTACCGCCTCGACCTCCTCGCCGCCGCGACCGAACACGAACGGATCGCCACCCTTCAGCCGGACGACGATCGCGCCGGTCTTCACATGCGCGATGATCAGCGCGTTGATCGCCTCCTGCGGCAGCGTGTGGCGCGCGCGCTGCTTGGCGACCGAGATGCGCTGGGCGGCAGGCCGCGCAATGTCGAGCACGCGCGGATCGATCAGCCCGTCATGGACGACGACGTCGGCGATCTCGAGCGCGGCGACCGCACGTACGGTCAGCAGTCCGGGATCGCCGGGCCCCGCCCCGACGAGGATGACGCGCCCGCGGGCACCGGGGTCTAGCAAGCTTACCATGTCAGGAAGATGGGCGCTGGGCGGGCGATTGGCGAGCCCAGCATTATTTGCCCCGGGGCTAGTCCTGCTTTCCCACGCGGCGCGGGTGCCAACGCCGGAAACGTTCGCAGGCCCCGGTCACGGGCTGGTGGTGGTGGAGTCCGCGCTATAGGAAGGCGCGACGAACCGGGTAACCCGGACGCGATGGGGAACTTCGATAATGCGCCTGACCTGCCTTGCCGCCATGTTGCTGGCGACCACCTTCATCGGCGCGGTGCCGGTGTCGAGCCAGGCGCTGCCGCCGCCCGCGCCGATCGCCGGCGACGGCCCAGAGGATGCAAAGCTCAAGCAGCTTTTCTATGCAAGCGACGAGCGCGATCTGAAGAACGATCCGCTGCAGGCCATCTTCCGCGGCGACATGCGCTATGCCGATCGCTTCGGCGAATATCTGACCGATGCGCGCACCGCGCAGGACAAGCGCAACGTCGAGCAGGACCTGTCTGCGATCGCCGCGATCGACCGGGCGAAGCTGACGCGGGTCGACCAGATCGCCTATGACGTGTTCCGCAACGGCCGCGAGGTCGCGCTGCGCGGGTTCGCGCCGAACCTGGTCGCGATCGACCGGTTGCTGCCGCTCAGCCATTTCGGCGGGTTCCAGACCTTCTATCCCGATTTCGCGTCGGGCAAGGGCGGCGCGCCGTTCAAGTCGGTCGCGGATTACGAGAACAATCTGCGGCGCAATGCGGGCTATGCCGCGGTCTATGACCGGGCGATCGCGCGGTTCCGCGAGGGCATGGCGAAGGGCGTGACCCAGCCCAAGCTGGTCGTGCGCAACATGATCGGCCAGTTCGACAATCTGATCGCCGAGGGTGTCGAGAAATCGACCTTCTACGCGCCGGTGACGATGTTCCCCGCGTCGATCCCGGCGGCCGACCGCACGCGCCTGACCGCGGCCTATGCCAAGCAGGTGCGCGAGGTGATCAATCCCGCGCATGTCCGGATGCGTGACTTCCTCGCGAATGAATATCTCGCCAAGGCGCGCGATACGGTCGGGCTGTCGGCGCTGCCGGGCGGCGCCGCGCTTTATGCGCAGCGGATCGAGGATAGCACGACGCTGCCGCTCGAGCCCGAGGCGGTGCATCAGCTCGGCCTGTCGGAGGTCGCGCGGATCACGCAGGCGATGGAGGCGCAGAAGACCGCGGTCGGGTTCAAGGGCACGCTCGCCGCCTTCTTCGACCATCTGCGCACCGATCCACGCTTCCAGCCCAAGTCGGCGGCGGCGGTGCGCGAGGGCTATGAGGCGATCGGCAAGCGGGTCAACGCGCGGATCGCGACGCAATTCTCGCTGGTGCCCAAAAGCCCGCTCGAGATCCGCGCGGTGCCCGATTTCCGCGCGAAGACCGATGCGGCGGGGTCGTATCAGCAGGGGACCCCCGACGGCACGCGGCCGGGGATCTTCTACTACAACACCTATGACCTGCCGACGCGGTATCTGTGGGGGATGGAGACACTGTACCTGCACGAGGCGGTGCCGGGGCATCATTACCAGATCAGCCTGGCGCAGGAGAATGTCGCGCTGCCCGCGTTCATCCGGTTCGGCGGCAACACCGCCTATGTCGAGGGCTGGGCGCTCTATGCCGAGACCTTGTGGAAGGAACTGGGCGTCGAGAGCGATCCCTATCAGCGGATGGGCGGCCTGAACGACGAGATGCTGCGCGCGATGCGGCTGGTCGTCGATACCGGCATCCACGCCAAGGGGTGGAGCCGCGACCAGGCGATCGCCTATATGCTCGCCAATTCGCCGATGGGGCGGACCGACGCGACCGCCGAGGTCGAGCGGTACATCTCGATTCCCGGGCAGGCGCTGGCCTACAAGATCGGCCAGCTGACGATCCTCAGGATGAAGGCCAAGGCGCAGGCGGCGCAGGGTGCCGCGTTCGATCCGCGCGCCTTCCATGCGCAGGTGCTCGACACGGGGGCACTGCCGATGCCGGTGCTTGAGAAGAAGATCGACGACTGGTTGGGCGGGGCGAAGTAACCCCCATGATCCTCCCCCTGACGGGGGAGGATTTGAGTGCAGCTTTGGGGGCCGCTACCCGCCTCAGCCGTCGCGCAGGCCGATGCCGATGCTGGCGCGCGCGCTTTCGGATTCGCTGCTGACGACCGGATAGGCGCAATAGTCGGCGGCGTAATAGGCGCTGGGGCGGTGGTTGCCCGACCAGCCGACGCCGCCGAACGGCGCGCCCGACGAGGCGCCGTTGGTGGGCTTGTTCCAGTTGACGATGCCGGCGCGGATATTGGCCCAGAACCGGTCGTAGAGCGCGGGCGTCTGGCTGATCAGCGCGGCGGACAGGCCGTAGCGGGTGTTGTTCGCCTCGGCGATCGCGGCGTCGAAATCATCGGTGCGGAAGACCTGCAGGATCGGCCCGAACAGCTCGAGATCGGGGCGCTCCGCCATGTCGGTGACGTCGATCATCGCCGGGCGGAGGAAGGGCAGCGTGTCGACCGGGCGTTCGAGATGCCGGATCGGCCGGCCTCCGCGCATCAGCAGCTCGAGAAAGCTCTCAGTCAGCTGGTCGGCCGCCTGGTTGTCGATCACCGGGCCCATGAACGGCGCCGGGTTCGCATGCGGCTCGTCGACGATGATCCGCGCGATCATCCGCTCGATCGTGTCGAGCAGCGGCTGGGCGAGCCGTTCCTGGACGATCAGCCGGCGCGCGGCGGTGCAGCGCTGGCCGGCGGTGGTGAAGGCGGACTGGACGACGAGCACCGCCGCGGTGTGCAGGTCCGGCGTGTCCCAGACCATGATCGGGTTGTTGCCGCCCATTTCGAGCGCCAGGATCTTCTCGGGCTTCTCGGCAAAGGCGCGGTTGAGCGCGAGGCCGGTCTGGGCCGAACCGGTGAAGAGCAGGCCGTCGATATCGGGATGCGCGGCGAGCGCCTTGCCCTCCGCCGGGCCGCCGACGAGCAGCCGGATGCAATCCTCGGGTACACCCGCGGCGCGGTAGCATTCGACGAGGAACGCGCCCGATGCGGGGGTCTTCTCGGACGGTTTGAAGACGACCGCATTGCCCGCGATCAGCGCGGGGACGATGTGGCCATTGGGGAGGTGTGCCGGGAAGTTATAGGGGCCGAGCACCGCGAGCACGCCGTGCGGCTTGTGGCGCAGCGCGACGCGGCTGTTCATCGGCGCCTCCATCCGGCGCTGTGCGGTGCGTTCGGCATAGGCACTGACCGAGATGTCGACCTTGGCGATCACCGTCTCGACCTCGCCGCGCGCCTCCCAGATCGGCTTGCCCGTCTCGCGCGCGATCAGGTCGGTGAATGCGTCGTTGCGCTGGCGGACGACATTGGCGAACCGGCGCATCGTCTCAATCCGGAACGCGAGCGGCTTGGACGCCCAGCCGGCCCATCCCGACCGCGCGGTCGCCACTTCGGTATCGACATCCCCGATTGGGTGACGCCACAACAGCGTACCGGTTGCGGGTTCGTAGGAGAGGATCTCATCGGCCATATCGGGCTCTTGCCCCAATTTTAGAAGACTTTCCACCATCCGCCGCACCGTCGGCCGCGGCACCCGCGATCAGGCGAGCGCCTCGCCCATCGCCCGGATCGCCGCGACCTTCGCGGTAAGACGGCTCCAGTCGTCGGCGTCGGCGATCGGCGCCCAGATCGATTCCACCTCGTCGATCAGCAGGCTGCACGGCGTGCCCGACCAATAGGGATGGGTGCGATCCTTGCGCGCGGCATAGCCGCCGAGCGCGGCGCGGACCTCGTCCCATTCGGGACCGTAGCCCGCGGGAAGATCGCCGCCGAACGCGTCGAAGAAGAACCGGTCGATACTCGCCCCGCTGGTCCGCAGCGCGCGCTCGGTTGCCTGGACGAGCGCACGGTCGCTGTTGGGATCGCGCGGGCGGACGCCCAGCCGCCACAGGATCGCCGCGCCCACTTCGGTCTGATAGGCGGGGCCGAAACCGTCGAGCGCGGCGATCAGTGGATCGCTCTCGGCGATCGTGCGCAGCGATACCGCGAGCTGCATCACGTCCCAGTGGATCGCCTCGGGCTGGCGACCAAAGGCGTACAGCCCCTGATGATCGAAATAGGCGGCGGTGAAGCCCGGGTCCCAGGTCGGCGCGAACCGCCACGGGCCATAGTCGAAGCTTTCGCCGGTGACGTTGATGTTGTCCGAATTGAGCACGCCGTGGACGAAGCCCGCGGCCATGTAGCGCGCCGCGAGCCGCGCGGTCCGCGCGACCACGAGCGCGAGGAGGCGGACCGGATCGTCGCCTTCCCCGTTCCCGTCCTCGTCGAACAGGTTGCGCAATGTATAGCCGACTAGCCGGCGCAGGGCGTCGTCGTCGCGATGATAGGCGAGGCGCTGGAAGGTGCCGATCCGGACATGGCTGTGGCTGAGCCGGACCATGACCGCAGAGCGGGTCGGGCTCGGCTCGTCGCCGCGCTGCAGATCTTCGCCCGTCTCGATAAGCGATAGCGTGCGCGAGGTCGGTACGTTCAGCGCCTCGAGCATCTCGGTCGCGAGGATCTCGCGAACGCCACCTTTCAGCGTGAGCCGGCCATCGCCCGCGCGGCTCCACGGCGTCTGCCCCGACCCCTTGGTGCTGAGATCCATCAGGCGGCCGCGATCGTCGCGCATCTGGGCAAAGGTGAAACCGCGACCGTCGCCCAGATCGGGATTGTAATTGCGGAACTGATGACCGTGATAGCGCAACGCTAGCGGGCCGGGCAGCGTGTCCGGCAACGGCGCGAACCGGCCGAAATGGCGGGTCCATTCGTCGTCGTCGAGCGCCGCCAGACCGACCTGTGCGGCGGCGCGATCGTTGCGGAAGCGGAGCTGGGTGCGGGGGAAATCGGCCGCCGCGACCGGATCGAAGAACGGGTCGCCCAGGTCGAGCAACGTGGTTTCGGGGCGATAGGCGGGGAAGGCTTGCGGGTCGATGGGCATGCGGCGATATGGTGGCCGCTACCCGAAGGACGCAACCATGGCCGCTTACGAAAACCTCTATTGGTGGTCCAGGGACGGGCTGCGGCTGCACGCACGCGACTATCCGGGCGGCGGCGATGGTCGCCCGCCGATCCTGTGCCTGCCCGGGCTGACACGCAACGCGCGCGATTTCGATGCGCTCGCGGCGCGGCTGGCGGGACGCTGGCGGCTGATCGCGATCGATCTCCGCGGGCGCGGCGAGAGCGCCTATGCCAAGGATCCGATGTCCTATGTCCCGCTGACCTATGTGCAGGATGTCGAGGCGTTGCTGGCCGAGCATGGCATCGACCGTTTCGTCGCGTTCGGGACGTCGCTCGGCGGGATCGTCACGATGCTGATGGCGGGGCCGGCGCGCGGGCGAATCGCAGCCGCGCTGCTCAACGATGTCGGACCCGAGATCGACGCGCAGGGCCTGTCGCGGATCCGCGGCT
Organism: Sphingomonas sp. STIS6.2; assembly: GCF_000732685.2. Classification (NCBI taxonomy): domain Bacteria; kingdom Pseudomonadati; phylum Pseudomonadota; class Alphaproteobacteria; order Sphingomonadales; family Sphingomonadaceae; genus Sphingomonas; species Sphingomonas sp. STIS6.2. Next base: position 517,959 of record NZ_JPDP02000041.1, read on the forward strand.
ATGTCGGCAAGGCGAGCGTCTTTCCGACCTGGATGCACGCCGCGCGCTGCGTGTCGGAGAGCAATGCCGACGTCTATCCTGACTGGACGATCGAGGACTGGCTGGCGATGGCCAAGCGCATCTACCGGCTGAATAGCTCAGGCCGGATCGTGCTCGATTACGACCTGAAGATCGCCGAACCGTTCCGCGTGCCGGGCAGCGAGGCCGGGCCGGACATGTGGCAGGCGCTGGCAGGCCTGCGTGAGATCCCGACGCTGATCGTGCGGGGTGGTCGGTCCGACCTGTTGTCGGCCCCGATCGCGGATCGGATGGTCGCATCGCTCGACCGCGCGACGCTCGTCACCGTGCCCGGGGTCGGTCATGCCCCGACGCTGAGCGAGCCGATCGTCCAGGCGCCGATCGACGACCTGCTGGCGCAGGTGCTTGAGGGGGATGCTGTCCGCGCCTAGGGGACGGGGACGAGCCGTCGCAGCGACGCCTCGCCCCGCCTGCTCGATGACCGGAACAGTTTATGACCGCACCCGCCGACCTTCATCCGAACCATCGCTCCCTTGAGGGTCGACGCGCGATCATCACGGGAGGGACGACAGGCATCGGCCGGGCGATTGCGGTGCTGCTCGCGGCGGGGGGCGCCAGGGTTTATATCTGCGGTCACGATGCGGGTCATCTCGAGGACGCGCTCGTCTGCATCCGCGCGGTCGGCGAAGGTGACGGGATGGTCACCGAGCTTGCCGATCCGGACAAGGTCCGTGCCTTTTTCGATGCGGGCGAGGCGTATCTGGGCGGGTTCGACATCACCGTCATCAACGCCTCGATCGCCGCGGGCGGGCTGACGCAGATGGACGAGGAGGCGCTGCGCTACGCGATCGCGGTCAATTTCACCGCCTATCTGCTCAGCGCGCATCACGCCGCGCACCGGATGACGCCGATCGGCGACCTAATCCTGATCGGTTCGCTCAGCGCGCATATCCTCGGGCCGAGCTCGACCGTCTATGCGGGCATCAAATCGGGTATCGCCGGTTTCGCCGAGGCGCTGCGTCGCGAGCTGGGGCCCAAGGGGATCCGGGTGTCGCTGATCGAGCCGGGCAAGGTCGGCTCCAACATGCAATATCCCGACGTGCCCGACGAGAAGCAGCGGCAGATGATCGCGGCGGAGCAGATGCTGCGCGGCGAGGACATCGCCGCGGGCGTCGAGTTCCTGCTCACGCAGCCGACACGCAGTGTGATCCAGCAGCTCGTGATCGTGCCCCGCGCGTTGGAGGGGGAATAGCGACACCGCTCACCCGTCCCGTTCGTGCTGAACGAAGTCGAAGCACCTCCGCCCGGGGCATGCCCTTCGACTTCGCTCAGGGCGAACGGGCATGGTGCGGGGCGGCCGAACAACCAGAATTTTAGGAGAATAGCATGTTCGATCAGCTCGTCTTCACTCCTGCCGACATCGACCTGTCGCGCTCACCGCTGGCGGGCAAGGTCGGGGCCGAGACCTATGTGCTCGGCGCCTTCAATCCGGGGATGACGCGGCTGGCGAACGGCAATCTGCTGCTGATGGTGCGCGTGGCGGAGGCGTTGCGCGAGCCGGTCAAGGGCGGCAACGTCCATGCGATCCGCTGGCAGGACGGCGCCTATCTGCGCGATGCGTGGCCGTTGCAGATGGTCGACACCAAGGATCCGCGCAAATTCTTGATCCCCGGCGGCGGATGGAAGGTGATGGCGCTGACCTCGCTGTCCTGGCTGCTACCGGTCGAGCTCGACGCCGAGGGCCGTTCGGTCGTCGCGGTCCATTACGACAAGGCGATCGCGCCGCGCACACCCTACCAATGCTATGGCGTCGAGGATGCCCGCATCTCGAAGGTCGGCGACCGCTATCTGATGACGACCTGTTCGGTCAGCCCGGAACGGCATTCGACGACTCTCTATTCGTCAGCCGACGCGCTCGACTGGCAGCTCGAGGGGATCGTGCTCGATCACCAGAACAAGGACATGCTGATCTTCGAAGGGCTGATCAGCGGGCAATATTGGGCGCAGACGCGGCCACTCGGCGACCTGTATTTCGCCTATCCGCCGGGCAGCGAATGGCGCGCCGGGCCGTCGATCAACCTGTCGCGCTCGCCCGATGCGCTCCACTGGAAGCCGCATGACAAGCCCGGCATCCGCCCGCACGCTGCCACGGTCTCGACCGCGCGGATGGGCGGGGGGACGCCGCCGATCCTGACCGATCGCGGCTGGCTGAGCCTGTGGCACGGCGTCGAGCCGTCGGGCGTGGTCGGCATCTACCGCACCTATTGGTCGATCCTCGACAAGGACGACCCGTCAATCACGATCGCAACCCAGCACGCGCCGCTGCTCGAGGCGAACCCCGCGCTGACCGAACCATTGAAGGACCAGATGTACGTCGACAATGTCGTCTTCACGACGGGCATTGCGGACGCGGGCGACTTCTACGTGGTCGCGAGCGGCGAGGCGGATCTGGCGTGCCGGATCACGCATATCGCGAAGACTGCGTTCGACCCGCCGGCCTGATGCGGTTCGTGGCGTATTTTGGTGGGGAGCGGACCTTACCTCTCCAAGGCTGACACAAGACTGGTGAAAGCATCTACGTTCGCTTTCTGATGCGAAAGCACTCCGGCAGTAATATCCTGCGTAGTGCCATCCGGCATGACAAGCTGTGCCTTCACTCCGCCGTTACTGAAGAGATCGACCTGTTGCAGAGATTCTTCGCGCTGCTCGTTCGCCCATTCGATCAAGTCATCCAGTGTTTTCACCGTCCGCCCCCCCTCCATTGTCGGCATCATAGCACGGCATGAAATTATGCTTCTAGTGTCCGCAAGTGGGCGGAAGCGGACAGCGATCCAGCGCGCCTGCTCCCTTGAAACCCCGGCGAGAAATCGGCATCGCGTCGGGCATGGCCGCACCCGTCAACATCCTCCATCTCCATTCCTCGTTCGACCTTGGCGGGAAGGAGGCGCGGGCGGTGCGGTTGATGAATGCGTTCGGCGATCGCGCCAAGCACACCATCGTGTCGGGCGTGCCCGATGCGCTGGGCGCGCAGGGGGCGATCGCCAAGGGGATCCGCTACGAGATCGCGCAGAACCCGCCGCCGCTGACGGGCAAGCCGTCGGTCGCGCGCTACGAGGCGATCGCGCAGTATATGCGGCGGTTCGACCTGGTGCTGAGCTATAACTGGGGGGCGATCGACGGGGCGATGGCGCGCCGCGCGTTCGGCAAGGGCGCGCCGCCGCTGGTCCATCACGAGGACGGTTTCAACGCCGACGAGGCGGGCGGGCTGAAGATCGAGCGCAACATCTATCGCCGCCTCGCGCTGGGCGCGGCGCATGCGCTGGCGGTACCGTCCGAGGTACTCGAGGCGATCGCGCTGAAGACCTGGAAACAGCCGCGCGATCGGGTGCACCGGATCGTGAACGGCATCGGCACCGCTTATTACGCGCAAAAGCCCGAGCCCAAGGCGATCCCGGGGTTCGTCCCGAAGGCGAAGGAGGTCGTCATCGGCGCGCTGGCGGGCCTGCGCGAGGTGAAGGACCTGACCGCACTGGTGCGTGCGGTCGGCGGCGTGTCCGGGCGGGTGCGGCTGGTGATCGTCGGCGAAGGGCCCGAGCGCGCGCGGATCGCCCAGGCGGCGGCGGCAATGGGGATGGCCGACACGCTCGTCCTGCCGGGATTTCTCGACCGGCCCTATCGGTATATCGGGCATTTCGACATCCTCGCTCTGTCGTCGCGCAGCGAGCAGTTTCCGATCTCGGTGGTCGAGGCGATGGCCGCCGGCCTGCCGATCGCGAGCTATCCGGTCGGCGACGTCGGGCGGATGGTTGCGCCTGAAAACCTGCCGTTCATCACCGAAGCGCCGAGCGAGGTGCGGCTGCGCGATGCACTGCAGGCGCTGGTCGCGGATCCCGCGCTGCGTGCGTCGATCGGCGCGGCGAATCAGCGGCGCGCGCGCGCCGAATTCGACGAATCGGTGATGATCGCGCGCTACCGTGCGCTGTACGAAGAGGCGCTCGGCAGACCCGGCGCGCTAACCTAGGTCTTAATTTGCTCGCACGCTGCGTCCTTGCGATATAGGGGGCCGTATTTTCCGGGAGAGGTGACGTCGTGTTCAAGGGCCTGAAGCCTATCGTCTATAACGGTCGCGAAGTGTGGCCGCTGGTGGAAGGCGGCAAGGGAGTCGCGGCGACCAACCATGCGTCGGCCGGAGCTTGGGCCGCTGCGGGTGGCATCGGCACGGTTTCTGCCGTGAATGCCGATAGTTACGATCCAGAGGGCAAGATCATCCCGCAGGTCTATGCCGCGCTGACGCGGCGTGACCGGCATGAGGAGCTCGTCCAGTATGCGATCGACGGTGCGGTCCAGCAGGTCGAGCGCGCCTATGAGATCGCCGACGGCAAGGGCGCGATCAACATCAACGTGCTGTGGGAAATGGGCGGCGCGCAGCGGATCCTGCACGGCGTGCTCGAGCGGACGCGCGGCAAGGTGGCGGGCGTCACCTGTGGCGCAGGCATGCCCTACAAGCTCAGCGAGATCACCGCGTCCTACGGCGTCAGCTATCTGCCGATCGTCAGTTCGGGGCGGGCGTTCCGTGCGCTGTGGAAGCGCGCCTATTCGAAGGCGGCACAGTGGCTGGCGGCAGTCGTGTACGAGGATCCGTGGCTCGCGGGCGGGCATAACGGCCTGTCGAATGCCGAGGATCCGCTGAAGCCGCAGGATCCCTATCCGCGCGTGAAGGAACTGCGCGACGTGATGCGCGAGGGCGGTATCTCGGACGACGTGCCGATCGTGATGGCGGGCGGCGTCTGGTATCTGCGCGACTGGAACGACTGGATCGACAATCCCGAGCTCGGCACGATCGCGTTCCAGTTCGGCACCCGCCCGCTGCTGACGCGCGAAAGCCCGATCCCGCAGGGGTGGAAGGACGCACTGACGCGGATCGAGGAAGGCGACGTTCTGCTGCATAAATTCTCGCCGACCGGTTTCTATTCCTCGGCGGTGCGCAACCCGTTCCTGCGCAGCCTCGAGGCACGGTCCGAGCGCCAGATCGCGTTCTCGACGCAGGAGGCGGGCGACCACATCTTCCAGCTCGACGTCGGCGTTAAGGGCAAGAATTTCTGGGTGACGCGCAACGACCTGCTGCGCGCACGCCAGTGGTTCGGCGAAGGCTTCACCGACGCGCTCAAGACCCCGGACAACACGCTGGTCTTCGTCGGTCCGGAAGAGAAGGGCATGATCCGCAAGGACCAGGCAGACTGCATGGGCTGCCTGTCGCAATGCTCGTTCTCGAGCTGGGCGGATACCGAGACGAACTCGACGGGGCGGCTCGCCGACCCGCGCAGCTTCTGCATCCAGAAGACGCTGCAGGATATCGCGCATGGCGGCGACATCGACCAGAACCTGATGTTCGCCGGCCATGCGGCGTATAACTTCAAGAAGGACCCGTTCTATTCCAACGGGTTCGTGCCGAGCGTCGGGCAGCTGGTCGATCGGATCCTGACCGGCGACTGAGTCGGTCAGGGTAGGGGGGCAAAGGCATGACGCTGCATGCGTGGACGGTGTTCCTGGTCGCGGTGATCCTGTTGTGCGGGACGCCGGGGCCGAATATGCTGCACGTCATGACGCGCAGCATGACCTTCGGCGCGCGGCGCAGCCTGGCGGCGATGGCGGGGTGCCTGACTGCGCTGGTCCTCGTCCTCGCCGCATCGGCGGCGGGGGTCGCGGCGCTGCTGACGGCCTGGCCGCGGGTGTTCGATGCGCTGCGCTATGCCGGTGTCGCCTATCTGATCGTGCTGGGGATCAAGGCGTGGCGCGGTGCCGGCGGGCCGGTCGATCTGGGCGCCGACACGCTGCCGCGCACGATGTCGGCCGCACGGCTGTTCCGCGGCGGGTTCGTGATCGGGATCAGCAATCCCAAGCTGCTGCTGTTCGCAGCCGCCTTCCTGCCGCAGTTCGTCAACCGCGCCGCACCGCAGGGGCCGCAGTTCGCGATCCTCGTTGTCACCTTCGCGGTGGTCGAAAGCCTCTGGTATGCGGTCTATGCGATGAGCGGGCGGACGCTCGCGCGGCATCTGACGCGACCGGCATTGCGGCGCGCCTTCGACCGCGCGACGGGGGCGGTGTTCGTTGGCTTTGGTCTCGCACTGCTCGGAACGCGCGTCTGACGCGGCGGCTGAGGTTGCCGATCGGCGGGATAGCGCGCATACCGGGCGGATTGCGGCGCTTCATTCGGGCAAGCCACGACTGAGAGACGTATCGCGCTCCCGCTCCCTGCCGGGATTATCAGATGACCACCACGCCCAGCGTCGATGTTGCGCCCATTTCGCGTGCGATGAACGTACGCGTCACCGAGGCTCAGGCCGTCGCGATGTGCGCCAAGCACAAGGCCGAGATCAGCGCGATCGAATCGCTGCCGTCGGGCGGGACACGGATCGTCCTGATGAACATTGCGGATGCCGCGACGGTCGCCAAGGCGTTCGGGTCGAAGGTCCTGACGGGCACCGTCCAGCGGACCGGCTGGATCCGCGCACGGTGATCTGAAGGGCAACGCGCGGACCTTCAGGCCCGCGCGCGCCAAGCGTTTCAGTCGGCGACCGTGCCGACCACTGCGCCGCCGGCACCACCGACCGCTGCACCCTTTTCGACGCTACCGCCCGTCGCCGCGGCGACACCCGCACCGCCGGCTGCACCAATGCCTGCGCCCTTGAGCGTCGAGCAGGCGCTCATCGAGACGGCGGACGCGATCAGCAGCGCGGAAACAGCAATCTTCTTCATGGGATACTCCTCTTTCTCTCCGGGGGTATCCAACAAATGCCGCACTGCGGAATCGGTTCCGGGCTCAGGCGCGGGGCCGTCAGGCCCAGCCTTCGAGCACCTGATCGGGCGGACGATGGCCATCGGCCCACATCCGGATGTTCTGGATTACCTTCTCGCCGGTCGCGATCCGCCCCTCGAACGTCGCCGATCCCATGTGCGGGAGCATCACGACGTTATCGAGCGCGAGCAGCCGCGGATCGATCTGCGGCTCGTGACGCCAGACGTCGAGCCCGGCGCCGGCGAGCCGGCCCGCCTCGAGCGCGTCGACCAGCGCGGTCTCGTCGACCACGCCGCCGCGCGAGGCGTTGATGAGGAAGACGTGCGGGCGCATCAGCGCGATCCGCCGCGCGTCGATCATGTCCCGGCTGTCGGCGTTCAGCGGGGTGTGGATCGTCACGATGTCGACTGCGCCGAGCAGCTCGTCGAGCGAGGGGTGCCACGTCGCCCCGAGCGCCTGTTCGAGAGCGACGGGGAGGCGGCGGCGATTGTGATAGTGGATCGAGAGGCCGAACGCGGCGGCGCGGCGCGCGACCGCCTGTCCGATCCGGCCCATCCCGACGATGCCGAGTGCCTTGCCGCCGATCCGGTGGCCGAGCATCCCGCCGGGGCTCCAGCCGGTCCATGCGCCCGAGCGAACGAGCTTCTCGCCCTCCGCCAGCCGCCGCGGCACCGACAGGATCAGCGCCATCGTCATGTCCGCGGTGTCTTCGGTCAGCACCCCCGGCGTGTTGGTGACGATGATCCCGCGCGCACGCGCCGCCTTCAGGTCGATATGGTTCACGCCCGCGCCGTAATTGGCGATCAGGCGAAGGCGATCGCCCGCGCCGGCGATCAGCGCGGCGTCGATATCGTCGGTCACGGTCGGGACCAGCACGTCGCAATCGGCCATCGCCGCGGCCAGCTGGTCGCGGCTGAGCTTGGCATCGCCGTGGTTGTTGGTCGTGTCGAACAGCGCCGCCATACGGTCCATGACCGCATCGGCGAGTTCGCGCGTGACGATCACCTTGGGGTTGGGGCAGCGCCGGGTGTCGGGCCAGCTATCGGGGCGTGGATCGGGCATGACCGTGGCTTGGCGAACGTCATCCACGGCGTCAACGATGGAGCGGCAAAACCGCGCTGCGATCCGTGGAACGGCGGCGCGCGCGCTTAGCAGTTGAAACCGCCGCTGCGGTGGCGATAGAGCTTGGCCGGACACGAACCGCGTCGGCAACAGGACATCAGCATGCGCATTCTCGCCTTCGGGCTCGCCGCCCTCGTCACGGCGGCGCTGGGCACCGAGCCTGCCGCCGCCGCGGATCCGGTGCGCAAGCTTCCTTATTATGCCTCGATCTCGGCGGGTCGCGCGCGGTTGCGGACCGGCCCGGCCCGCGCCTATCCCGCCAGCTGGCTGTATCAGCGTGCCGACCTGCCGGTGCGCGTGATCGCGATCCACAAGGAATGGCGCAAGATCGCCGATCCGGACGGCACCGAAGGCTGGATGCAGGCCAATTTGATGAGCAGCACGCGCACCGCGATCGTGCGCGGCACGACCCCGATCGCGATTCTCGACCGCCCGAGTGACACCGGACGCCTGCAATGGCGCGCGGCCCCCGGCGTGGTCGGTCGGCTGAGCCAGTGCGGCAATGGCTGGTGCAAGATGGACATCAAGGGACAGGCCGGTTTCGTGCGCGTCGACGCGCTGTGGGGAGTCGATGCGGACGAAGCGCTGCCCTGAACGATGACGCGGCATCGCACCCGGATCGCGTCATGCGGATAGAGCGCGACGATCTGACGCGCGATGCGGTCGTCGATCTGGTCGCGCTGCACCAGCGCGCCGCGCACGCCAATTCGCCGCCGGGCTGTGTCTTTGCCTTCGACCTCGCCGGGCTGCGAGATCCGTCGGTGATCGTGTGGTCGGCCTGGGACGAGGCGGGGGGCGAGTCGACGCTGCTCGGGATCGTCGCGGTGAAGCGGCTCGACGCGGGGCATTGCGAGCTGAAATCGATGCGGACGCATCCCGATCATGTGCGCCGCGGGGTCGGGGCGGCGCTGCTCGATCATGCGACCCGCCATGCCAGAGACATGGGCGCGACCCGGATCAGCCTCGAGACCGGGAGCAACGCCGCCTATGCTGCGGCGCGCGCGCTGTACGAACGCGCGGGCTTTGTCCGCTGTAAGCGGTTCGGGTCCTATCCGCCCTCGCGGTTCAGCCGATATTACACACTTGGTCTCTGACGCCGTCGACGCGGTCGGGACCGGCTTGACGGCGCGGAACGTGCCCGGCACGCGCGGCGGATGATCGACGCCATGCCCGTGCCGAGCCCGATGATCGCCGCGGCGGCGCTGGGCGTGCTCGGTGCCATCGTCGGCAGCTTCATCGCTGCGCTGGTGATTCGCTGGCCGGAGGACCGGTCGGTCGTTCGCGGGCGGTCGGCGTGCGACGCCTGCGGGCGGACGCTGACCGCGCTCGATCTCGTCCCGCTGGTCAGTGCGCTGCTGCTGCGGGGGCGGTGTCGGTCTTGCGGTGCGCAGATCGATCCGCTGCACTGGCGGATCGAGGCGTGCGGGCTGGGGATCGGTATTGCCGCCGGGCTCGTCGCGCCGGGGCAGGCCGCCTTGTGGGGCGCGGCCTTTGGCTGGCTGTTGCTGGCACTCGCCGCCCTCGACCTCGTCGCCTTCTGGCTGCCCGACCGCCTGACCCTCTTGCTGGCGCTCGGCGGCGCGGCGGGCGGTGTCGCCGGACTGGCGCCCGACGGAGTCGACCGGCTTATCGGCGGGGCCGCGGGGTTCGCCCTCCTTTGGGCGATCGCGGCGGGCTATCGCCGGATCCGCGGACATGACGGGATGGGCGGCGGCGATCCCAAGCTGTTCGGTGCGATCGGGCTGTGGCTCGGCTGGCAGATGCTGCCCGCCGTGTTGCTGATCGCCAGCATGGTCGGGCTCGGCGCGGTGCTGACGATGCGCGTCGGCGGCAAACCCGTGACCGGGCAGACCGCGATGCCGTTCGGCGCATTGCTGGCGATCGCGGCTTATCCGGCCTGGCTCTTCATGATAGCGTCGGGCGGATGATGCTATTGCTTATCGCCGCGGCCGTGCAAGCCGCCACGCCCGCCAAGACGGTGCCCGGCGACACCACCAAGGCTCCCGCGACGCTCGGTCCGATCGGCAAGCAGGCGATGCCCGCACGGGGATGCGCGGCGTATCTCTGGTCGACGGGCGACCGCGCGTTGGTGGCGATGGCGACCGCCGACTCGGCTCGGCTGCGTCTCGCGGTCGACGGCAAGCCGGTCGATTATGCGCGAGTCGACGAGGCCGGCCCGGGTGGCTACGGCTTTGCCGGGGTGACGACCTATCGCGGTGGCGATCTGACCGTCGCGCTCGACATGACGATCGTCACGCGCGAGGATCTGGCGTCCGGCGCGATGGTGCCCAATGCGACGCTACGGCTCGAGCGGCCGGGCCGTGACACCATCGTCCTTCCGGTGGCCGGCATGATCGGCTGCGTGTGAATCGCCGGATGACGGAAACCAACCCAAGTTTCGTGCGTTGCGAGGGATTAACGGGGATGAATCGAACGCGGTCGCCCTTCGAAAGGGGATCGTGTTTCCTGTGACGAGTTCGACAAGACGGCACTATTGGCTCGCGATCGCTCTGGCGGCGAGTGTGGCCGCTCCCGGCGAAGCCCAGCTCGCAAAGCCCGGTACCGCGCCCGCAAAGGGACCCGACGCACCCACGGCCGAGCAGCGATCCGACACAGGCGTCGCCGATCCCAAGGGCAATGCCCCGATCGTCCCCGACGCGGAATTCAACCAGGCGCTGCCGCCGCTTTCGAACGACATCAATGCACCGCTCGAGCCGATGGCGAGCGAGACGGCGCCCGTGACCCCCGCGACGGATGTGACCCCCGCGACGACCGCGACGGGCGCCGCATTGCCCCCCATCGGTCCCGAAGATCCGCAGCTGGTCGTGCCGCTTCCCGCACTTGCTAGCTACGACACGGCGCCGCTGGCGACCGCTGCGGACATCAAGGACAAGGATGCGCCCGAGATCCGCTATGATACGGAGATCAAGGGTCTGGCCGATGCGGGCGACGGGCTCGAGGCGCGCTACAAGGCGCTGTCGGCGCTGAAGGGCGGCGGCAAGGCGGCGAACACGACGCAGGTTTCGGCGCGCGCGAAGGAAGACGAGGCGCTGGTCGTCCGGCTGCTGAAGTCGCTCGGCTATTATGACGCGACCGCGATTTCCACGATCGAGGCGGTTCCCGAAAAGCCCGGCCGGCTGAAGGCGATCGTCAGCGCGCAGCCGGGGCGGCTCTACACGCTCGGCTCGATCGACGTGAAGACCGCGCAGACCATTCCGCCGGATCTGGTGCGCAGCCAGTTGCCGCTGAAGGTCGGCGATCCGATCCAGGCGGACCGGATCCAGGGGGCGGAGGCCAATGTCTCGCTGATGCTGCCGCAGATGGGCTATCCGTTCGTCAAGGTCGGCGGGCGCGACATCTTGCTCGACGACGAGGCGCAGGTCCCGACCGGTGCCTATACGCTGCCCGTCGATACGGGGCCGCGCGCCTCGTTCGGGCAGTTGCGCACCGAAGGCGACGCGGTGTTCGACATCGAGCATCTGAACGTCTTTCCGCGGTTCGAGGAAGGGCAGCTCTACGACAACCGGATGACCGACGACCTGCGCGACGCGCTGGTCGCGACCAGCCTGTTCCAGAGCGTCTCGGTAGTGCCGCAGCGGACCGGCCGCACCAACCCCGACGGCACCGAGCAGGTCGACCTGCTGGTCCGGCAGGAAAAGGGCCCGGCGCGCACGCTGGGCGGCAATGTCGGCTTCTCGACGGGGCAGGGCTTCCGCGCCGAGGGGACCTGGCAGCATCGCAACCTGTTCCCCTATGAGGGTGGCCTGCTCGCGTCGGTGATCGCGGGGACGCAGGAACAGGGGCTTGCGGGCACGTTCCGTCGCGCCAATGCCGGGCGTCGCGACCGCACCTTCAGCCTGACGGCGGGGGCCAATCATTCGAACTACGACGCCTATGAGGCGTTCACGACGAGCGTCGGCATCCGCTGGAGCTATGATTCGACGCCGATCTGGCAGAAGCCGATCACCTATTATTATGGCGGCGAACTCGTCGGCACGAACGAGAGCGTCTATGACTTCGCGCAGGGGCGAAACGTCCGGCGCACCTACGGCATCGTCGCGCTGCCCGGACAGCTGCTGTTCGATCGCTCCGACAGCCTGCTCAACCCGACCAAGGGGTTCCGCCTGCGTTTGAACGCCAGCCCCGAAACATCGGTGCAAGGCTCGGTCAAACCCTATGTCCGCGCGATGGTTGAAGGGACCTTCTACTATCCCGTGTCGAGCAGCATCGTGATCGCCGGCCGCGCCAAGGCGGGAACGATCCAGGGCGTCGCGCGCGACGATCTGGCACCCTCGCGGCGCTATTATGGCGGCGGCGGCGGATCGGTCCGCGGCTATGGCTATCAGCGGCTCGGGCCGTTCGATCCCAATGGCGATCCGGTTGGTGGCCGCTCGCTCAACGAGTTCGCGCTCGAGGCGCGCTACCGGTTCGGCGATTTCGGCATCGTGCCGTTCATCGACGCGGGTAACAGCTATGAGAGCAGCACGCCGAACCTGTCGAGCCTGCGCTACGGCGCGGGTATCGGCGGTCGCTTCTACACCAGCTTCGGTCCGATGCGCATCGACGTCGCGACGCCGCTGAACCCACGCGAGGGCGACGGCAAGGTCGCGCTCTACATCTCGATCGGGCAGGCATTCTGATGGCCGAAAACGGCGCACCCCCTGCCGACCAGGGACCTATCGATCAGGCTGACGACAGCGTCGTAGCCCGGCGGCCGCTGTGGCAGCGGATCCTTAAGGGGATCGCCATCCTGGTCGTGGCGCTGATCGCCCTCGTGCTGATCGTGCTGTTCGGGATCAACACCGATCCCGGCCGCCGCCTCGTCGCGGATCAGATCGGCGGCTATACGACCGCGTCCGGCCTCAACATCAAGGTCGGCCGGATCGACGGATCGATCTACGGCGCGATGACGCTCAGCGACGTTCGCGTGTCGGACCCGACCGGCGTGTTCCTCACCAGCCCGAAGCTGCGCGTCGACTGGCGCCCGTTCGCCTTTGCCAGCAACCATGTCGACGTCCGGTCGCTGACCACGCCACTCGTCACGCTGCAACGGCGTCCGGTGCTCAAGGCGACCCCGACCGATCCCAACGCGCCGCTGCTGCCCGATCTCGATATCGACGTGAACCGGCTGGTGATCGACCGGTTCGTGATCGGCAAGCCGGTGACGGGCCAGACGCATATCCTCAAGATCGACGGCGCGGTCCATATTGCGGACAAGCGTGCGCAGCTGACGACCAACGCTGCCGCGCTGACGGGCCCCGGCATTGCTGGCGGCGACCGACTGATCCTCAAGCTCGACGCGGTGCCCGAACAGAACAAGCTCGACGTGAACGTCAAGCTGACCGCGCCCGTTGGCGGTGTGGTCGCGACGATGGGGTCGCTCAAGGCACCGTTGACCGCGACGGTCGACGGCCGCGGAAGCTGGGCCGCATGGCGCGGTCGTGCGGTCGCGACGCTGGGCGGCGGCGAGCTCGCCAATCTCGGCCTGACCGCGAAGAACGGCCATATCGAGGTGCGCGGCGCGACCCGCCCCGGCCTCTATCTCGAAGGACCGGTCGAGCGCCTGACCGCGCCGCAGCTCGACGTGGCGATCGACACGACGCTGAACGACCGCAAGGCCGACACGCGCATGACGCTGAAGTCGGATGCGCTCGCGGTCGATGCCGGTGGCCTGATCGATCTCGCCAACAGCCGGTTCGCCAACTTCGCGGTCGACGCGAAGCTTCTGACCCCGGGGGCCATCCTGCCCAATCTGCGCGGTCGCGACGTCACCGCGCGCGTCGTCCTCGACGGGGCGTTCGCGACCCCGACCGTCGACTACAAGGTCCGGGCCGCGACGATCGCCTTTGGCGAAATGGGTGTCGAGAACCTCTATGCCGAGGGTCTTGCGCGCGTGAATGCCGACCGCATTCTCCTGCCGATCAAGGCGCGCGCACGTCGGGTGACCGGGCTGAATGCGGCGGTTGGCGGTCTTGCGACCAACGTCGCGATCGACGGGGACTTCGCGATCTCCGGCGTCAACGTCCTGTCCGACAATCTCAAGATCCGTTCGGACAAGATCGACGCGACCGCGGTCGTCGTCGCGAACATGTCGACCGGACGCTACACCGGCGCGCTCAAGGGGCGGGTCAACAATTACCGCGTCGACGGGATCGGCATCGTCAACCTGACGACCGATGCGAAGCTGGTGCCGGGCCCCAATGGCGGGTTCGGCATCACCGGCCGCGTCGTCGCGCAGACCGCGCAGATCTTCAACGAGGGCGCGCGCAGCTTCCTCGGCGGCAACGCGATCGTCCGGTCGGACATCGGGTACAGCCCCGAGGGGATCGTGACCTTTCGCAACCTCCGCATGAACGCGCCGCAATTCCGCGTGACGCGCGGCGAGGGTCGGTTCGATCCGGCCACCGGCGCCGTGCTCGTCAACGCGGATGCCTATTCGACCGTCTACGGTCCGCTCTCGGCGCGGGTCACGGGCAGTGCGACTGCGCCGGTCGTCGTCCTGCGCGCGCCGCGTCCGGGCGTCGGCGTCGGGCTGGTCAACCTTCAGGCGCGGGTCGTCGGGCGTAACGGCGCCTATGCCGTCGTCGCGAGCGGCGGCACCAATTACGGCCCCTTCACCGCCGATGTGCTGGTCACGCCGGGCACCCAGCTTGCGGTCGACGTGCGCCGTGCGGTCTTCGCGGGCATCGTCGCGCGCGGCCGGATCGTACAGAGTGCGGCGGGGCCGTTCGCCGGTGCGCTACAGTTCGCGGGGCAGGGGCTGACGGGCAATGTCCGTCTCGCCAACCAGGGCGGGTATCAGCGCGCCGATGTCGCTGCGCGGGCCTATGGAGCGAAGATCCCGGGCATGGTCGATTTCACGATCGGCCGCGCGATCGTCGATGCCAGCGCCGTGCTGTATCCCAAGGCGCCCGAAGTGATCGCCGACGTCCAGATCGCCGACATGCGCTACGGCGAGGTCGTGTTGTCCGCCGCACGCGCGAAGGTGAATTACGTCGGTGGCAGGGGCACCGCCCAGGCACTGGCGACGGGGTCGAGCGGCGTACCGTTCCGCCTCGCGATGAATGCGAAGCTGAGCCCCGATAACTATCTGGTCGCGCTGAAGGGGCAGGCGAACGGGATCGATTTCCGCACCGCCAATCCCGCGCGGATACAGGCGACCCAGGGCGTCTATCGCCTTTCGCCGACCCGGATCGACTTCGGTCAGGGGACCGCGGCCGGCGCAGCGCGTCTTGCCGGCAGCTATGGCCGCGGGTTGAACGCACAGGCGCGGCTCGACAAGCTCGACCTGTCGGTGCTGAGCGCGCTGATGCCGAATCTCGGGATCGGCGGCACCGCGACTGGCAGCCTCGACTTCGCCCAGGCCAGCAGCACCGCGGTGCCGACGGCGAACGTCCGTGCGACGGTGAGCAACTTCACCCGCACGGGAATCGCGGCGGTGTCTGATGCGGTCGACATCGTGTTCGCCGGCACGCTCAATGCCGATGGCGGGACCGGCCGCGCGCTGGTCCGGCGCGGGACGACGGTGGTGGGGCGCATGGTCGCTAATCTCCGGCCGCTGGGCGCTGGCGCGTCCTGGTCCGAACGGCTCATGGCGGCACCGCTGTCGGGTGGCATCCGGTATAACGGGCCATCGGCCGTGCTGTTCAGCCTGGCCGCGCTGCCCAATCAGCAGCTGTCCGGGCCGATCGCGATCGCGGCGGACTTCTCCGGGCGTGTCCAGGCCCCGCGTCTGAACGGCATCGTACGGGCCGACTCGCTCACCTACGACAATGAGGTCTACGGCACGCGGCTGTCGCAGATGGCGATCAACGCGCGGTTCAATAACGACCGGCTCGAACTGACGCAGCTGCGGGCTCGTGCCGGCAATGGCAGCGTCCAGGCACAGGGCAGCGTCGGGCTCGCAGCGGACAGCGGCTTCCCGATCGACCTGCGCGCGACGCTCGACAATGCACAGCTCGCCAAGAGCGACGCGCTGAGTGCGACGACGACCGGGTCGGTGCGGTTCACCTATGGCCGCGATGGCGGACTGCTCAAGGGTGACCTGCAGATCCCGGAGGCGCGCTACGAGATCATCCGCCAGGGTCAGGCGGAAGTCGCCGAGCTGACCGGCATCCGTCGCAAGAGCGAGATCCGGCCCGCGCTGCCGACCGATCGTCCCGCGCGGCCCGCGCCGCCGAGCCTGATCAAGCTCGACCTCCGGGTGCGGGCGCCGAACCAACTGTTCGTGTCCGGCATGGGTCTCGAATCGGAATGGGAGATGGACATGCGGATCACCGGCACGTCGACCGCGCCGGTCGTCACCGGTGGGCTCGACATCGTCCGCGGTACCTATTCGTTCGCGGGCAAGCGGTTCGAGGTCAATCGCGGCACGATCCGCTTCCGTGGCGGGGCGCTGACTGATCCGGACATCAACATCCAGGCGACGACGACCACGAACAACATCACCGTCGTCATCAACGTCACGGGCACCGGCCAGCGGCCGCAGATCGCCTTCACCTCGACCCCGGCGCTGCCACAGGACGAGGTGCTGAGCAGGCTGTTGTTCGGGACCAACCCCGAGAATCTCTCGGCGACCGAGGCGATCCAGCTGGCGTCTGCGCTCAATTCGCTGCGCGGATCGGGTGGCGGGCTGAACCCGCTCGGCAAGCTGCGCTCGGCGACCGGCTTCGATCGTCTGCGCGTCCTTGGCGCCGACGAGGCCAGCGGGCGTGGCACTAGCCTTGCGGCAGGCAAGTACCTGACCGACAACATCTATGTGGAGATCGTGACCGACGCGAAGGGCTTCACCTCGACCCAGCTCGAGATTGCCCTGACCAAGGCGCTCAGCCTGCTCTCGTCGGCCGGCGCGCAGGGCGGGACCAATGCCAGCGTGAAATACTCCAAGGACTATTGATCGCCTCATCCCGTGGCGGCGCGGATCGCGCCCGCCACGGGATCTCGCTTGATCGGTGATTTCAGCTTGCGGTCAGGCTCGCGCGTCCATTGACGTCGCGTGTGCGGGCGCGGCGATGTTGCGCGAAGGCCTGATCCGTTCGTGAGACGATGCCGGGTGCCCGGGCTTTCCGCCGGCGACGTGGTGGTCCGTTCGGACTGATGACAGGAATGACGGCTGTCGCTGATGCATGACCCGATACGGTCTTGCAGGGCGGCTCTACGCCTGTGCCACGTGGCGGTCAGCGCACGGGGCAATGCCGTTCGCGGCGGGCCGGGGGGTTCAGGCCGGGCTGGATCTTAAACTACTATAGTTGAACGTCGGTAAATTGGCCCGGTGCCGATGGAAGCCGAACCACGAAACCGCGGATCTTTCCAAAAACGCCGGGCCGGCACCTGTTTACCAGGGGCGCATCGAGTCGCCATAGACGAGCGAAAGAATGAACTTCAGCACTTTTTTCTCCCTTATTCACGCCGTTTCGGACGCTTGATAAAGTTAATCAGGCGTTAATTGAAACACAACATGGTTTATTGATCGTTAACCATGTTTACGTGTCGTAATGGGAGGCTTAACGCTATCTTCAGTATCGGCAGCTAGCGTTTCGGAGATGAATGACCGGTCGCATCTTCCTTCCGACTGCCGTTGCGACGTGCGTGAGTGCGGGTATGCGTCGACGGGGCGGTCCTATGACTGACGTCCCGGAGCACGTGACTGTGCCTTGCCTTCCGGTCGCTTATCATGGCTGGCAGTTCGTCATCCTGGCGGAAGTGGCGAATTTCGCGATGCTTCGCCGGCATGTCGGGCGGGGCCGTGCAGACACGCTGGTCGGCGACATCGCGATCCGGATCGCAGCCTTATTGCCACAGTCGCGCACCGAAATCGCCGCCCGCGACCTGATCGACATCGCGCTGCTGGGGGATCAGCAGAGCGATCTCGATCTGGCGCTCGACCAGATCGCGCACGCCTTCACCACGCCGTTCGACATCGATGGCGAGCTCTATCATGTCGACCTGACGCTGGGCGGCGCGTCGGTCCGTGCGCCACAGCACGACGAGGTTCGCCTGGTCGAGGAAGCCGAACTCGCCCTTGACGACGCCCGGGTCGAACGCGGACCCATCGCGCGCGACGTCTCTGCCGCCAGCGCATCGCTCGACCGGCTGATGCTGGCGCGCGAGCTGCACAAGGCGATCGGCGGCGACCAGCTGTTCCTCCAATATCAACCCAAGGTCCATCTGCGTCGGCAGGAGATCGTCAGTGTCGAGGCGCTGGTCCGCTGGCGCCATCCGCAGCGCGGCCTCGTGTTGCCGAGCGACTTCATCCCGATCGCGGAGGAGAGCCGCGATATTGTCGCGCTCACGCTATGGACGATCGAGCAGGTTATCGGCGACCAGCGAATCCTGGCGGCGCATGGTCATGACCTGCCGATATTCATCAATATCGCCGGCGTGTTGCTCGCAGATGCCCGTTTCGTGCGGCAGGCGTGCGAGATGATCACTTCGAGCGGTGCGCGTCTGGGCTTCGAGATCACCGAGACGTCGGTGATTCGCGATCCGGAAAGCGCGATCCGGAATTTGCAGATTTTCGCGGATATCGGCATCGTGATCGCGATCGACGATTATGGTGCCGGCCTGTCGTCGCTCGCCTATCTCAAGCAGCTTCCCGCCAGCGAGCTCAAGATCGACAAGCTCTTCGTCACGCAACTCACCAGTTCGAACCGCGACCCGCTGATCGTCCGGTCGACCATCGATCTGGCGCATGCGCTCGAGATGGAAGTTGTGGCAGAAGGGGTTGAAACCCCGGCAGCAATGGCATTGCTGTCGGTCATGGGGTGCGACATGGTGCAGGGATTCCTGATCAGCCGCCCGATCGGGCTCGATGCGCTGCTCCCGTTCCTGGCGGAGGAACGTCACCTCGCAATCGCGCAGGATGTGCGGTCGCCTTTCACGCGGGTGGCGGCCTTTCGGAAGAGCGGCTGAATGCACAGGTCGATCCGATCGCGTGTGATCGCTTGCAGCCTGGCGGTGGGCGTGATGTTGGCAGCGCCCTTTCTGACGGCTGCGGCCCCGGTCGTGAAAGTGTCCGCCGCGACATCGGCGGTACGGTTCGACGCCGCGATCGCCGACGCGAAGTCGGCGATGCAGGTCGATCCTTCCGTGGCAATCCGTAAGGCAAAGGCAGCCGAGACGATCGCCCAAGGCATCAATGATCCGGTCCGGAAGGAGAACGCGCTCGCCACCGCCTGGTGGTTGCAGGGTGAGGCATTGATCCGGGTCAGCGACCCGGATCATGCCGAACTGCTCATCGCACGGTCGCTGGCCATCGTTCAGCGGCGCGACCCCAATTCGAATCTGCACGCCAACGTCCTGCTGTCGCGGGGCGGGGTGCATGCGGCGCGCGGGCAGGTCGCCGCGTCGCTGGCCGACTACCAGAACGCGCACAACATCTTCCGTGCGCTTTCGGATAATCGCAACCGCGCAAAGGCGCTGATGTTGATTGCGGCGCTCTATGGCGACAGCAATGATGCCGAGTCGGCGCTGAAGTATCTGGGCCAAGCACTGGACACTTATGACGGCGATCCTGGTCTGCTAGTTTCGATCTATAATAACCGCGGGTCGTATCTGCAGGATCTTGGCCGTTACGATCAGTCCGCGGCGCAGTACCGCAACGCCCTGCGGCTCGCGGGGCAGATGAAAAGCCCGCTTTTGCAATCCCGTATCCAGGGAAATATTGCTAGGACGCTTCTCAAGGCTGGTAAGATCGCTGCGGCAGCGGAGGCCGTCGCGTCGAGCCAGCGCCTTACCCTGCGATCAGAAGCTGCGGTGTGGCGCGTTCAGCTCCTGCCGATCGCCGCCAAAGTTGCGTTTAAGCAGGGCAATCTGCAGCGCGCGTTGGCGCTGATTTCGGAACGTTTTGCGGGCGTCGATGTCGAAAACACCAGCTTGTCGTTTAGGGAAGCGCACCAGACAGCTTATGCAATCTACAAAGCGCTCGACCGCCCTGCAGACGCACTCCTCCATCTCGAGGCGCAGAAGCGTCTGGATGATCAGGCGACCAAGCTTGCTACCAACATGAGCACGGCTTTGCTGGCGGCACGATTCGACTTTGCGAATCAGGAACTGAAGATTTCGAAGCTGCGCGCCGACGACCTCGAGCGCAGCGTGCGGTACGAGAAGGATCGGGCGAAGACACAGCGGCTGATGTTCATCGGCGCGATCGCCGCGGTTTCGATCATCATTGGCATGCTCGCAATCGGCCTGGTGACGATCCGTCGCAGTCGCGACAAGGTCCGGGCGGCGAATGACGATCTCGCGATCACCAATGCCGCGCTTGGCAAGGCACTCGCGGCGAAGACCGAATTCCTTGCCACGACCAGCCACGAGATCCGCACGCCGCTGAACGGGATCTTGGGCATGACCGAGGTCATGCTCGCCGATTCGCGCCTGACGCCCGACCTGCGCGATCGCCTCGGCATCGTGCGCGGCGCGGGGGCGACGATGCGCGCGCTGGTCGACGACATTCTCGACATCGCCAAGATGGAAACCGGCAACCTGACGATCGAGTTCGCACCGTTCGATCTGTGCGCTACGGTGACCGATGCTGCGCAGATGTGGGAGGAGCAGGCCCGGTCGAAGGGGCTGTCGTTCACGCTCGACATGGCCGACTGCCCCGCCCGGATTATGGGCGACGCCGCGCGGGTGCGGCAGATCGTGTTCAACCTGTTGTCGAATGCGCTGAAATTCACCCGCGTGGGCGCGGTGACGGTGGCGTTGCGGACGGGTGAAGACCGGCTGTGGCTCGACGTATCCGATTCGGGCATCGGCATTCCGGCGAACAAGCTCGACGAGATCTTCGAATCCTTCCGCCAGGCGGATGCCGGAACGACGCGGCAGTTCGGCGGCACCGGGCTCGGCCTGTCGATCTGTCGCAACCTGGCGCGCGCGATGAATGGCGACGTCACGGTCACCAGCCGCGAAGGGCAGGGCGCCACGTTCACGCTCAGCCTGCCGCTGGTCCATGCGGAGGCGATCGCGCTCGGCGACCTGGGGGCCGATCAGGGAACTGGCGCGGCGACGTTGATCATCGACCGCAATCCCATCATGCGCAGCATGTTCCGGACCCTGGTGACACCGCATTGCGACATCGTCCTGACCGCCGCCTCGATCGACGAGGCTGTCACGCTGCTGGCGCAGACGGTCGTCGCGAACATCGTGATCGACGATGCAACGTTGCGCGCCGGTGGCGATCCGGGGCCGGCGCTGGAGCAGCTGACGCGGGCGGCGGGTGATGCCGCGACGACGCTGTTGTGGCCCGCCGATCGGCTCGACGATCCGGCACTGCTCACGACTGCCATTACACGCATCGTTGCGAAGCCGGTATCGGGTGCGGATCTGGTCGAAGCGATCTTCGCGTCGCCGGTAGTTAAAAACAACGCAATTCCCGATCTTGTCTCGCGGGCGGCTTGATGCGTAAACGCCTAGCAATGACGGACAGCGCGCCTCTCCCGGTCGACCCGTCACGGAGGATATGTTGAACATATTGTTCATCGAGGACGATCGGATGAACCGCCGCGTGGTGGGCGACATGCTCGACGTGGCCGGCGCGACGATGGTCGAGGCGGAAAGCGCCGAGCGTGGCCTCGAAATCCTCGACGAGCAGGATTTCGAGATGGTGCTGGTCGACCTGCGCATGCCGGGCATGGACGGTATCACCGCGATCCGCCACATCCGCGCGCGGTCCGACGCCAAGGGCATGGTCCCAATCATCGTCGTGACCGCGGATGTCGCCCCCGACCTCCGCCAGCGCTGTCTTTCCGCGGGCGCCGACGATGTGATCTTCAAGCCGGTCGCGATGGATTCGCTGTTCGACGCGATCGGCCGGATCCTAGCGCGTGAGGCGCAGGGCGACGGGCTGATCGGCTGATCAACCCGCCGCCGGGCGCGCTCTGGCAGGGGCGACGGTCGGGCTAGAGCGTCTTTTCGTAGACCTGATAGACCTTGTTCATGCGGCTCTCGATCGTCTCGGCGATCGAGCGCATCCCCTGATTGTCGTCGAGGATCCAGCCGATCTCCGCGCGGGTCGCGCCGTAATCCTGCGAGGCGGAACGCCGGATATATTCGATCATCATGAAGGCGAGCTGGCTTGCCATGCGCGACGACTGCAGCTCCCGGACGACGCCCATCAGCGGGACGCGAACCGTCTTCACCTTTGGTTTGCGCAGCCACAGCAACAGCTTGGCCCAACCGAACGGTAGAAGTGACCCACGCAGCGGCTTGATCGCCTCGTTCAGGTCGGGCAGCGTGATCATGAACGCGACGGGCTTGCCGTCGACCTCGGCGATCCGGATCAGGTCGTTGAAGACGATTGGCTTGAGCTTGACCCCGACATCCTTGATCTCGGGGGGCGTCAGGGGCACGAACCCCCAGTTGCTCGACCAGGCATCGTTGAGGATGGCGAGGATGATCGCGGCCTCGTCCTCGAACCGCGACTTGTCGACCTCGCGGATGACGATGCGCGGGTTCTTCTCGCCCGACTTGATGATCCGCTGGACGATCGGCGGGAACTGCCGCGTGACGTCGACCTCATAGGTCATCAGCCGCTTGACGGGGACCTGGCCCGACCGCTCGACCCAGTCGCGATATTCGGGGCGTGCATGCCCCATCATGATCGTCGGCGCGTGATCATAGCCTTCGACGAGGAGCCCGGGCTCCTCCCAGATCGACATGCTGATAGGGCCGAGCATCCGCGCCATGCCCTGCGCGCGCAACCAATCCTCGGCGGCAGCGAGCAAAGCCTGGAACACCGGCTCGCTTCCCGCCTCCATCAGCCCCCATTGGCCGACGCCCGGGCCAAAGCCCTGTTCGGCGGGCATGGTGAGCGCGAGCGTGTCGATATGCGCCGAGATGCGGCCGACGACCCGGCCATTCTCCTCGGCGAGGAACAGTTGCGCCTTGGCATGGCTGAACCAGCCATTCTTCTCGGGCGTGATCAGCCCGAGCGCTTCGGTCTTGAGCGGCGGGACCCAGTGCGGATCGTCGCGATAGAGGCCGAAGGGCACGTCGACAAAGACCTTGCGATCGCGCTTCGTCTCGACCTTGCGGATCGTTATCGTACCGGCCATTGGCTCGCCCCTCAGCGCTTCGTCGTCAGCCGCTGCGGATATCGACGATCGCGCAGTTCGTACAGCGGCTATTCCTCGGTCCGGAACAGCACCGCCTCGCCGATCAGGAAGAACAGGAGGAAGGGCGCCCAGGCGGCGAGGAACGGCGGATAGGCGCCGAGATTGCCCATCGCGAGCGCGAAATTGTCCGCGACGAAATAGGCAAAGCCCAGCCCCATGCCGATCACCGCGCGGACGAACAGCTTGCCCGACCGGGCGATGCCGAACGCCGCGACCGCGCCCAGCAACGGCATCAGTACCGAGGAGAGCGGTCCCGACAGCTTGTGCCAGAGCGATCCCTCGAGTGCCTTGGTCGGGCGCCCCGCGTCGGCCAGATCGCCGATCGCCGCCTTCAGCGCGCCGAAGGACAGGCTGTCGGCGTCGACGCTCGCGAGCGTGAACTGGTCGGGCCGGACATCGCGCCCGACGACCACCGACCCGAGCGTGGTCAGCGTGCCGCTGGCGACGTCGAACCGCGTCGCGGGGCCGATCTCCCAGCCCCCGGCGACGCGCTTGCCATTGGGGGCGCGGATGATCGAGACGAGGCTTCCACCAGCACGATCATAGAGCGTCACCCCGCCGAGCCGCGTGCCCGCGCCCTTGCCGCGCGTCTGGTTCACCTGGATCAGGTCGTCGCCGTCGCGGACCCAGACATTGGCACGGTCGCCACGGTCGATCGGCATCGCGCCGTAATTGACCTTCTGCCACTGCGACAGGGTGGCGGTGGCGCGCGACACGACGCGGTCGTTGAAGCTGAAGCTGACGATCGCGACGACCAGGCTGGCGATCAGCAGCGGGGCGAGCACCTGATGCGCGGACAGCCCCGACGCCTTGAGCGCGATGATCTCGCTGTTCTGGTTCATCGTGATCAGCGTCAGGATGGTGCCGAGCAGCACCGAGAAGGGCAGCGCGAAGGCGATGATCTGCGGTGCGCGCAGGCTGACATATTGCCAGACCTGGGCGTCGCCATTCCCCGCCTGCGCCAGGATGTTGCCCGACTCGCTCAGCAGGTCGAGCGCCTGGAGCACGAGGACCAGCGCCGCGAGGATGCTGAACGTCCGCGTCATGAACAGCCGGCCCATATAGACCGCGACCGTGCGCGACGGAAAGATCGTGATCCTGCTCATGCCGTCTTCTCTTTGCGGCGCCCGGGCAGCCGGCTGGTGATCGCCTTGCCGATCCGGCCGACGCCGCGCTCGAGCGCACCGATCGGTTCGCCGCCGGGCACATAGGCGATGGTGTAGTACATCCACAGGATCAGCCCTGCGAACACCGTGAACGGCACCCAGAGCGCGATCAGCGGGTCGATCCGGCCAAGCTCGCCGACATCCGCCGCATATTGGTTCACCTTGTGATAGGTGACGATCATCACGATCGACAGGAAGACGCCGAGACCGGACGTCGACCGTTTCGCCGGCACGCCGAGCGCCACCGCCAGCATCGGCAGCAGGAACATCATCGCCACCTCCGCCAGACGGAAGTGGAATTCGGACCGGCTCGCATCGCGCAGTTCGGGCGTCGCCGCCTCATGCCCCGCACGCGCGAGCTCGGGCAGCGTGAATTCGAGGTTGCGCCCACCGCGGACGCGGAAGCTCTCGAACTTGGGCAGGTTGATCGGCAGGTCATGGCTGCTGAAGGTCAGCACGCGCGGCGTCTTGAATTCGGGCCGTTCGTGGATCAGCGTCCCGTTGGCGAGACGAAAGATGATGACATTGGGATCGTCCGTCGCGAGGAAGCGTCCCTTTTCGGCGGTGACGCCGATCCAGTCGTTCTTGGGCGTCTGCGCATGGACGAAGATGCCCGACAGCTCGCGCCCCTTGTCGCGGCTCTGCTCGATCCGCAGCGTCATCCGGTCGCCCAGATGCGTGAACTCACCGACCTTGATCGACGCGCCGAGCGCACCCGTGCGCAGCTCGAAGCGGAGCCCCTCGTAATAATAGCGGGCGATCGGCTGGAGATAGCCGACGATCAGCAGGTTCGCGATCGCCAGCACGATGGCGAACATATAGGGCACCCGCAGCAGCCGGGTATAGCTCATCCCGACGCTGCGCAGGACGTCGAGTTCCGACGTCGTCGCGAGCTTGCGGAACGCGAGCAGGATGCCGAGCAGAAGCCCGATCGGAATCCCGAGGCCGAGATATTCGGGCAGCAGATTGGCGAGCATCCGCCAGACGACGCTGATCGGTCCGCCCTCGGTCGCGACGAAATCGAACAGCCGGCGCATCCGGTCGAGCACGAGCAGCATCGCCGCGATGATCAGCGTCGAAAAGAGCGGGACCGCGATCAGCCGGGCCATGTAGCGATCGATGGATTTCATGAAGCGGGGGCTCTGCGAGCGCCTCGAACGCGAGGCGTGGGGCGGGTCTATATCAGCTTTTCGCGCGGGATATAGGGTCAGGGATATAGGGCGGACGGGGCGGGCCTGTCACGGTCTATTCGGCCGCCATCTGGCGGGGAGGGTTGGGGCGGTCGGTGCCCATCGCCGCCGCGACCGCGCGCTCCAGGCCGCTCAGCGTGAAGGGTTTGCGCAACACCTCATGCTCACCGAATTCGCTTGTCGCGGCTTCACCCGCAAAGCCCGTGACGAACAAGATCGCGATGTCGGGGAACAGGGGCCGCAATGCCGCGATCATCTCGGGCCCCGTCTGCCGCGGCATCAGCACGTCGGAAATGATCAGGTCGATCGCGCCGTGACGCGCGAGCATCGCCGCCGCATGGGTCGGGTCGTCACAGGCGACCGGATGATGGCCAAGCTCCTCGAGCGCACCGATCGTCGCGGCGAGCACGCGCGGATCATCCTCGACCACCAACACGTTCAGCCCCGTCGGCGCGACGGGCTGTACCGGCTCTGGCAGGTCCGCAAACGGCAGGACGGGCTGCGGCTCGATCGCGGGATCGCTGGTGTCGCGGGGCAGATACAGCGTCACCGTCGTCCCTTCACCGACCACGCTGGCAATCGCGATCTCGCCGCCCAGCTGCCGGACGAGGCCGAAGATCTGGCTGAGGCCAAGGCCCGTGCCCTTGCCGGTTTCCTTGGTGGTAAAGAACGGCTCGAACACGCGCTCGGCGACGTCGGGCGACATGCCGCTGCCGTCGTCTGCGACCGTGATAGTGGCAAAGTCGCCCGCCGGGCAGTCGCCGATCGCGCCCGCGGCCAACACTGCCGCGCCGGTGGTCACGATCATCGTGCCGCGGCCGTTCATCGCGTCGCGCGCGTTGACCGCAAGGTTGAGCACCGCATTTTCGAGCTGGACGCGATCCGCGCGGACCCGCCAGCCCTCGGACGCGTCGACCACGTGCAGCGTGATCGCATCGCCGAGCGTCCGGTCGAGCAGGTCGGACATGCCCTCGACCAGCCCTGCAACCCCCATCGTTTCGGGTTTCAGCGAATCTTCGCGGCTGAACGCGAGCAGCCGGCGGGTCAGCGCGGCGGCACGGGTGGCGCCGTCGGTCGCGCTCTCGATGTGCCGCCGCGCGGTCGCCGGATCGCGCGCGATATTGCGCAGCGCGAGTTCCAGCCCGCCCAGAATGACGGCAAGCATGTTGTTGAAATCATGCGCAATGCCGCCGGTCAGCCTGCCGACCGCGTCCATCTTCTGGACCTGCCGCAGCTTGGCGTCCTGCACGCGCAGCTCGGCGGTCGCCTGTTCGACGGCGGCGGACAGTTCCTCGGCACGGCTGCGTTCCATGTCCGCGTCCGCCTGCGCGACCGCCCGGTCGCTGACCGCGCGGATCGTGAACCAGCCAAGCCCGATCGCGCCGAGCACGATCAGCATCCCGAACACCGCGAGCACCCCCGCGATCGAGCTCGAACGTTCGACCGACGCCATCGCCCGCGACGTCCGGTTGTCGAGCAGCGCCCGCTCGCGCGCGATGAGCCGGTCGAGCGTCCGGTTGATCGCGATGAGCGTCGGGGCGTTGCGGCCCTGGTAATAGCGCGCGAATGCCTGCGAATTCTTGCCGTAATTGGTACTGAGCGCGGTCATCGACAGCTCGCGACCGCGGTCCTCATAGGCCTGGCGCAGTTCGGCGATGTGCCCGCGCTGTTCGCCATTGTCGTAGGTCAGCCGCTCGAGCCGGTTGAGCTGCGTCCCGGCCAGGACCCATTCCTCGAAATAGAGCCGGCCCAATTGCCGGTCGCCGCTGATCACATAGCGGCCGAGCGATGCTTCGGACCGGGCGATCGTGCTCGACAGCGTGCGCGCGAGGATCATCACGTCATAGCTGTGCGCCTGCAGCCGCAACGCACTGTCGCGCTGGCGGTTCGCGCTGCTCAGCGTGGCGATGAGCCCGACCAGAACGGCGGCGCCCAGCAGCGCCATCACGATGAGCGTGATGGTCCGCCAGGTCGCACCGCCCCCAAGGGCTGCCGCGTCGGCCTCGTCCTGCGTCACCCCGCGACGATAGCGTGCGTATTGCTCCCGACGCAATGACAGCGGCCGGCTGCTAGCCGATCACGCCGACGGCGCGACCCGCGTCGCGGAACATAGAGAGGATCGTCTCGACCTGCGCGTCGGTATGTTCGGCGCACAGCGAACAGCGCAGCAGGAACGTGCCCGCAGGCGTCGCCGGCGGGCGTGCCATGTTGACGTAGAGCCCGCCCTCGAGCAGCGACTGCCAGATCGCGATCGCCTGTTCCTGGTCGGTCAGGATGATCGCGATGATCGCCGAATCCGACGTCTCGGTGCCGAGCTTGAAGCCCATCGCCTTGAGGCCCGCATGCATCGCGCGTGCATTCTTCCAGAGCTGCGCGCGCTTGTCATGCGCGGTCATGAGCTTGCGGATCGACGTCGCGGCGGTGGCGACGACCGAGGGGGGAAGCGACGCGGTGAAGATGTACGGGCGGCAGGCGAAGCGGACCATCTCGAACTTCGGGTGGTTCGACACGACGAACCCGCCGACCGTCCCGACCGATTTCGAGAAGGTGCCGACGACGAAATCGACCTGGTCGGTCAGCCCCATCTCCTCGTACACGCCGCGGCCATTGGGGCCGAAAAAGCCCATCGAATGCGCCTCGTCGACCAGCACCATGCAACCATGCTTCTTGGCGACCGCAACCATCTCCTTCAGCGGGGCGATGTCGCCGAGCATCGAATAGACGCCTTCGAGCACCACCAGCTTGCCGGCCTCCTTCGGCAGGCGACCGAGCCGCTTGTCGAGATCGGCGACGTCGTTGTGGCGGAAGCGGACGATCTCGGCATTGCCCTGCTTGCAGCCGTCATAGATCGACGCATGGCTGTCCGCGTCGAGAATGACGTACTCGCCCTTGCCGGCGAGCGTCGAGATGATCCCGAGATTGGCCATGTAGCCGGTCGAGAACACGATCGCGCCGCTCATGTCGTAAAAGTCGCGCAGTGCCTGCTCGACGTCGATATGGTCGTGGAACGTGCCGTTGAGCATCCGGCTGCCATTGGTGCCCGACCCGAATTTCTCGAGCGCGTCCTTGCCCGCCTGGATGACGTCGGGGTCGAACGTCATGCCCATATAGTTGTAGGTGCCGAGCAGGATCGTGTCCTTGCCGCGGATCACCGCCTGGGTCGGCGACTTGACCTCGTCCATCACGATCGTGAACGGATTGCGCACGCCGGACTTCACCAGCGCCTCGCGTTCGGCGATCAGCCCGTCGAACTTGCTCATCAGGTCGCGTTCGGGCGCGACCTCGGGGGGATCGACGGGGAGGGCGTGGGCGGTGGTCGCGGCTTCGGTCATGTTCGGTTCCAGATCAGGACGGTATCGCCCCTTGCCATTCGCCCTGAGCGAAGTCGAAGGGCCTGTGTCTCATGTGCTTCGACTACGCTCAGCACGAACGGGGGTTATGGGCGAGGGGCAGGGGCGGGCATTGACTCAGGCGGCCTTCAACTTCGCGACCGCGTCGACCAGCTGGCCGACGGTCTCGATTTCGGCCTGCATGTTCATCGTGATGATGATGTCGAATTCATCCTCAATCGCGGCAACGAAATCCATGACGGTCAGGCTGTCCCATTCGAGGTCGCCCTGGAAGGTGGTCGCATCGCTCAGCGCGACGCCCTTCTTGTTGAACGGCTCGATCTGCGCGGTGACGGTGTCGTAGATCTGCTGACGGTCGCTCATGCTCTTCCTTCCGGGTGTCGACGCAATCCTGACAGCGAATTGCGGCGGCTTTTCGGCGCTATAGCAGCCCCGCCGCGCGATACCACGCCGCGGTTTGCGCCAGTGCCTGCGGCGTCGGGACCGAGGGCGTCCAGAGCGTAGCCGGCGGCGGCGTGTGCGAGACCCAGTCGGGGTGGCAGAAATAGCGGACCCGGTCGCGCGTCAGCTTGGCCTTGCCGCGCCGGACGAGACGGTCGGCGGCCGACGCCAGCGACAGGACGACACGCGGCATCGACAGCGGCGTCACCGATTTGCCGACCGCGACGCCGATCGCGCGCGCGAAGTCGCGATTGTCCCAGCCCTTGGGCGTGCCGTCGTCGGGTTCCATGATCGCCGGCGCGACCGGGATCTCGGCCAGCGCCAGCAGCAGCGCGGTCAGGTCCTCGACATAGAGCAAGGAGACACGCGTACCGGCAGGGGGCATCGGCACATATCCCGACCGCGCCGCCTTGAACACGTCGAGCAGGTCGTGATCGCGCGGGCCGAAGATCGCGGGCGGGCGGACGATCGTCCAGTCGAGCCCCGAGGCGGCGACACACGTCTCCGCCTCGGCCTTCGACCAGCCATAGTTGGAAAGCGCCGGCGCGCGCGCGGCGAGCGACGAGACCTGGACGAAGCGGCGGATCCCCGCCGACCGCGTCGCCGCGACGATCGCCTGGGTTCCGGCGATATTGCCCTCGGCAAAGCCCGCGCGATCGGCGGCGTTGACCACGCCGGCGACGTGGATGACCACGTCCGCGCCCTCGACCAGCGTCGCGAGGCTCTTTGGGCGATCGAGCGCGCCTTCGATCCAGGTCACGCCGATGCGCTTGGCCTGTGGCTTGCGGGCAAGCGCGCGGATCGTGTGACCCGTCTCCAGCGCATGGTCGATCAGGTGGCTGCCGACGAACCCGGTGCCGCCGGTGATGGCCAGGATCATGACGGCTCGCTCCAGATCGACGTTTGCGCGGCAGTCATACGAGCGCCAGATGATTGCGATGGACGAGCGCCGAGCGCGGCGCATAGCCGAGGATCGCAGCGTGATCGTCGCTGTGACGGCCAAGCAGACGCGCGGTGTCCGCCGCGTCATATTCGGCAAGGCCGCGCGCAACGATGCCGGCCGGCCCCTCGATCGTCACCAGATCGCCGCGCGCGAAGCCCCCGTCGAGCCCCGTCGCGCCCGCGGCCAGCAGGCTGCGCCCCTGGCCAAGCGCGGCGGCGGCGCCCGCGTCGACACGGATCGTGCCCTTCGCGGTCAGTCCGCCCGCCAGCCAGGCTTTCCGCGCAGACGACGTGCGCTCTGCGCTGAAGATCGTGTGGCGAGCAGGGGTGGAGAGTGGATGGTCTATCCGGCCCGAGGCGATCACGAGTGGAATGCCCGCCGCCGTGGCGATTCGCGCGGCGGCGATCTTCGATGCCATGCCGCCCGATCCCATGCCGGACCCCGACCCGTCGTCCGCCATCGCCGCGACCGCGTCGATCTTGGGGACATCGGCGATATGGGCGGCTGCCGGATCGACATGCGGATTGGCGGTATAGAGCCCGTCGACGTCGGAGAGCAGGATCACCCCCTGCGCTCCCGCGGCCTGCGCGACCCGCGCCGCGAGCCGGTCATTGTCGCCGAAGCGGATTTCGGTGGTCGCGACGCTGTCATTCTCGTTGATGACCGGCACGACCTTGAGCGACAGGAGCCGATTAAGCGTCGCGGCGGCGTTGAGATAGCGGCGGCGGTCCTCGAGATCGTCGAGCGTCACCAGCATCTGCGCCGCGTTCAGCCCCTGCGCGGCGAGCAGTTCGGCCCAGACCTGGCTTAGCGCGATCTGGCCGGTGGCGGCGGCCGCCTGCGCGTCCTCGAGACTCGCGCGGCCGCCCTTGGCCAGGCCAAGTCGCCGAGCGCCGAGCGCGATTGCCCCGGACGACACGATCGCGACCTGCTGCCCGGCACGCGTCCGCGTTGCGATGTCGGCGACGAGCCCGGCGAGCCAGTCGCGCCGGACGCTGCCGTCGGGATCGACGAGCAGTGCCGAACCGATCTTTACGATCAGGCGGGGACAGGAGGACGGCGGAAACATCATTGGTCGACCCCGTAGGTCCTCCCCGTAGGTCGTCATAGCCTGCAACACCCTATCGTCATTCCCGCGGAGGCCGGAACCCATATTGGCTGGCCTCACCACCGAATCGCATACCCCTGAGGCTATGGATCCCCGCCTGCGCGGGGATGACGATGGCGTACATGATCGGGCTACGGAGCGGTTTTGAACGCTACAGCGGCGACCATGCGACCGGCTCTTCGCCCTCCGCCAGATCCTTCGGCGCGCCCGGTGCAGGCC
Source organism: Sphingomonas sp. STIS6.2 (assembly GCF_000732685.2). Classification (NCBI taxonomy): domain Bacteria; kingdom Pseudomonadati; phylum Pseudomonadota; class Alphaproteobacteria; order Sphingomonadales; family Sphingomonadaceae; genus Sphingomonas; species Sphingomonas sp. STIS6.2. Next base: position 549,425 of record NZ_JPDP02000041.1, read on the forward strand.
CGATCTCGCCGATCAGCTTGTCGAGCACCGCCTCCACGCCGGCACCACTCGCGCCGGACATCGCCATCACCTCGGCACCGCTGGCCTCGGCCAGTTCGGCCGACAGCGCCGCGATCAGCTCGGCATCAAGCATGTCGGTCTTGTTCAGCGCGACGATCACCTTCTTGTCGGTGAGGCCCTCGCCGTAATTGGCCAGCTCGTCGCGGACGATCCGGTAGGATTCGCCGACATCCGCGTCGTTCGCATCCACCAGATGCAGCAGCACGCGGCACCGTTCGATATGCCCGAGGAACCGGTCGCCGATGCCTGCGCCCTCGGCCGCACCCTGGATCAGCCCGGGAATATCCGCGACGACGAATTCGCGCTGCTTGTGGCGGACCACGCCCAGCTGCGGCCGGGTGGTGGTGAAGGCGTATTCGCCGACCTTGGCCTGCGCGTTCGTCACCTGGTTGATGAAGGTCGACTTGCCTGCATTCGGCAGGCCGACGAGACCCGCATCGGCGAGCAGCTTCAGTCGCAGCCAGACCCAGGCCTCGCCGAACGGCCAGCCGGTGCCGTGCTGGCGCGGGGCGCGGTTGGTCGACGTCTTGTAGCTGGCGTTACCACGCCCGCCATCGCCGCCGCGGAACAGCACTTCGCGCTGGCCGACCTGCGTGAAGTCGATCAGCACCTCTTCCTTGTCCTCCGACAGCACCTGCGTGCCGAGCGGGACGCGGATCACGAGGTCCTCGCCGCCCGCGCCGGTGCGGTTCGAGCCCGACCCGCCCGAGCCGCGCGGGGCACGGAAATGCTGTGTGTAGCGAAAGTCGATCAGCGTGTTCAGGCCGGCGATGCATTCGAACACGATGTCGCCGCCCTTGCCGCCATTGCCGCCATCGGGGCCGCCATATTCGATGAATTTCTCGCGGCGGAAGCTGACGGCACCGGGGCCGCCCTCACCCGAACGTACGTAGATCTTGGCTTGGTCTAGAAAATGCATCGCCGCCCCATAGCGAAATTGGCGAAAATCGCCAGCCTCTGCGACTCGGGCCCTGGTCGGCGTTGCTCAGGCCGACGGGCAGGCGGCGGCGTCCTTGCTCGCGAGCAGCGCGTCGAGCGCGAGTTCGCGCGCCCTGGTCGCGGGCAGGCCGAGCGCGCGGGCCATCGGCGCGCCCATCAACGCGTCGCCCAGCGCCATCAGGACCAGCGTCAGCGTCTGGTCCTGGATCGGCTGGTCGCCGGGCATGTCGCCCTCGGCAAGTTCGTCAACCAGATCGTGGATCGCGGTGAGAATCGGGTCGAGCGCGTCGGTGTTGCCCGACAGGATCATCCAGCTCGCCAGCGCGCCCGCGCCGCCCTTGCCGAATGCGTCGAACGTCATCTCGACCACTTCGCGCGGATCCAGTTCGCCCGCGCGCACGCGCAGCACTGCGGCGCCGATCGTGCCGACGATGTCCGCCGCCATCCGCGTGATCAGTGCGGTCTGCAGCGCCTCGGCCGAGCCGAAATGGTGGAGCAGATTGGCGTGCGTCCGCCCGATCCGGCCCGCCACCGCCTTCAGCGTGACCGCGCCGGGACCGCTTTCAACCAGCAGCGCGCGCGCTGCCTCGACTGCGGCATCACGCGATTCGGTCGGGGAGAGGCGCTTGCGGGGTGTTGACGTCACGAAATGAAAAACCTACTTACAACTGTGTCAGTAATGACAATCTGTCTCTGTTTGGAGGTTTCCGTGGCGAAAGCAACCACACCCGTCGATCTGACGATCACACCGCGCGATCGTCGTTTTGGCCGGGGCTCGCCGATTCGCCGGTGGTGGCTGAACGACGATCCGATCGCGACGGCCTTTTACAACGCCTTGTCGGTCACTTTTCCCAAGGGCGAGGGCTATTTCGTCGACAGCGTTCGCCGGTTTCGCGACGGCACGCCGCCCAAGCTGACCGCCGAGATCAACGCGTTCATCAAGCAGGAGGTGATCCACACCCGCGAGCATGTCGCGTTCAACCGCCACGTCACCGACCAGGGGTATGACGTCGCGCCGCTGATCGCCGATGTCGACGCCGCGCTCGCGCTGACCAAGGGGCGCCCGCCGATCGCGAGCCTCGCCGCGACGACCGCGCTCGAGCATTTCACCGCGATGCTCGCGCATGAATTGATCGCGAACCCCCGGCACCTCGCCGGCGGCGATCAGCAGGCGGCGGCGCTGTGGCAATGGCATGCCGCCGAGGAGATCGAGCATAAGGGCGTCGCCTATGACACCTGGTTGCACGCGACCCGCGACTGGCCTCGGTTCACCCGCTGGCGGGTCAAGTCGCTGGTGATGCTGATCACGACGTGGCGCTTCTTCACGGGGCGGGCGCGCGGCATGACCGAATTGCTGCGGCAGGACGGGCTCACGGGCCCGCGGATCTGGGCGCGGATGGCATGGTATGCGTTCGGCAACCCGGGCATGGCGCGCAAGATAGCGGGCGTGTGGGCGGCCTATTTCCTGCCCGGCTTCCATCCCTGGAAACACGACGACCGCGCGCTGATCGCGCTGGCCGAAAGTGATTATGAGGCGGCGGTGCTGCCGGTCGAGAAGCGGGCGGTGGTGGTGGCCTGAGCTACGGTTGCGGCCTCTCTTCTGCCACGTTCTCCCGCGAAGGCGGGAGCCCAGAGTCCCAAACGGCACCGCCCGCGACTCCTGGACCCCCGCCTTCGCGGGGGGACGGGGAGTAGGGCGAATCGTCGCCAACAATTCCACCCCGGCGGAGGCCGGGGCCCAGTTGGAAAGGTCGTAGTAACGACGCGATGACCGCAGTCAACGACGTTCCCCAACTGGACCCCGGCCTCCGCCGGGGTGGTGAACCACAGCCGGGATGCGCGAATCACGCCGCCATCGGCATCGGCGCACATCGGTCCTCATCGAGCACCAGTTCGAACAGTACGGCCTGAGCCTCGCCGCCACGCCCGCGCGACGCCCGAGGCTCGACCCGCCCGGTCGGCCGGAAGCCGAGCTTGGCCAGGACGCGGCCGGACGCGGGATTGTCGACGAAATGGAACGCCTCGAGCCGCCGGAGCCCGAGCGCATGGCGCGCGATCGCGATCACCGCCTCGCCAGCTTCAGTCGCATAGCCGCGTCCCCAGGCATCGGGCGTCACCCAATAGCCGAGCTCATGGCCATACCCGTCCGGCGATGCATGGATATCGATGCCGCCAATCAGCCGCGGCGCGCCGGGGTCGAGCGCATCGATCAGGAAGCGCGGCTGATGCTCGCCGCGCGGCTGCGCCAGAAAGGCCGCCGCGTCGCCGAGTGAATAGGGCCAGGGTGCCCGCGTCAGCTTGGCGATCACGGCTTCGTGCCCGATCGCCTGCGTCAGCGCAGGCGCATCCTCGGGCCAGCCGGGCCGCAAGGTCAGTCTCTTCGTGCGCGCGAACATTGCTCTCTTCCTCTCGCGTCGTCGGCTGCGCGCATGCCACGTCAGGATGACGGGACGGCGACAGCCAAGGGGAGGGAGCAATAAAAAAGGGAGCCGGGGTGACCCGTCTCCCTTGTTCAGGTTCGCTTTCGCGACCCGGGTCACCCTGGTGGGCAACCCGGATGGTTACCCGATGTTATTCGGCTGCAACTGCCATGTCGGCGGCATCATTCGCTGCCAGCTCGACCGAGCAGAACTTGCGACCAAGTTTGCCCTGGCTGAACACGACGCGGCCATCGACCAGCGCGAACAGCGTATGGTCCGTGCCGATGCCGACATTGGTGCCCGGATAGAACTTCGTCCCGCGCTGGCGCACGAGGATGTTGCCGGCAACGCATGCCTGGCCACCGAACTTCTTCACGCCGAGACGACGACCGGCTGAATCGCGACCGTTGCGCGAAGAGCCGCCTGCTTTCTTATGTGCCATCTGAAACTACTCCTTATGCCTGAGCGGCCGGGGCGTCAGCCTCGGTCTGCTTGGCGGTCTGGCCGCCGACGGACACGATCTTCAGGATCGTGTGCTGCTGGCGATGGCCGTTCTTGCGACGATAGTTATGACGACGACGCTTCTTGAAGACGATGACCTTGTCCGCCTTCGCCTGAGCGATGATCTCTGCAGCGACGGTGAAACCCTCGACCGAGCGCAGTTCCGAGCCTTCGCCCGCCAACAGCACATCACCCAGCGTCACCGACGCACCTGCATCGCCCTCGATCTTTTCGACGACGATCTTATCTCCGGCGGCGACGCGATACTGCTTGCCGCCCGTGCGCACGACTGCGAACATGGCCCTTGTCACTTTCCAAATACATGTGCCCCACGAACGCAGGGTCCGCCGGGAGAAGCCGGGGAGCTAAGCGAGGGGCGTGACGATGTCAACCAAGAAGGGCCATTGCGGGGGGCGAAAACATCGCAGGTCCTGGCAGGAACCGCGTCAGGACGCTGTGCCCGAACCGGCGATCAGTGCCGGTGGACGGCGCGCAGCGTGTAGCGACCATCGGCAAAGTCGGTGAACAATCCGGCGATACCGGGATGGTCCACCGGTTCGTCACCCGCATCGGATACCAGGTTCTGCTGGCTGACATAGGCGACGTAGCTCGACTCGCGATTCTCGGCGAGCAGATGGTAGAAGGGCTGATCCTTCTTCGGCCGCATCTGTTCGGGAATCGCCTCGTACCATTCATCGGTGTTGGCAAAGACCGGATCCACGTCGAACACGACTCCGCGGAAATCGAACAGGCGGTGCCGGACGATATCGCCGATCGAGAAATTCGCATGGACGATCGGCGGGGCAACGACCTCGACCGCCGCCGCCGGTGCCGGCTCGGACGAGAGGGCATCGGACGCGGCGATGTCGGGGGTGGCGGGGTCGATGGGGATGTCGTGGCGGGGCATGGCGACAATTTAAGCGCTGTTTCGCGACGCACAAGCCGGGCCGCTCGTGATTGCAAAAACCCTCTTGCACTGCGGCAAGGTCTGATTTAGAGGCCCGCCCTCGACCGATCGGAGGCGCTGCTCGCAGCACTTCGGATGACCTTGCGGAGAGGTGGCAGAGTGGTCGAACGTACCGCACTCGAAATGCGGCGTACCCGCGAGGGTACCGTGGGTTCGAATCCCACCCTCTCCGCCATTTACCTTGCGCCATGTGGGTCACAGAGGCCCCTGGCCCCCCCGCCGGGGCCGCGCACTTCTCTATAGCTATCGTCCGATGATCCGCTGCTGTGGACAGCGCATTCATGTGCTCAGAGCAGTAGTCACGGGCGACGGTCAGGGAGGCGGTGCGTTGTCTCCCATGCCCGTCCCGGCCAAGGCCCCCTCCAGATCGAGACCGCGATGCGTACGTTCCTTCTGAACATCCTGCTGGCGGCCGGACTGGTGGCCCTGGCCGTCCTTTCGCGGTTCATGCTGCTTGATACCTATTCCCGCTGGCAGATCGCGGCGTTCTGGCTGCTGGCGGCGCTGCTCGAATGGGGCGTCAAACCACGGATTGGTCTGAAAGCACGCTGGCTGACCGCGCTCGCCACCGCGATCGCGACGACGTTGGCGATCTTCGCCGTGCGCTGGCACGTCGAAGGCCTGTGCCCGCACACCTGGCCGCAATGCGCGTCCTATCCGTTCTGGCGTGTCGTCCTGCACCTGATCCAGCGCGCATAGACCGGACGTGCGCCCCGGTATCGCCAAAGCAACGCCGGAAGCGTGGCCCGACGGCAACAAGTCCCGATAAAGTACAATGATCGACGATAGACCGGCAATTTTTCGTGGAGAAATTCTTCTGTATCCGCCTAGGCGTTGAATTGCTTGAACTCGCCTGTGTGCTGGCTCGGCGTGAACCGCATCGACGGCGCTCGTAAGCAATGCTGCATTGCCCAGTGGCGTCGCCAGTCCGGTTTCATCATTCGTTCAATATACCGGGCGGCACGTCATGAAGATTGCTTTCTTTCTTTCGAACTATCCCGTTCTTTCGGAAACGTTCGTCGTTCGTCAGATCAGGGGTATGATCGACCTCGGGCATGAGGTTACGATCATTACCGGCCAGCATGATCGTTCTGTCGATGATCCACTATCCGGTGCCGCGCGTATCGTCTCCGTTCGCGCGAATACAGGAGGCTCATCGCCGATCGCGCATTTGCTGAAAAAGTCGGCTCGACTTCTGCTTGGCGCGCAATCCGGCAAGAGCCGACGGCGAATTCGCGCAGGACTTACTGGTTTGCGCGATGGAATTGTCGCGCCGATCGTCGATATTCTCAGTGTCGGCGAACAGGGACTTGGTCATTTCGATGCCATCATCGCGCATTTCGGTCCCGCGGGCGTGCGGGCGATGTATCTGCGCGACGCCGGTCTGATCTCGGGCCCGATCGCCACTGTCTTTCATGGTCTTGACGTGACCGAGCATGGTCTCGTCAAAAAATTCCTGCCGCATTACCGCCGCCTCTTCACTCAGACCGAAGCACTGCTTCCGATCAGTGAATTGTGGAAGAAGAAGCTGATCGGCTGGGGTGCTGACCCGGCGATGATCACGGTCCACCGGATGGGGGTCGACGTCAGCGACTTTCCAATGCCGCAGCCACGTCGCGGCGCTGCCGGGCCATTGCGGCTGCTGACGACGGCGCGCTTCGTCCAAAAAAAGGGGCTGATCTACGCGATCAACGCCATGTGCGCCGCGCCGGGCGACTCGCATCTGTCGATCATCGGCTACGGGCCGCTGGAAAAGGAACTGCGCGAGGCCGCTGCGGCCTGTCCTGCGCGCGTGACGTTCCTCGGCAAGATCCCGCACCGCGAGGTGCTTGCGGAGCTCAAGCGGTCCGACGTGTTCCTGCTGCCCTCCGTCGTCGCCGACAATGGCGACATGGAAGGGATTCCCGTGTCGTTGATGGAGGCCATGGCGCTCGGCGTCATCACCGTCTCCACCTGGCATAGCGGCATCCCGGAACTCATCGACGACGGCGTCGAGGGCTTTCTGGTCGAAGAGCGCAATGCCGGACAGATCGCCGACATCATAACGACAATCGAATCGGGGGAGGTGGATCTGGCGAGCATGCGGGTGGCGGCACGCGCCAAGATCGAGCGCGAATTCGACAATAGCGAGCTCGATACCAGACTCGAGCAGATTGCGTTCACGCTAGCGGGCATCGTTCCGGCGACGGAGCCGGTACGCGTGGCGGAAGCGGTGTCCTGATGCTCATCTGCTGGCATCGCCTCGGCGAATGGCGCGTTGTTTCAGTGGATGAGGCCGGTGGCGAGACTTGGGTGCGGCAATGCAAGAAGTGCGCATACTCCCAATCGCGCTTTTCCTTCGGGAGACGGCCGCACCAGCGTTGATGCTGCCGTCCCGAAATCGGGTATCGTAAGTCCGACTTTATACCGCCCGGCCACAACCGCGCGGGGTCAGCGGCCGAGCAGGCGGTCGAGATAGGCGTCCTTGTGCTTGGGGCCAAAACCGCCCTTTTTCGGTTCGATCTTGAACAGATACCGCTCGTTCCAGGCCGCGCCGCCGCCCCACCAGGTCACGCCGACGACCGTATCGGCATTGGTTTTGAGATAGGCGATCGCCGCTGCGCCTGCCGCCTCGCAGCTCGGCGGTATCGCCCCAGCGCGTCCGAACGCCGATTCGGTGATGATCCCCTTCAACCCGCGCGCCCGCAGCTCGGACGCGAAATTGTCATAGCCCGGCGTCCCCGTGCAGCTCGGCTGGGTTCCGCTCGACCCCTTGTCGAAATAGCGGTGCCCGTTGATGATGGTCAGGCCGAGCGGATCCTTCAGCCCGCCCGCGCGGTCGAGTGCGACCAGCGCGCTTTCGGACGGCTTGGCGGCGTCCTCGCGCTTGCGCAGCCGGAAGGTGGCGGAGGACCCGGGATATTCCGGCGCGATCACATTGCGGATCCCCGCGGCGCGCAGGCCCGCGATGATCTGGTTGGTATCGCGCGCCCATTGATCCCAGTCATTGGTCAGCACCGGGTCGTCGAAATGCTTCGGCTCGTTCATCGGGTCGATGATGATCCGGTCGGAGCGCGGCATGCTCGCCATCAGCGACGTCCAGAACGCAACCTGTTCGGATACCGATGGCCAGCTATAATCGTGACGATCGAGCACGACATAGGCACCGCGGTCGAGCGCGGCGCGCGTCGCTGCTACCAACTTCCTGCGGATCGCCGGGTCCGCCATCTGCGGTCCCTTGAACGGCAGGCGGACCATCGTGAATCCCTTGTCGAGATAGGCGCGGACCGACGCGGGCGTCGGGCAGAGCGTACCGTCGGCGACAAAGCTGCACCCGGCGATGTTCACACCGAAGACGGGGCCCCTGATACGGACGTTGGTGCTTGCGCTGGACCTCACGGGCGCGTTTGCCTTTTGAGGTGCGAGGGGTGGGGGCATGCGCTGCGGGGAGGGCGCGGCCGAGGCCGGACAGCCCAGTCCGGCGGCGGCGATGGCAAGGCCGACAAGTCCGGTGGCGATCGATGGTCGGGTCATGACATGTACCTGGCGAATAAGGGTGAAAGCGAATCGGTCGCGCTTCGGATCCGCCTCCCTATCATCGAATGTCGGGATGCCTGGCGTCGATCAGGGACCGGGGTCTAGCGCCGCGTCATCGCGGGGACTTGTCCCGAGACTGCTCTCATGCCTGGCAAAGCGCCGTCGAGATCCGCGCGCATCATGCAACCGAGCGCGATCGCCGCGGTGCGTCGCGTCATGTGGCAACGATAGGATATGAGATTGGAGGCCCGACCGGGAATCGAACCCGGGTGCGAGGATTTGCAGTCCTCTACGTCACCACTCCGCCATCGGGCCTCGATGCGCTGCGGACGGCGCAAATGCGTGGTTTCGGCCGCCGCGTCAACGCCCCCGACGAGATAGTTCGCACTTTTTTCTGGCGAGTTCGCAATCATGCCATCGCCTCCAGCTTTTCGCCGGCTCTTTTCGACGCTTTACGCTGCTCAATATACTTCATCGCCATCTGATAAGTGCGATGCCCCAGGACGGCAGCGATCTCTGCAATCGTGCATCCAGCTTCTTCCAGCTGCGCAGCGGCCGCATAGCGAAGGCCATGCATCGTCCGGTGGGGCATTTCCTCGATCGCGAGCATCGACCGTGCGAGTGCTTGGGATAGGCTTCCAGCGGTATACGACTTCCCGACGATGCTGAGAGCCATAACGACGGCTTTCTTGCCTCCGGTGGCCTTCAGGCGGTCGAGGTGATCGCGCAGTCGCGGATGGCAGTAGATATCGAGAAACTCGTCCGTCTTGTCCTGCCGTACACGAATGGTGCTGCCCTTGTAGTCGTTCCACGTCATCGCAACGACGTCCGAGGCGCGTTGCCCGGTGTAGAGTGCCAGCAATACCGGCGTAATGACATGCGAAGGTGCGTGAGCGAGGTACAACTCGATCTCCTCGTCAGACCACGGCACGTAAGGATTGACCTTGTGCTTGAGTCTTTTGAGCCCCTTCACCGGGTTAAATCCTTCTGGAACTAGTTCGGCTTCATCTGCCCAACTGTAGAGGCGGCTCGTCATCTGTCGGATCTTGTCCGCCTTGCGCGGCGTCGCTCGATATGAGTCGCGGACGGCCTTGATCATTCGGCGCGTCGTTAACGCGAATGGCTCTTCGCCAAGCTCTTCGATAATCAGTTCGCACGTTCCGGAATAATCGTCCCGCGTAGCTTCCGCGAGCGCGCCGAACTCGGCACTGGCAAGGTATTGCCGAACCAGCCACGTCCACGACGATCGCGAGGGCGCAGCCTTCGGCGTGGCTTGTGCCATTGCCAGCAATACGGCGTATCGCGCATGAAATTCAGCGTCGCCGGGTGAACCGGGCAAAGGGACGTCCAAATCCACTCGGCGAAAGCGCCAGTACCGGCCTTTGGCCAGGTATGTATATTTAAGGTTCTTACCCACGATTACGCCGTCGCTCTAGGAAAGCGCTTTCGACGTCCTTCGCAGCGCGATCGACTTCGGCCGGCGTCATAGGCTGGCCTGCAACGCGATCGGCGTAGAGATCGAGCGAGCGGCGATCGTAGCGAACGCACCGGCCTTGCTCGATCGGCACGATACCGAACGATCGGAACGTGTTTTCGCTAACACTAAGATAGGCGGCAGCAAGTTTGATGGGCATCCAGCGAGGCCAATCTGGCAGGGCAGCACGGTCAGACATCGTAATGCCCCCCGCACCCCGCCTTAGAGGCCGGGCTTGACGGGGTTCCGTTTGGAAGGGCTGCTAGCTCGCCCAGATCGAGCAAAATGCAAACGGGTGCAGGGAGACGGCTCCCATCAAGAGGAGGTCGCCGATCGAGTTTCCAGGCGCTTTCTTGATCGGACCAATAGACCATCAAGAAACCCTCTGCTTCAACCAATTGAAGGAAGAGCCAAAGGTTCTCGATGTCAGCCTTGGAAAGAGCAGATGCAGCATTTAGCACCGATGCTCGAAATTCTGGCTTTTCGTAACGGGTGATTAGCTCCAGCCGTCTCGCATCCTTATGACGATCATAAATACGACGAAGGTTTTCCAGATTGCTTTGCAAGCTACCGGGATCCTCGATCTCCTCGATAATCGCCCCCAGTGCGTCCGTTGGGGCCAACGAACGCAAAAACACTTTGATCGCCACTTGCAATGGCGCTGCTATCGCTGCGAGTGCATCCAAGCTCAGTCCAGATGAACGTGCGTTCGCAAGCACTTTTGCGACGCGCGCTTGGTGCAAATCGAACCTGAGAGCCCTGCCTCTTCCGGCAGGGGCATCAATTGGCACGATCAAGCCATGACGAAGCCAGACGGTGAAAACATCGTTGTCGATGCCTACAAACCGGACAATGTCGCTACGGGAGTGATGATCGCTGGTCATAGTGCTGTCGTATGACTGTGGATCATAATCGTCAACCTGCTTTCTCATGGTCGACCAGGAGCATTCCTGGTCGACCATGCGCGCAAAATCCATTTGGCTTTCGGTGTCAGGGCCGAACTGGCATAGAGCCTCCTGGTCGGTCGGCGGGCGGATCACCAAACACGATCCTGCGGCATCACATTTAGATTCATGCCGCGTCTCTTTTGCAGGGAGCATGCTCCTGATACCGGTGATCGCTCCACATCTCCGAAAACGTAACACCCAACGCGTTCAGCTTTTCGGCTTTCTCCACAATGATTTCCAGTAAAACCCTAATGTTAACCCATTCAGAAACGTCGCCCGTCGTCGAATATTTTTGTAGAGAATCTATGCAATCCTCGACCATGACGGCCATCGTCTGGATCTGACGCCCATCATCTTTGATGTCTTCCAAGCGCCATGCGATGCTTTCACCGATCTCCATTACGCGAGTCTGCCAATAAACGTCGTTGCTTCGTGACTGGCACGATCGCCGAAAACGTCTTGGTCTATCTGAAGCAGAGCTTTCACTTCGCCGCGCTGTGAGGGCGTGAGCACTTTGCAGACGGCAAGAGCGATCAACAGTTCGGAAGTGCGGCGTGAGGCGCTTGTTGGCCAGTCGGGACGCTCGCGCCGGCGACGGTAAGCAAGGGGGCCAGCTTTGCCAGAGGCTGGGGTGGGAAACGCAACGACATTCGTGCTACAGGAATCGGCAGCCATGGCAGTACCTCCTAAGGGTCTGTTGTGGTGAGAGCCGAATGGTCGTTGGTAGCTTCCGTTCGGCTCGCTTTCTTGATATCAAGGTTTCGATGGCAGATCAAGAAACTTTGATACCAAAGAAACGAGGTCCAAAACCGACCGGTCAGGGGACGCCTGTGATGGTACGGCTCCAACCCCACCAGTTGGCTGCGCTTGATCGCTGGATCGAAGCGCAGCCGAAACCGCGTCTGACGCGGCCGGAGGCGCTGCGCCGACTGGCGGATCTAGGCCTCACAAACCAATAGTAGCGGCTTAACGACAGTTTTCGTATTTACCAATGAATGGCAAAAGCCAGCGGAATAACCTGAATTAGAAAGGCCGCTTTCAAACGGGAAAGGGGGTGCTCATGGAGACAGGGCCGTCCTCGCCCTCCTGTCCGGCCTCGACGAAGTTTTCAAGCGCCCGACTGTATAGTCGAGGCAGAGCAGCATCACCTACTTCGTGGATCAGTTTACCTTCTCCGGATTGCGACCTAGCGCTCGGTCCATGACGTCGCGGCAATTGTGGTAGACAGACGTTCTTTCATTTGATGGGGCAGGGGGGGGGCTAAACGGTCGTTCCTGGTGGAAAGCGGCCTGTCCGCTATCGAGCAGCGATTGTTGTAGACGGCCATTCGTTCAGATGGCGGGGCAGGAGCTCATGCGGTCGCTTCCTGATGGAAACGGGAAGGGCCACCTTGGAGCTGCAGCCTGAGATAAGCGGACGTTTGTTCAAACAAGTGGCGTCCTCCAGCCGCACACTCTGTGGTGGCGCTTCGCGCGGCGCGGCTGGGACGAGCGGCTGAAGGAGGCCGGCGCCCAGCTGTGCTACACCGGCCGCTCGGCTGACGTCCAAGCCGTGAGGCTATGATCCTGCAGCCATCATCGCCGCGTAGTCGTCGATCACCGTCACGATGCGATCGAGGATGGTGCGCATCGCGTCGAATTCGACGATCGTCCGGTTCTTCTTGATCACATACTCGGCGAAAAGGCTCTTTCCGTACTCCTTCGTAATATCGATATCTTTGCCGAGATTGAGCGTTTTTCCTCCCAGCTTCTCGTCGCGCCATTTCGAAGGAAGGAAATCCTCGATCATCGTCGCAGCCCCCGTGTCGGTCAGAGGGGTCGGGACGATATAAAGGTTGTCTCCGATGAAGTAGAACGGATCCTTTCCATCGCATGTGCCCTTCGTGATGGCTCGCACGACCTTGTAAATGCCGTCGGCCCCAGCGTCGTTGTCAATTAGGAGGATCACCGGAAACCGCTCTGCATAAGGCGCGGTGAACGGCGTCAGATTCTTGCGGTATTCCTTGATCAGGTTGTTGAAGTGACCCGAGCCCCCGGCGATGCCGAGCAGACGCTTCGTGTGGTCGGAATAGTTGAACAGTTTTACCTTGACCGAGACCGCTTCGCCCTTCTTGTCGGCCAGCTTCGCGTAGTCGTCGGCGAACGCCTGGATCGCGCACCGGACGTAGATGTTGTCTGTCTTACCCTCGCATAGGATCGTTGGCATCGATGGCGCATAGAAGTGTCGATAGAGCAGGAAGGCCCTGTAGACTTTCTCGACGCCTGAGAGCTTGTGGTCGCGCTCGACGACCTGCTTGTGCCGCTTGACGCTGTCGATGAAGCTCAGCACGCCTTCCATCTGATCGAGCGTCCCATCGGCATCCTCAACAACCGTCGAGCCGTCGTCCTTACAGATTGTCTGTTTGATCTGATACTTGCCGGTCTTGAACAACCTGTGGCATTTAGCACGCGTATCCCGATAGTATTCCGATCGGATGTTGACCTTCTCGTTTACAATCAGTCCGGTAACATCCTGCCGTGACTGCCGCAGCTGCATCCTAGTCTTGACGGGGTTGAGCTCGAAACCGGCTCTTTGGATCACGCCTTTCAGTGTGGGGCCGGCGATCCACTGCCCTCCTGCATCTATTGCGGCGACCTCTTCCGGGAAGGCGCGGCCGTTGGTCGAGAACGTCAGGTCATCGGCATAGCGAGTGTAGTGCAACCCGAAGCGTCGGGCGAGCTTGGCCAGCCGCACGTCGAGGATGTGCGCGATGAGGTTCGAGACGACTGGGGATGTTGGCGCTCCCTGAGGCAGACTGTTTTCATAGCACACGATGTGCGCGAGGACCGTTGCAACGCGCTCGTGGAGCGCGAAGTGCTTGTTAGTCATCAGAAAACCGCGCACCCGTCCAAAATTAATGGTCCCAAAGAAGTCGGCGAGGTCGACGTTGAGGACGAAGCGACGGCTACGATGCTGATAGGCGTTGGTGATAATCGAGTGACCGCGTCGAAAGCCGTGAGACAGCTTCTCCTTCTGCGATCGCGCCTCGTTGATGTCGGCAATGCAGTCCTGGAGCAGTTCCGCCAGCCTAGCCTGGACGTTCTTGAGCTTCGGCTCCGGCGCCTTGATCGTCCGGGTTCCGCCCCGCGACTTGGGAATCTCGAACACGGTGTATCTGGGCTGCTGCTTGTAAATCACCCATGCGAAGGCCTTAGGATGGAATCCCAGCAGCAGTGCGACATCGGTGAGCGATGTCGCCATCTTTAGGTCGTCGATCCTCTTCACGGTCCCCGCCATCAGTCCATCGGCTCGCGGACACTCCTTCGCAGGCGTAAGGCCCTCAGAGATTGCCCATATGGACCGCAGGAGCAATTCTCCCGCACATTCTTTTCACGTGTCGCGAAACGCGACAAAAAATCTGTCCGCGAGCCAAATTGGAACTTAGCCGTCGAGCCGCCCATGGCAACTGTAAAAGGCGTGGCTGAATTGCTACAGCGACCCCTGTCTCATCCGGGATCACGCGATCGCATCGCCTCCCGGTATGCCTCTAAAAACGTGCGTTGAAACCGCAGATGGCTTCAGCCCAGAGCGCGTCGAGCCTTCGTCCAACTTGCGCCGATGACCGCAGGGCGGGAGGTGGTCGAGACCGCACCACTCAGTTCCCGCTGCACACCCATCCGATGTCCTCTCTGCGGGAGGAACTGACCGCTGCCGCGTACGACCATGCAAGGACGTCGCCAACATCAGGGACGGACTGCACGTCGACGTGGCGGGCGTGATCCTCGTCCGGCAGAAGCCCGGCAGCGCCAAGGGCAGCTCTTAATTGCCATCGAGGACGAGACCGGCGTCGACCAAGGCATCCTGTGTCCGGACCGTTTCGAGGCCCGGTGCCGGACGGTCATGTCGGCGACGATGGTGTCGGCATATAGACAGATGCGGTAAAGCAGCCGTTGAGAGACGTGGTTCGGGGGCAGGCAATCGGTTTTGACTGCCGACAGTTAGCGACCACGGTCAGTCATTCAGCTCGGCCACCGGGTCGTCCGCTCCAGATAAAAGCTGCCAAAGGCGCTTTCCGAAGCGATCCGTCAGCAAGCTTACGCAGCCCGCGGCGATCAGCACCCTCGACACGATCAAGGCTGAGACTGCGCTGTCCAACGCACGCGCATCGCTATACGCTGCGCAACACGCCGGGCGGCTTGCCAATGCAGAACTTGCGGAATGATGCCGCGATCCACTGGAGCTTTTGATATGTGGCGGCGACAGATGACCATCAGGATGCCGGTTAAACAGCTATATGCTGTCTTAGCGTGACGGAACCGGCGGCAGAGTCCCTGGCCAAGGAGATCGTGTGGCCCTCCATCGATGATGCCGGCCCTGCCGAAGAGGGCGGGCCGATCGCGCGCAGCGGCTTCAGCTACCAGGATGAGGTCGCCGTCGGCTTCCTGATGGACATGATCGGCGATCCGACCTTGTTGAAGATCCATTTCGAAACGCATGATGATCTCGTTCTCGTGCGATCGACCGATACCGACACCGTCCGGATCGCTGAATATGTGCAGGTCAAGGCGGAGAAGCCCGATCAACTCTGGACCGTCGCGACGCTGTGCGAGAAGAAGAAGACGCCCGCCAGCTCGCTGTTCGAACGATCGCTCGCACGCGACTGTCACGCTGAAGCCGCACGTTTTCGCATCGTCACACTGCGGTCGCCGGCGAGCCCGCTCGAGCCTCTGACCTACGCGGTCGAGTCTGAGTTCCGGTCCTTCACCTGTGAAGCGATGGCCGCGCTCCTCGCTGAACTCAACCGGCGCTTTCCGGACGTCAAATCCCCAAAAGGTGCCGATTCCTCCTACTGGCTGACCCATTGCCGCTGGGAGGCACGGCATGACTATCAGACCGTCGTCCAGGGCAACCAGCGGCGCCTGTTTCTGCTCGCTAGTGCGGCCGGCTGCATGTTGCTGATCGAACAGGTCATGACCCTGCTCGAGGAACTGCGGGTCGTCGCGAAAACAGCCAGCGATCTGCTTTGGACGCCGCACCGATTGCGCAAGATCATTTCTCGCGAGACGATCGTAGCATGGTGGCGAGGCAAATTGCGCGAGATTGGGGAGGGCGCCGCGCAAAAGTCAGGCGGGAAACTGGCTGAAAAGCTTTCCGCCGTCGGGATTTCCGACGATATCATCGAGTTGGCGGTCGAATTGCGCCGCGATTACGGCGCGCTGGTCCGTTCATCCCGTTATATGGAAACCGACGAAACACGTGCGGTCCAGAGCCGCGTCAAATCGGACGCGATGTCCCTCCGCACCCGCCTGATGTCGGGCGTCCTTGTTGCGGACGGCGCGAGCTTTCATGCGCGTTGCGTCGAGCAGATGGACATCATCAACGCCGAGCGGCCGGCGGAACTCCCCGATCAGTCCGCTTATCTGAAGGGCTGTCTCTACGACATCGCTGATCGCTGCCTGCTTCGGTTCGAGCCGCCGGTCGCATGAAGTCACTCTCCCGCCTCGGCACCCAGCCTGCGAGCCTGCCTCTCGCCGCCGACGATATTCTTGAATTCCACGCCGCACGCCTTTTGCTGCTCGTGAAGATATGCGGGACGGCCGGCCGCATCGACGGACTAACCAAGATGGCAAAACTCGATTTCTTCACGCGCTATCCGGATTTCTTCGACGTCGCGCGCGCGGCCGTCTCGAAGACAGATGCTCCAGACGCCGCTGCAGTCGGCGCGGATCGGGCCGTCGAAGCATCGATGGTGCGCCACCATTATGGTCCATGGGACAAGCGCTATTACCATGTGCTTGCCCATCTCGAGGCGAAGCAACTGATCACCGTCATCAAGGATAAGAAGTCTTATCAGATCAGCCTGACGGCGCTTGGCAGGGAATCGACGCAAAGACTGGCGGAGCGTCCCTCATTTGAGCCGCTCATCGCCCGGCTGAAAACGGTAAAGTCTGTGTTCGGGGCGAAGTCGGGTACCTATCTCAAAGACCTTATATATCGACTGTTCGACGCCGAAGTCGGCAAGCGCGAAATGGGGCGTGTGATCCAAAAATGACGACGGCGTTTCTTTCCATCATTTCGCTGAACCGCCGCCTGGCCACGGGCGCTCCCGAGCGCCTGCTCTTCGAGGACGGTGTCAATCTTCTCGTCGGGAGCCCGAACACCGGCAAAACCAAATGGCTCGAGACTCTCGACTATCTGTTCGGCGAACCCGGCGCGGATCCCTTCGAAGACGATGAGGATCAAGGCCTCGCCGCAAAATATGATGCGGCGTCTGCACAGATCCGGGTCGGCGAGGAGACGTTCTGGATCTCGCGCCGTTGGAAGGAAGCGGGCGGCAAGGGCAAGATCTACGTCGATCAGGAGCCTATGCTGGCGAAGGAATTCCAGCATTGGCTCTTTGAAAAGCTCGGCATCCCGCTGCTGCATTTTCCCAAAGGAAATCCGATGTCGGGCCAGACTTGGCCCGAGCTTAGTTTCCGTATGCTGCTGCGCCATATCTACCGGCGGCAGGGCTTCTGGACAGACCTTGCCGACCGCCAGCCTGAAGCCGAACAACTCGCCTGCATCCTCCAATTTGCCGGTCTCGCCGAACATGTCTTCAGCGAGGACTATGGAACGCTCGTCGAGTATAAGCTGCAGGTCGAGCGGTTGAAGATCCGACGCGAGAATTATGCGCTCACCCTTAACGAACTAGCGCGCGAGCTCCTAGCCGACGGTGACATCCAGGTTGATGTCAGCACGGTGACTATTGCCGCTGCGCAGCAGCGGTTGGAGGATCAGCGCCAGAGCCTCCTCGCCGAGCGCGACATATTGCTCTCCCAGACGGCCGGTGCCGTGCTAACCACCGGGCAACGGAGCCGGGTTGCCGAGCTCGGCGTCCAGCGCGCAGCGACGTCCGTGCAGATTGAAAATCTCAGCCGTCGCCGGAACGAGGTGAGCGATCGGCTCGGCGAGCTTCAGCGTTATCGCAGCGATCTGGCGGAAGAGATCGAGCGAATGACCCGCGCCGCGGATGCCGGTGCCATCCTTTCGGATTTGCGGATCACGCATTGCCCGGCCTGCGACCAGATGGTGAAGACATTGTCAGAACACAGCGCTGACTGCTTCCTATGTCATCAGCATCTGCCGGCCGAACCGATCATTGATGGCATGGGGGCGGTTCGGCTGCGCTTCGAGAGTGACCGTCTTGCCGGAGAGCTTGCTGAGGCCGATGAGCTTTTGGCGGTGATCTCGCGAGAGGCTGACAAACTCTCCGCGGACGCAGCCGCGGCCGAAAAGGAGCTGGTCGAAATCGATCAGGAGCTCAGGCCGGCACGGTCGGTGATTGCCGCGCTCGCGGATGATCGCATTGGCGCAGTCGATATGAGGCGCGGACAGCTCGACGAACGCGAACGGCAGCTTGTTCGCGTGAGCGACGCGCTGGATGTCGGCGTTTCGCTAACGAGCGAGATTGTCCGGTTGGAGAAACTGATCGAGCCGCTCGAGACAAGTGTGGCGGCTTCAGCCCGCGCGGTCGATTTCGATGCCGCAGCAGCGCATCTCGAGGACGGAATGAACGCCTATCTCGAGGCGCTGAATCACCTTCAACCAAATACGTGGCGACATAATCGGGTTCGCGTCGAGCTATCGTCTGGGACATTTCGGATCCTCGTGGGTCGGCGCCTTTGGTCAAAGGCACTGGGCGGAACCGACTCCCTTTATTTTCTTATGGCATATCACTATGGTCTGCTCACGTTGTCGACGGTTAAAGGGGCCCATTATCCGGGTCTTGTCGTGATCGACGTGCCCGGCGACTTCCTCGGCGAGAAAATCGGCGACAAAGAAAATTTCATAGTTCAGCCGTTTATTAATATGCTTGCCCAGGAAGCTTATGCTGGGGCGCAACTGATCATCACTGGTGCATCATTTCAGGGTTTGACAGGTGCGCATTTCCAACATCTGCCGCACGTGCATATCGCTTAGAGATATTGCTACACTCGCGTCATCGCGTCCCGTCCAACCTCACCGTCGGCGTGAAGCGTCTCAAATCTGACGCAACTCGGCGTCGCCAGGGTGGGAGTTTGTCGCGTGATCAGCCGTCCCTTGGAACGTCAGCAATCGCAGGTGTTGCTCCGGAATCCGGTCAGACAGCTATCGGTCCAGTTCCTATCGCAATGCCCGGCACGTTAACAGCGCGTGGATTGTCGGGTTCTGGTGACACCGGTCATTCGACAGGCCGCTTGGGAACGACGGTTTCGTCCCAAACCAAGCCGTTTCGACCCGCGCTACTCGACATGAACCAACGGCCGAAGTTGTGAAGGCGGAGGGAGCCCGCGACCGTCCACAAGTGGGTCTGCTCGGCTCAGCCGCCGGGCTTAAAGTACACGCGAAAACGGTCCTCTTCGCCGCCCATGCTGAAGCGCTCGGTGTACCAATCTTCCTCGTGACGCTCAAACGCCTCCCACACGATCAAGCCGAACATGAGCGCAGCGAGGTCTGGGTTCATCCGTGCACCGTTCTCATAGATCGACTGGTACGGTGTATCCCGCCAGTCCGCGCCTGGTATCCAGCTGGCAGTCTCAATCCGACTGCCCTCAATTCGAACATCCAGAGCGTTGCGAATTTCGGCGAGTTCGACGGATGAGAGTCGCGAGCATAGTAGCCGGTAGGTTCGGCCGCGCTCACCGGAGGCAAGAACGCCGCTAACGATTTTGTCGCTGTGCATGTCTCGGATCGTCATCAGCGCGGCCCCTCTTGGATGGTAGCTAACGGGAGCATCACCGCGTTACAACGACGAAGATGGCATGCGGCGGCCCTCCTGAGCAGGCGCCGAATTAGGAAGAGGACGCGGCAGCCTTGTAAGGGCCGGAACTGGGTCCAACGCCAACAAGAAGCTGGCATTCTCCAAGTCGCGGGCAATAAGGCACCTATGCACTCGCACAGGCCATTTAGCCGCCCGCAAACCGGATAGGCGGGTTAAGCCTACAGCGTCGACGCGTCGTCCCTAGTTTCCCGCGTTCCCGAACTCTCCACCGAACTTCACGACATCGATCGCGTCGAGGAAGGCAGCGTGCGTCGTAAAGATCGACATCCCCCGGATCGCCTGATGGAACCCGAGAAAGGCGTGGCGGAAAAGTCGGTCGGCCACTTCCTCGTTCTCGATGCTGCCGAGATGATGAACGGCTCGCGACCTGAGGGCATAGGCGGCCTTGTAGTCGGCAACAGCCTGTCTTCGGTCCGCCACCGCCAGTGTGATCAGGAAGGCGAGCCGCTCGCCAACCATGTGCTGCAAGGGCTCGGTTCCGTCGCGTAGAAGCAGCCGCTCGAGTGCGCTGATCGTGCCAACCAGCCGCTCGACCCGGTCGTGGCGTCCGATTGCGCGGCAGAAGCCGAAGAATGCCGGCCGGATATGCGCGGCATAGTCGCTGAGTGCGCTGCCATCGAAGAATCGCGAGAGGTTTGAGAGCGGGCCTCGCGCTAGCCGATCAATGTCCGCGGCCGCCAGCTTCCACATCGCGAGCCCAGCATGGTGCCATTCGCAGTCATAACCCACGAGGTTGTTATCGTTCACGCGCAGCAGGACCGATTGCGGCAAGTGCGCTTCACCGTAAGGCTGGACCGGACTCGACACAGTGGATGAGATCGCCGCCGGCGACATAAATCGCAGCACTGCGGCTGCCTCCCCGGCCAGCGCGATCGCGCGATCTCGCGCGTAGCGGCGTTCGCCCGCAGTGCGCACCTCGACGCCAGCAAGATTGCCAAATTCGCGGGCCAATTTGTTGTTCTCCTTTCCCGCGTCTGGGTTTTCAGGGTGACGCGCGCGAGCATCGTCGGCCGCCCGCTCGAACCATGCGTTCGGGACGGTAATCAACCGGATATCAGCAAGCGCGACGTCGGTCTCGATCTCGACATAGCTCAGCGGCACGACATAGACGTGCTCGGCAAATGCTTCAGAACAGCGGTCGAGCAGACAGGTGCTGAGGGAATCCGGCGCCTCGCCCTGGTGCCCGGCGGCGCACCAGGTCGCGATTGCCTCTTCGAGAAACCGATCGCCGAAACCGCGGTCGAATGGCGGCTTCTTACGAACGCGCTCGACCAGCAGGCGAAGCGCGCGGTAGCCCTCGCCAGTTAAAACATGCTCGCTGCCAGCCTCGGCGAAGGACCAGCCGGTTGTGCGGCCTGCATAGTCGACGCGCGCCGATACGGGGCTGCTCGACAGCACATGGACCGTCTCCGGCTGGCGGCGCGTTGGGAACGGCTCCGCCAACGGTTGATAGGGCGCTTGCCGTTCGAATAAACCCTTCACCCTGCGCCCGTCGCGATCGAAGGCGGCGGCTGCTTCCAGATGAAGTTCCTCGCGATCAAAAGATACAGGATAGGCCATCGGCTAGTACTAGCAGGTCGTGCGGGGCCGGCTCAACGGGCTTGGTGACGTGGCATCGGTGCTCGCATGGCGCGGTCGGGCCTGTGTAACAGTCACCTGAACGAGCGGCCGGTTTCGGTAAACTGTAGAAGCGGCTCAAGCGACCGGGTTTGGGTCATTGCGGACGACGCAGACTCGCAATCTACACTTACGGCTTTCAATTCTTTAACCGCCATATCGTCTGATTAACGCCCGCCGTAGCATCCGGTCTTCCAGTGAGTAGTACAGCGCGATCCGGTCGCCCTCCGCCACGCTCGACGCGGCAAACGCGATGTCGGTGGCTTCGCGGGTCAGCGCTGGTGGCGGCACGAGCAGCGG